>JBDHAS010000105.1:0-12803 GCA_039588015.1 Gemmatimonadota bacterium | reverse complement strand
CTGGCTAGGCCGAGAGTGTTCGACTCGGAATTGCCGGCAACCCAAACGCCACTGACCTCGGCGGTGAAAGCCCACCGCTGTGCTTCCTCGTCCTGCGCCCGTGCCGTGCCGGCGCTGAGGGACAGAATAACCGCGAGGATCATCATCGTTCGCGGATGCTCGAATCGCTGTCGCATTGTCTCGGTGCCTCTCCGATCTTGGTTTCGGGTGTGAATTCGCCGGAGGGAGCGTACCATGCTACGGCGGGATTCTCAAGGGCGGCCGGAGGCGTCTCCGGGCCCCGGGGCAAGTGCCCAAGAGTCCAGGCAAGCACGGTCAGCTTGACCACCATTCTCGCCTAACCGCTGGGCGAGGCCGTGGCTCGGGCGCCGCAGATCGCGCCCGGTCCGACGTCCTCGAGGCCTTCGCCGGGGCAGCGGGTTCCCGCTTGACGCGGCGATGGTGGAAGAGAAGGGCGGCACGCGACTTGCACAGTTGTTTGTCTTGCCGGCGTGACCTCTGCCTGGTCAGGTGAGAAGACGGCGTGACGACCAGGCCCCGCACGAAAGATCCTGCCGTTTGTGATTCCCGCCCAGAGCCGTCGAAAGCGAACACCTACGAGGCCTGTACAGGGTGACGCGCTGCGTTGAGGAAGAGAAGTTCTGCGCAGTCATCGTCTTGTTGCGAAGAGGCCGATCGTAGGCGCTGAAGTAGGTGAGTAGGATGAAGTTGACGGGAGAAGTATCGGCCCGCCAAGCCAAACTCAGCGTGCTGTTTGTCGCGCTGTGTATCGTTCTCAGCACGCCCGTGATTGGCTTCCTAGCGCTGATGGAGAACCACGGGTTTGTGGAGACGGGCGAACTCGTTTCGCAAACGCAAGGGCTCCTGGATAGAATCCTCATCGATTCTTCCGCCCTGTTCGTTGACCCGGATCATCAGCTAGGGGAAGGCGTGCTAAGCTCCTTCATCCTGGCGGGGATCGGATTAGTATCCTTGACGTTCGGCGTCATGCTGGCATGGATGAGGCGTGGGCTGGGTCACGAGTCCATCCGCTTCTTCCTCTTGTTGTCCCTCGGGATGGGCTTTCTGACCGCCGATGAACTGCTGGGATTGCACGAGACCGTCGGCCGTTACATGGCGTTCTTGGCGGACCTGCCATACTTCGAACGTCCGCACGACTTGATCGCGGTTCTCTATGCCGTTCCGGCGGTCCTGTTCTTGGCAAAGTTCAGAGAAACCATCCTCGCTTCTCGGGGCGCGCTCGTGCTGTTGGACACTGCGGTGGCTTTCTTCATGGTGAGCGCTGTCAGCCAGGTCTTCAAGCATCCGGTAGAGCTGGTGTCTGACTTGCTCTTTTGGATGTGCACAATCGTCGCTTTGATGAAGCTGGGCCTGCGTCATGTGGCCACGGCATTGGACGACAGGTTCGCCACACCCTCGAGCCGTCCGACTTTCGTGCCGGTGACATCGCCCCTTGTGAAGCAACGCGTCGGCGGGAACGGGAGGGAAAGAAGCGAGGCGGAGGCGCCGGCACTGGTCGGCGCGGGGTCGGAGAGCGGCGCCGTATAGGCCGGCTTACCAGAGCCGCTATCGGGGTTCCGACCGCCGATTAAGCCACGTTCCGAGCAGATGTGCCTACGTCGAGCCGATGCACGAAGTCCCGTGGCTCTAATGCTGCACATGTAAGTTACATAACAGACAAAACGGCTGCAGCGGTGCTGTGGATCCGGTTGTTGGCGTTCGGGTTTGAGACCGGAACTCCTTGGTAGCGTAGGCGATGAGACACTCTGTGGACGGCTGTCGCATGGTGCAGAATACCGCGTCGCAGAGGCGATTCTCCAATCGGACCGCGGCATGCGAATTGCTTTGCCGGTTTGTTGGCCGGCATAACCTCTGTCTGGTCTACAAGTTGGAGGACGGGAGCACTGACCGGAATCTCCCCAGGGTAGATGCTGTGGGGTTCCGGACCCGCTTCAGCCGTCTGGATCAGGGGAACAGTCCACTTTGGGTTGGTTCTTTGGCCATCTCGGAGGCGAGGCTGCGGCGGGGCGATCGACGTTGCCGCCTGAGGAAGGTCGGCAGTAGTAGGAGCGAGAAAGAGGAGATGAAGTCCAAAAGGGAGTTACCGCGCTCCTGGGGAAAGCTCTTTCTCCTGTTCATCGCGCTGAGCATCGTACTCATCGCGCCGCTCATCGGCTTTCTAAGCGTCGTTGACGGCTGGGTGGTGTTCGGCAAGGGCCAGTACCTGTCACAGTCCCAAGGTCCCGCCTACAAGGTTGGCCTGATGGACTCGTTTACCCTGTTCGTCGGGCCCGAACGCCAGTTGGAAAGAGACATCTTGAAGGCGTTGATCCTCGCCGCGGTCGCGATCGCCGCTCTGACTTTCGGCGTCGTGCTTGCCTGGATGAAGAAGGGCTCGGCGCTTCAACCGGGTCGTTTCTTCATCTTCGTGTTCTTCGTGATTGGCTTCTTGGCCGCCGATGAGGTCCTGAGGATACAGGGAACTCTGGGCCGCAACCTGAGGTTCCTGGGCGACCTGCCGTTCAAGGATCATCCTATAGATAGCATCGTCTTGTACGCCGGCGTCACTGCGGCTCTGTTCATGACCAGGTATCGAAAGACCATTCTCGCCTCCCGTGGGGCGCTCGGCTTGATGGTGATAGCCCTCGCCGTCTTCGCGGCCGGTGCCTTCAACCTCACCTCCGGGTTGCCCGTCGAGCAGGTTTCCGGGCTCCTAGCCCCGCTGTGCGGTATCGCTGCTTTGATGGTGCTGGGGATATCGCAGCTGCGCACGGCCTTGATAGAGCTGAGGCCCGCCGTGCATACGGTCCCGTCGTTCACGTTGTTCTACATCGAGGGGGATGGATCCGGCGTTGGTGGGATCGTCACGCCCGCGTCAGTCACCGCCGGCGAATCCCGCTAGCCGACTACCCTTTCTTCCCGTCATCGCCCCAGCAACCCTCCCGTTCGCAAGCATAGTGCACAGTTTAATGAAGGCCGCCGGGTGGCTGTTCAGCCGGCCGGATGATAGAATGGCGACGGCCTAACTAGGCGGGCCGGCATTCGGGAGCGCTTAATCTTACAATAGGTCAACCAGGCAGGTACGATGGAGTTTAGGGTTGTGAACACTGGTCCGAGCCGCTGCGGCAAAGCCGCCGCTATGCTGGCGGCGGTCGCCGTTTCTCTCTGCGGCGTCTCTGGCACGGCAAGGGCGCAGGGTGGGCAAACCGATCTCGACACGGTGCGCGCCGGTCGCTTCGACTTCGGCAAGATGTGGACGTTCGAGTACGCGCCGGGTGAGTATTTCACCGAGACCTACGGCTTCGACGCCACCGATGAATGGTTCGAGCAAGCGCGGCTGTCGGTACTGCGCATCCCCGGTTGTTCCGCGTCCTTCGTCTCGCCCAATGGCCTGGTCGCGACGAACCATCACTGCGTGCGCGGCGCGATTACGCGGGTCACGCGAGGAGGAGAGAGCCTGCTCGATGACGGTTTCTACGCGCGGTCGCTGGAGGAAGAGCGGCGGGATGCACGTACGTATGCCGACCAACTCATCGTTATCGAGGACGTCAGCGAGGAAGTGTTCGCGGCCATCGATCGGGCCCAGACGAGCGACGAGCGAGGGCGGATCGAACGCGAGACGCTGGGCGCGATCGGTACGCGACTGAAGGAGCGGTACGCCGAGCGCGGGGATTCGATCTGGGTGCAACTCGTCCCGCTCTATCACGGAGGCCGCTACTCGGCCTATGTGTTTCGCCGCTTCACCGACCTGCGGTTTGTCGTCGCTGCGGAACTGCAAATGGGCTTCTTCGGGGGCGACGCCGACAACTTCACCTACCCGCGCTACGATCTCGATTTCGCTTTTCTGCGGGTCTACGACAAAGAGGGGCGACCCTACCAACCCGAGCACTACCTGGGCTGGAGTCAGGAAGGTGTCGAGGAGGGCGACGTCGTCTTCGTGATCGGCAATCCGGGTTCAACCAATAGGCTGAGGACCATCGCCCAACTCGAGTATCAACGTGACGTGGAGGTGCCCACGCGGATCGCCTTCTATGTGAGTCGTCTGCAAGCGTTGGGCGATTTCAGGCGTGACGAACCCGAAACTGCCGCGGCGATGAACATCCGCACCCGGATGTACTCGCTGTCGAACTCTCTGAAGGCTCGAACCGGCCAGATCGCTGCCCTCAGGGATCCGGCGATAATGATGAGGAAGTGGGACGCCGAGCGTCGCTTGCGGATGGCGATCAGCGAGGAGGCGCAGCTCAATGCGCGCTATGCGGCGACCTTCGCCGGCCTCGCCGAGATCCAGAACGGTAAGAGGTCACTGGCCCCGGCCTACGGAGCGTTCTACTCGCTGGGGAGCCCGGCCTACGAGTCCGCGACCTTCCGCCGTGCGCTGGCCGCGCACAACTACCTGGCGGCGCAGTCCGCCGGCGCACCGGCCGACACCGTGGAAGCCTTGAAGAGCCGGTTGCTCGCCATCGGCAATCTGCCGGTGCCGCTGGAGCACGGCCTCTTGCATGCTCGGCTTATGGATTTCGAGCGCTATCTGGGAGCCGAACACGAGATAACGCGAGTCGCGTTGCAGGGTAAGCCTGTGGCCGAGGCCGCCAAGGCGCTGGCGGAGACGTCCGTCCTCGGAGACTCGGAGCGTGCTTCGGCGGCGGTGACCGATGGCCGCCTGTCGCTGGACGATCCGGCGATTCGTCTGGTAGCCGGCCTGCTACCGGCGTATCGCGATTACGTGGGTGCTTCCGCCCGTTACTCGAGCGAGGAGCGGAGGCTGGCGAGCGATCTGGGCCGCGCCAGGTTCGAGGTATATGGAAGGAGTGTGCCGCCGGACGGAACGTTCTCACCACGTATCACCGACGGCGTGGTCAAGGGTTACGAGTACAACGGTACCTTGGCCCCGCCATACACCACGTTCTTCGGTCTGTACGATCGGTATAGCTCGCATGGGCCGGGCAGCGAGTGGGATCTGCCGGAACGCTGGCGGAGTCCGCCGACCGGCCTCGAGCTGAGTACGCCTTTGAACTTCATCTCCACGGCCGACACTTATGGTGGCAATTCCGGTTCGCCGGCGGTGACGCCGCAGCTCGAGCTGGTCGGACTCAACTTCGATCGCAACATCGATGGGTTGTCGCGCGACTTCGTCTATCTTCCCGAGCGAGGGCGCAACATCATGGTGGACGTGCGAGCGATCCGCGCGGCGCTCGATCACGTTTACGACGCCGATCGCATCGTGGTGGAGTTGGAGACGGGTCGACTGGTCGAGACGGAAGAGGCAGCCGACGCGGTGATGAGGTAACGAGGCACGAGGAGGTCGTCGCAGCGAATTGCCGGACGGCCTTATATTGGTGCAGGCGCATCAAGAGACTGTTCGTAGAGATTGGCAAACATGAGAGACCGATGATCCGTGTCCCGCTTCCGGCTTCGCGTCCCGGCGGCGAACGGCTTCGCCTGGTTACGCGCGCCGTGGCGGTCGCCTGCCTGCTTACAGCGGCGGCCTGCGGTGACGCGCCGCCAGAGCCGGAGCCCGTTCCCGGCGATCTGGATATCACGCTCGTTTCGCCGAATGGTTCCGAGGGGGCGGCCGTTCTGGAGACGGAGGACGAAGGGGTCGTCGAAGTATCGGTCGAGGAGGGACTGCAGGCGTTCCATTGGACGGAGGGTGGTCTGACCCGGATCGTGCTTCTGCTCGATGGAGTCGGTGAAATCCGGTTCAGGATGAGCGTGACGGACGTGTACCGGCCTCCGCGGCTCGAACTGGTCGAGGTGGCGGACGGCGTGAACCGCCTGCGTAGCTCGCTGGCGGGTTACGAAATCGCTGTCGAGCCGGTGGAGGGAGCGTGATAGTGAGACGCTTCTGCCTTCGGATCGCGCTCGCGGCTGTCGCCGCTTTCTTCGCTTCGGGCTCGGCGCTGGCTCAGTACGTGGAGGTGCCGCCGGGACGCACTTCGCGAACGCTGCCGGCAGCGGTACTAGAGCACACGCAGGAGCAGCCGCAGGTTTTGCGGATGGCGGGCGGTTGGATCGCGCGGGTCGACCGGGCGATCGCCCTATCCCAGCCCGTCGCCGGCGACATGCCGCTGGTGGCCGTTCCTGCGCTCTTCTCCGATTCGCCAGATCCGCACGTATCGGCCGAAGAGCTACGCCGGACGCTCTTCACCGGGCCGGCCGCGGACGGCACGCTGCGGGAGTACTACGCGGAGGTTTCGGGCGGGCTGCTGAATGTCGCGGGCGACGCGACGCACTGGGTTCGTACCAGCCTCACGCGTGAGGAGGTCGTCGGTAGCCAGTGGGGCCTCGGCGGCGACGCGCGAGTGGGCGAGTATTTGGTCGAGGCTTTGTCGCAGGTTGACCCGCTCACCGACTTCGGACAGTTCGACAACGATGGACCCGACAACATTCCCAACAGCGGAGACGATAACGGGGTCGTCGATGCCATCGCCTTCTACTTCCTCGAGATCGCGGCGTCCTGCGGCGGCCCCGGGATCTGGCCGCACTTCTGGGGAATCAGCGCGGCGACGGGCCAGGCGTTCGAGACCGACGACCAGCGGCCAGACGGCACCCCGGTGATCATCGACCCCTACTTCATTCAGAGCATCGTTGACTGTGCCGGGATGTCGATCGCTCCCATCACGACCATCGCTCACGAGTTCGGCCACCTGCTTGGACTGCCGGACTTCTACCACCCGGTGGATGGCCTGCTGCCCGAACAGCGGCGCTGGGTCGTGGGGTGTTGGTCGCTGATGGCGGCGGGAGCCTGGGGTTGCGGTCCGGTCGACCAGCCGCGGGTCAACTGGAGAAAGCCCACCCACCTGGGGGCCTGGGAGAAGAAGCGGCTGGGTTGGCTGAACCAGATCGAACAGCTGGGTGAGGTCGAGCTGGCGGAAATTACGCTGCCGCCGGTGCAGACCAGCGGCAGGATTTTGGAAGTCCCGATCGGCGAAGCGGAGCGATTGCTGATCGAGTACCGGGACCGAATCGGCTTCGACGCGAACCTCCCGGCGGCGGGCGTCTTGGTCCAGCGAGTCAACGACACGCTTCCATTCAGGCCGTGCGCCGAATGCCTGCCCGTGTATCGAGTCCAGTTGCTCGAGGCGGATGGTGACAGCTCGCTGGTCAAGACACATCCCCAGGGCGGCAACCGCGGCGAGCCGGGCGATTCCTACGGGGCCTTAAGCGCGGACGCGCTCACGTATCTTACGGAACCGTCGACGCGGCTGAACGCGGGTTTGGGCGAGGAATCCGGCGTCAACATCTACGAAGTGCTGTTGGCCGGCGGCTCGGCCCAGCTGTTGGTCTCGACCGGCACCATATCTCTGGCGCGGCTGCTAGGACCGTTGCTGCTCGACGGCACGGATCCCCTTACCGGGCAGGAGCAGGACTTCCTCGATCAGGCGAACAACCGCAACGGCAGGTACGACGTAGGCGACTTGCGAGCCTACCTGCAGCGGTACGGTTCGCCGCCTTAGTCTGGCGGCGAATCCGCCCGCCTAGCCGCGCGAGCGGCCCCTTTGTAGAATCCCGGTTGTCATCCGATTCAGCTTGCCCCAATCGGCGCGAATCGCGCCCGAACCACTGCTAGACAGGCAGGTGCCCGTATGTCCACAGGAACGGATTTTCTGAAGAATCTCGGCATCGAGGACGTGAACCCCGGCGGCTTTGGCGGTGATTGGATAGGGAGCGGCCCGGAACTCGAGGTAATCACCCCGATCGACGGCTCGCGAATCGCCACGGTGCAGCAGGTCACGGAGGAGGAATACGATCAGATCGTAGCGCGGGCTCACGAAGCGTTCCTGCAGTGGCGGAGGATCCCAGCCCCCAGGCGCGGCGAAGTCGTGCGTCAGCTGGGGAACCGGCTGCGCGAGGCCAAGAGCGATCTCGCCCAGCTTGTCACGCTGGAGATGGGCAAGATCATCGCCGAGGGCGAAGGCGAGGTCCAGGAGATGGTAGACATCTGCGATTTCTCCGTCGGTCTCTCACGCCAGCTTTACGGGCTGACCATGCAGTCGGAGCGGCCGGACCACCGGATGTTCGAGCAGTGGCACCCTCTTGGGGTGGTCGGCGTCATCACGGCGTTCAATTTCCCGGTAGCGGTATGGAGCTGGAACACCGCCATCGCCGCCGTCTGCGGCGATTCCGTGGTGCTCAAGCCGTCTAGCCAAACGCCGCTTACGGCGATCGCGTGCATCAGGCTGGCCGAGCAGGTCGCACGCGAAAACGATGTGGACCCGGCGATCTTCTCTTTGGTAGTAGGGAAGGGCTCGACGGTAGGTGACCGCCTGCTGCACGACAAACGCATTCCGCTCGTATCGGCTACGGGCAGCTGCCAGATGGGCTATCGGGTCGGGTCGGTCGTAGGCAAGCGACTAGGCCGCACGATCCTGGAGCTGGGCGGCAACAACGCGGTCATCGTGACGCCCACTGCCAACCTGGACATGGCGCTGCGGACGATCCTGTTCGGCGCCGTGGGCACCGCGGGCCAGCGGTGCACCAGCACGCGGCGAATCATCGTGCACGAGTCCTTGAGGGACGAACTGGTCGGCCGCCTGGTGAAGGCGTATGCAGGGATCAGCATCGGCGACCCGCGCGATCGGGGCGTTCTCATGGGGCCGCTGGTGACCCGGGACGCGGTTCAGGACCTACAGAACGCGATCGAGCGTGTCCAGCAGGAAGGCGGCGAAATCCTGTACGGAGGCGAACAGCTGGACGGGCGGGACTACCCGGGCGGCCACTACGTGAAGCCATGCATCGCCGCGGCGAAGAATGAGTACGATATCGTTCAGGAGGAGACCTTCGCTCCTATCCTCTATATCATAGGCTACGGCGATGCCGCTTCGACTCCGCAGCAGGCGGTGGACGAGATCGAGCAGGCGATCGCGCTGCACAACGGCGTCCCGCAGGGCTTGTCTTCATCGATCTTTACTGAGCACGTGCGCGAGGCCGAGCTGTTCCTTTCGCCTCGTGGTAGCGACTGCGGCATAGCCAACATCAACATAGGAACGAGCGGCGCGGAGATCGGCGGCGCCTTCGGCGGCGAGAAGGAGACGGGCGGCGGCCGCGAGTCGGGCTCGGACGCTTGGAAGGCGTACATGCGGCGGCAGACGAATACCGTCAATTGGAGCGCCGAGCTGCCGCTGGCGCAGGGGATCAAGTTCGGGGACTAGGGTGGCTGGGAGCGGGTCGTCTCGCTTCGGCCTCCCCCGCGCTTACGCCTGTGGCGTAACCGCGGCGTCGCTAAAACCAGCTACGCTGCGACGACCCGCTCCCAGCCTGTTGGTCGCACCGCTTGGAACAGAGCCGGGAGGAGCCCGGGGGACCGACGAGCGGAGTTGGTTCTAGCGACCCGACTCCGATTCTTAGGCCAAGAGGCTAGGTGAACCGCGCCACCGCACTCGCGGTCGTTAAGCACGCGAGTGTCGGGTCGACCGCAGCTCGCGGTCCCCCGGCTCCGACCCACCCCGGCTGACCTATGAGGCGAGCTCTTCCAGCAACGTGCAGGTTTCCTGCAGCGAGTCACTTTCGCGGACTCTGCGGCGGTATTCCTGACAAGCGGCGGCAGTCTCGGGACTCTCCAGCAGCGTCTCGAGCGCCTTCGCCAGGCGCGGCGGGGTGAACTTGCGCGGCGTGAGCCATGTGCCGACACCAAGGCGGCGCAGACGCGTCGCGTTGTCGTGCTGATCGAAGCCCATGGGCATCGTGACTTGCGGGATCCCGGCGGCTAGCCCCTGGCCGCAGGTGCCGACTCCGCCGTGGTGAACGACGGCGGCTGATCTCGGCAGGACGTTGGAGAACGGAAGGTAGGACGCGTGACGCACCGTAGGGGGCAGATCCACAGGTAGCTGTTCCGCGTATCCGGTGAGCAGCAGGGCTCGCATCCCCAGCAGGTCGACCGCCTTCACGGCGGCATCGAAGAAACCCGGTGCCTGACGATTGCCGGTCCCGGGTGTGAAGACGATAGGCGGCTCACCGGCGGCCAGGAAATCTTCGATCTCAGGATCGATGTCCGGCATTTGGTCGTCGTAGAGTATGAAGCCCGTCAGCTGCGTCTGGGGAGGCCAATCCGGCTGTGGCGGCCCAAACCAATCCGGGAATATCCCGATGGTCAGCTGCGGCGAGTGGATCCAGGAGTGAAAGGCACGCCCGACCGCCGGAAGGTTCAATTCCGCCCGAAAGGCGTTGAGCGATGGGTTGATATGCGGATCGAGGAAGAACCGATCGGCAATCCAGTATAGGCCTCTTTTGTACCTGCGCGGCGCCTTCGACAGGTCGTACCCCGGTTCGAAGACCGGTGCGACGTGCTCGGAGCGAAAGATGCTGGGTGCAATATGGATAGTCGCGGCCGGCGCGCGATGTTTCTCCTCGAAGGTACGGGTTGCAAATGCCAGTGTGTGACCCACCAATACGGAGCGGCCCGGCTCGTACAGGTCGAATAGCGTGGCGTAGTGGTCGCTTAGTGCCGCCGATACTATTTGGAGGACGAGCCGCATCCCGCGGCGTGGATGCCAAAGGTCCGGGTGGTGCGTCATCGCGTCGTAATCATCGCTCGAGCCGCCAAATGCAAACGAGAGGCCGGCACGTTCCACAGCGGCGCGAAAGGGCTCGGCCGCGACCACGGTGACGTCGTTCCCGCGCCTGCTGAGCTCGCGCCCGATGGCCAGAAAGGGAAAGACATCGCCGGATGAACCGAGAGGTGTCAGGAGGTAGTGCATCAAAGACTATATGGTGAACGCCGAAGTGATCGGCAAGAACGTGCGGCTTCACGAAGCGCCGCCCACCTTGGACTTGCTACCGCGCGCCCACCTTCTCAAGTAGCGCATCGAAGCGCGGGTCGGAGTGGAGCGGGTCGAAGCCGGGGTCGATGTGGAGGTAAATGAGCCCGGCCGACCGTGCGGCCAGTGCCTCATCCAGGAGCGCGAAGGCTTTATCGTGCTGGCCGAGCGCGGCGTAGCCGATGGCCATCGTGTCGGCCCTCATATATGTCTTCTTCGCCTCATTCTCCAGGCGTTCCATGATCGCCTGGGCTTCTTCCTGTTCGCCCAGCGCCGCCAGCGCCCTGACGATCAGTGCATCGTAGCAGCGGACCGCGGACGCCAGCGACTGCCCACGCTGATACCAGTTGAACGCCTCCTCCGCTTGGCCCTGCGCCAGGTAGGCGGAACCGATATCGAGGTGCGACATCGCGTAGTTAGGGTTCACCTCGAGCGTTTTGCGGTTCTGTTCGATGGCCCCGTTGTAGTCCTTGGCGTAGAGCAGGAACCGTGCGAGCCACCGGCTGTGGTGGGGAGCCAGCGGATCCAGGACGAGCGCTTTTCGCATCTCCTCGATGGCGTCGTCTAGTTGTCCGACAGCCGGAAGCGTGCTTCCGAGGACGAAGTGGGCATCGGCCGAATTCGGATTGACGGTCACGGCCTGGCGCAACTCGCGTTCGGCGCCGGCGAAATCCCATTCGTACCAGCAGAGGACCTTGCCCATGACCGTCAGCGCTTCGACCAGCGTGGGCTCTAGGTTGAGCGCGTTGCCCGCGGCGGCTTTCGCGCGCGTGTAAGCCTCCTCCGGAGCCACAAACTCGTCGGCGAGGGCTGCCCAACAGTCCCCGATGCCTGCGTGCGCGCGGGCATAAGTGGCATCCTTCTCCAACGCCTGCTGGAAGAACTCCATCGCCTTACGCAACTCTGGCTCGGCCCAGGATTTGTTGAAGAAGAAGCGTCCCTTTAGATATAGAGTGTACGCCTCGATGTTCTCCGTCGTCGGCACGACCAGCGTGTCGCTGTCACCGACCAGCCGAACCTTGAGAGCCTCGACAATGGCCTTCGAGACCTCGTCTTGGATCGCGAAGACATCCTCCAACTGCCGGTCGTACGTCTCGGACCACAGGCGGTAGCCGTTCGCCACGTCTGTTAGCTGCGCCGTCAGGCGAATCCGGTTGCCGACTTTCCGAACGCTCCCCTCCAGCACGTTGGCCACGCCCAACTCGGAGCCGACCTGGCGCACGTTCACGTCCTGACGACGGCGATCGATTGCTTGGGCGGTGCGGCCTTTGCGACAGCTGCCAAACCGCCGGGAGGGGTCCCGCCGCCGGCCTGGATTTCCCTCAGCGTCTCGGCGAACTCCGCCGCCGACGGAAAGCGGTCCACCGGTGTGCGGGCAAGCGCGCGAGTCGTGACTTCGTCGACGGCTTCGGGTATGTCGCGGACCGCACACAGCTTCGGTATCGGAGACACGAATCGCTTGGTGATGATCGCCTGAGCATTCGGCCCGGTGAACGGCGGCTCCCCGGCGAGCATCTCGTACAAAACGCAGCCCAAGCTGTACAGATCGCTTCGACCGTCTATATCCGGCTCGCCAGCGGCCTGCTCTGGGCTGATGTAAGTTGGCGTACCGAGCATCATCCCGGTCTGGGTGATTTCGGCTTCCGCTTCAGACAGGGCTTTCCCTATACCGAAGTCGGCCACTGTCGCGGAGCCGTCGTGCAACAGGATGTTTTCTGGCTTGATATCGCGGTGGACCACGCTGTGGCGATGAGCGTAGTCGAGCGCGGAGGCCACCTCCCTCGCAATCTGAAGTGCCTCGTCGAGGGGAAGCTGTCCATTGGCATCGAGGTGCTCGCGCAGCGACTCCCCCTCCATGTTCGGCATCACATAGAACAGAAGCCCGTCGGTTTGGCCCGAATCGTAGAGCGGCAGAATGTGAGGATGGGTGAGCCCGGCGGCGAGCTTGATCTCGCGCAGAAAGCGGTCGGGGCCGATGTCGGAAGCCAACTCGGGTCGCAGGACCTTGAGGGCGACTTTCCGGTCATGGCGCAGATCGTGTGCGAG
>JBDHAS010000104.1:0-12540 GCA_039588015.1 Gemmatimonadota bacterium | reverse complement strand
TTCCGGGCGGGATCGGGGCACCGATCTCTTCGCGTAGCGCTTCCGCCAGGCCCAGCAGCCGGGTAGCGGACTCGGGGGCTCCGCGTTCCCATACCAACGACCCCAGACCCTCGAGACTCTCGGCCGCCCCCAGCCGATCCACCAGCCCGTGGCGGATCTCCAAGCTTTCACGCAAGTGATCGAGAGCGCGCTGAGCATCACCGCGCGCGTGTGCGACTCGCCCGAGAGCGCATTGAGCGACTGCAGCTCCCCACAGGCTGTCTATGTCCCCCCAACCCGTCAGCGCTTCTGCCAAGAGCGATTGGGCACGGTCCAACTCTCCGCGCTCGAGCTCGATTTCACCCATCCACGTCAGCGTCCAGTATAGAACCGACTTGTTGCTGCCCTCGCGCCAAAGCGATCGTCCCTCTGATAGAATCTCCCGGGCACGTTCGTGCTCGCCGATGTCGTGCGCGATCCGACCACGCACGTTCAGCATCCAGCCCGTGAGTGTCTTGTCATCCACCACATCGAGGACCGACTGGGCCTCGTCTAGGTGCGCCGTGGCCTTTTCGTAGTTGCCCGCGGTCCTTTCCGCCCAGGCGAGGTTACATAGCGCGAATGCCGCTCCCCTGTGGTCGCCGATCTCGCGTCTCACGACCAGGCTCTGCTCATGATGCTCCCGTGCGGCCTCCCCCCTCCGCTCGCCCAGCTCGCGGCACAGATCGAGCGCCTCTAACGAGAGCGATTTCGCGGCCTCAAAGTCACACAACTCACAGGCCACCCACGCCAGGTTGTTGAGGACGGCCGCCCTACCCCGCTTGTCGTCGACCGCACGGAAAAGTGCAAGACTCTCTTCCAAAAGGGCGCTGGCCTCGTGATTGTCCCCCTGGCTGTGGGCCAGAGTACCCAAACCGTTCAACGCGCGCGCACGCGCGACGCCGCCATCTCCGCCTCCGCGAATCGCGAGCAGGCGTTCCAGGTGCCGGCGCCCCTCGTTCATGTGGCCGCGCACGAGCCAGAAACGCCACAGCGCCGCACCATACCGCAGCCCCGTATCGGCATCGTCTTGCTCCTCCGTCCACGAGATCGCGGCGCGCAGATTGTCGTGTTCCGTCTCCAGGCGGTCGAGCCAGGTCGCCTGTTCCGAACCGGTGAGCTCGGGCTCAGCGGTCTCGGCCAGATCGACGAAGTAGGCGGAGTGGGCCCTGCGAGCATCATCGAGCTCGCCAGCCAGCGCCAGGCACTCGATCCCGTACGCACTAATGGTTTCCAGCATCGGGAATCGAGGCTGGCCGTCGGGCATCTCTTCCTGTCGCAGCAGGCTGTGCTCGACAAGGGCGGCAAGCTCGTCGATGACATCGAGTTCCCCACCAGCGAGACACACCTTCTCGGCCGCATCCAGCGTGCAGCCACCGACGAAGACCGAAAGCCAGCGAAAGGCCCTCTGCGCGTCGTCGTCCAGCAGTTCGTAGCTCCAGGCCATCGCCTGTCGCAGAGTCTGATGACGCGGCGGCAGATCGCGCGGACCGCCCTTGAGCAAATCGAGACGAGCACCCAAGCGGGCGAGCATGGCCTGCGGCGTGAGCAGCTTGATGCGCGCTGCTGCCAGTTCGATGGTCAGCGGTAGGCCGTCCAGCCTGGAGCACAACTCCGCCACCGCAGCCGCATTCTCCCGCGTGAGCGAGAAGCCGGGTTTGGCCGCGCGGGCCCGCTCTATGAAGAGCGCGACCGCCGAATAGTCGGCGAGCGTATCGATCTCGTGAGCCCCTCCGACATCCGGAGGCAGGGCGAGCGGCGGCACCGCGTATTCTTGTTCACCGCTCAACCGTAGGGCGATGCGGCTCGTGACCAAGGCCTTCAGCTTCCGGCAATGCTTCAGCAGTTCGGCAACGATCGGTGCTGCGTGCATCACTTGCTCGAAGTTGTCGAGGACGAGCAGCAGACTGCGTTCCCTTAACAGCGTCTTCAACTGCTCGAGGACGGGCACACCGGGCGCTTCCGCAACGCCGAGGGCTTGCGCTATGACGGAACCGACTAGCCCCGAGTTCGACACGGACGACAGTGGAACGAAACAGACACCGTGAGCGAAGTCGCCTGCCAGCGTATCTGCGACACGAAGACTCAGGCGGGTCTTTCCCGTGCCGCCCGGCCCGGTGAGCGTCACCAGCCGGGCGCCGACCAACAGTTCTCCGACCTCGGCGATCTCATTCTCGCGCCCAACGAAGCTCGTCAGCGGCGCAGGCAGCCTTCCCACCGTTCCCCCAACCCGATCGGCAACCTGTGACCTGACACCCGCAACGGCTCCCGCGGAACTGAAGGGGGCCAGGTTGTCGATGAGCTGTCGTGCCCCCTGATACCGCTCGGCCGGGGACTTCGCGAGCAGCTTTTGAACGATGTCGCTCAGGGCCTCAGGAACCTCGGCACGAAGACTGGCCACGGAGGCCGGGTGCTCGCGTACTATCGCTCGCAGCACCGCCGCCTTGTCGCCAACAAACGGACGCCGCGCTGTCAGCATTTCATACAGGACGACCCCGAGCGACCACAGGTCGGCCGTTGGGCCACTGTCCTCGCCCACTAACTGTTCCGGCGCCATGTATGCCGGCGTACCCATGATCATTCCCGGCTGCGTGAGCTCGTCGGAGCCGCCTTCTAACTTGGCCACGCCGAAATCGAGGATCTTGGCGTGACCGCGAGAGGTCAAGACGATATTCGCGGGCTTGATGTCCCGATGGACGATCCCCGCCTCGTGAGCGCGCTCGAGCCCGTCCGCGACCTGTATCGCCACCTCGACGCACTCCTCCACGGGTAACGGTCCTCGGTCTATCCTCTCGGACAGCGTCTCGCCTTCGTAGTACGCCATGGCGATGAAAAGGCGTCCGTCGCTCGCTTCGCCGATGTCGTAGATGGTGCAGATGTTTGGGTGGTCCAGCGCGGATGCGGCCCGAGCTTCCGCCATGAAGCGGGACTTGGCCTGATCGTCTGCTCGCAGGCCCGCTGGCAAGAACTTCAGAGCTGCGAATCTATCCAGCTTCGGATCGTGCGCTTTGTACACGACGCCCATGCCGCCGCGCCCCAACTCGTGCAGAATACGGTAACGACCGGCCGAAATGTCCTGAACGTCGGCTGTCTGGCCCGTGACCTCTCCGACGGCAGCGGCTTTGAAGGTATCGATCGATCGGTCGAGAATGCCGTTGGCCCTCTCGTGCGCGGACAGCATGTCTTCGACCTCTTTGCGAACGCCCGCATCGTCCGGGCAAGCCGCGGACAGCCACACCTTACGTTCGCCTCTTGGCTGGCCGAGCGCGGCCTCGAAGAGCTCGAAGATGCGGCGAAAATCCACCGCTACGACTCGCTCGGGCTTGGGTACAGCTCTTTGTACAACCAGGCCCTGGCTTTCGCCCAGTCCCGCTGAACGGTACGCGCCGTGATTCCCAGGGCCTCTGCGATCTCTTCCTCGGTCATTCCGCCAAAGAACCGGTACTCGACGACCTGACGCAGGCGCTCATCCAGCTTGTCGAGACGATCCAGCGCATCGTCCAGGGCAAGCACCTCTGCAGCAGGCATCTCCGCGGGAAGATCGCCTGGTTCGAGCGTCGTGTGCCGCCAGGCACCACCTCGCTTCTGGGCACCGCGCCTGCGGGCGTGGTCTACCAGAATCTGACGCATGGCCCTCGATGCGATGCCGAAGAAGTGCGCTCGGTCTCTCCAGTCGACCTGAGTCTGATCTACCAGCTTCAGGTAGGCCTCGTGCACGAGGCCCGTTGTGTTCAGCGTATGGCCCTCCCGTTCCTTACGCATTTGCCGCTGCGCCACCTGCCTCAGTTCGTCATAGACGGCTGCCAGTAATCGATCGAAGGCGCCACGTCCGCCGTCTCGAACGTCGGCTAGAAGTTGCGTCATATTAATAGATGTATGTTCTTTATTGTTAGTCATTTACAGTGTTCATCTGCTATGCGTTCGAGAGCACTTCCTGTGGAAGGTAAGGAGCCGATTGCTGCTTGTTCCAGAAGCACAATCTGGGCGAGACGAGCAGCATGACGCAAACGCATGCGAGGGGCAGCTACTGCGCTTCACACGTCCACGATCAGCGTGTCGCGAGCAAAGCTGATGTTTCGTCCGTCCGCTCGGAGCCGCTCCTCGAGCCGCTCGAGGTCGGCGTAGGAAAGCTGATCCGGCTCTTCGATATGGGTCATTATCACACGCGCGGCGTCGAGCCGTTCGACGATCTTCAAGGTCTGCCTGAAGGTCGCCTCCGTCTTCAGCACCCTGTGGTTCTCATTGATTCGACGTTCGCTGGTGAAGGCGTCGAATTCCAAGATCCCCATCGGAACGACCGCAAGGTCCGACCCCTGCACCTCCGGCGGCGGGTCCCACCCCACCAGCTCGTCCGGCGCGATGAGCAGACGTTTGTCGCCCTCCCGCAGGAGGAAGGCAAAAGCGCAAGGCTCGCACAAACCCACCGGAGTCACCAGGACGCCGTTGAGTTCCACTCCGTCGCCGGCGGGAACCTCGTTCAGCTTCACCAGTCCCCTACTCTCGAGAAAGGCGAGATGCTCCCACGTCCCGAGTCGTTGCTTGAAGTCCGCGGCGACCCGGGCCGGAAGATAGATGTCGGTGCAACGATGTCTTGGCGGCCATCCCCTCCAATCCCTATTCGTCTCCCAAACGCGCCGTCCCATCACGTGATCGGGGTGCCAGTGAGAGTAGAAGCAGGCGTCGATTCTTGTAACCGTCGAGCGATCGAGTTGGAGCTTGATCTCTTCCGGCGTATCGATCAGCGCGTTTGGCCCGTGCACGAACACGCTCGGACCCATCCGGCTGTACGGTACTCCTTTCTCGCGTGCCTCCGCGCATACTCGACAACGACAACCGGGCTGCGGCGTCGTGATCGCGCCGCCGGTTCCAAGAAACTCAACCCGCACGTTTGCCCTCCTTGAACAATGAATATCGAATCTCGAATGTCGAAAGTCGAAAGCAACACCGCAGCGTATGTCGAGGTGTTACATCATTTCGCTATTGGATGTTGGGTGTTCGATGCTGGATATCCGAAGGGTGCTCAGTATCGCTTCTGGTGCCGTCGGCCAGTGCTCTTCCCTCTATTGCAGGATCTTCAGCCAGATGACGCGCGCCTGATGATCGGAGAAATAGCTACCGTCGATTCGGCGATAGGAGCCGTCGACAAGCTCGATCCTGCTCATCGGACCGTTCCGGAAGAAGACATGATCCGTGGGGAAGGTGCCACGAGTCGGCTTGCCGTCCCAGGCCGGCGATTCTGGAAAGCTCTTCCACAGGGCCCGAAGGGCTGTCTCTTGGGCCGAATACGTGTTCACGTCGCCGGCGGCCGTTGTGGCGATGGATTCCACTTCCCCACGGGATTCCTCCAACATGCGCAACGTTTCGACCAAGCCGAGGGCCTCGCGCAAGCGGGTGGAGTTGCCGGATACGAAGATGCGGAAGAGGCTGGATGACACGCTGAAGTGCAGGTTTGCCAGGCGCAGGCGGTCTCCATCCCCACTACGAACCGTGGCCGCCACCGCCACGCGGCGGCTCCCTTCGAACGGAAGGTCAATGGCCACGAAATCCGAGAGCGGCAGTGTCGAGAGGATCGCGTTCCCCCTGTCCTCTCTCTTCCCCTGCGTTTCGTCTGGGCCGTTGCGCATCGAGGGAACGTACACCAACGCGAGCCCGCAACGGCGAGCGATTTCCACGATGTCGGTGAACTCGCCCGGCCACGGGTCGGGTGCGACGCGCCAGGGCTTGATCGCCTCTGCCGGTACGTCCGGAACCTCGTCCGACCACCGCCGTGCTTCCTGCAGCAAAAGCACGAAGTTATTGAACTGCGGACGGCTGCGCGGACCGCCCGGTTCGCAGGCCAAGTTCAACTCGTTGTCGATGAAGTCGAGAAGGTCACCACCGCCGGCATTGACGTTCCAGACGACAACGGCCAGTGAGTCACCCGTATTCCACTCGCCGAAGTCTCCGGACACGAGCGGATCTACCACAGCGGGTCCCACCGTGGCGCACCACTCCGACTGTTGCTTCCGATCTCTTTGACTGGCCGGCGAATACCAGCTCACAGCCGACGAAGCGCTTGCCGGCGGCCCAGGTTCCGGACAGCCGTGTCCCTCAGGTTCCGGGATCATCGAATGTGACATGGCGCAAGCGGAGAGGAGAGCGACATGCCCGATGCACGCGGCGACGCGACTGACGAGAAGGCCTCCCGTATGCCGTGAAGTGATCATCCCGTTCAGAAGCGAATTGTCACCGGCAAAACCAGCCATGCGCCCGTGGGGTCGCTCTCGCGCGCGTCCACCGCTCTGATGACCCAGTAGGCAACGCCGCCGATCGCCATCCCCGCGATTCCCAACCCCACGGCATCCGCGGGATCGAATGACGGCACAGCTAGCCAAAGAGCGGTGCCCGCCAGGCCGCCGGCCGCCAAGCCGATGGCCACACCTTTGCCAGAGGCTCCTACCGCCATGCCGATTCCGCCCACGGTTGCGACATCGAGCCAATCATAGGTGTAGACGAGTTCTTTGAGAAGAAAGCCGGCCACCGATCCGATCAGCAGTCCGTAGCCTGCTCCCTCGAGCGCGCTCTCGACTTCGCCTGCACTCGCATCACCCAGGTAGATGCCGCTGACGAGGCCGATTCCACCGCCGGCGATCGCGCTCAGGCGCACGCACCTCGGCCCAGCCGCCGTCTGGCTGCAAGGAAGCAGGGCGCCGGCCGTTCCTAGAACCGCGCCTGAGTAGAGCCCAAGGGCCCCGCCTGCGAAACGGGCCCAGTCGGCTCCCTCCGCCTCCTGGGCCCGTAGGCCGGTTGTCAGACTATGAAGCAGAACGACACCGAACGCTGCCATCCGCTTTAGATGACGCAACCTCGCCCCACCTATACGCAAGACCGAATCCATACCTCTACAGCGGGCGACGAGCCTTCATGCTCGAGGAGGAACGGACCTCGCCGCCTCATTCACCTACCTTCCAAGACCCGTACAACCTGACTTCCGGATTCCTCTGCTCGGTGTCCTCGCAACCGTCACACGTGTATTCGCTGTTTCGCAGGAACACGGCGGCATCGACACCGATTCCGAAGTTGCCCTTGATCGGGATCAACGCCCTGGCCATCAGCCATTGAAAGTAATGCCAAGCGTTGTCGCCTTCCTCCACCGAACCATTGAGCGTGTAGATGTAGTTGAACCGGTAACGAAGCATCAGCACTTCACGGCCCGAATGAAAGAAGAACGCACCGAGCGCTGCCGCGGCGCCGGGTCCAAAATCGTAGGTACGCAGGTTCTCCTGGTCGAAATCCGGAGGGAACACGGCCAGCTCCGCGTAATCCGAGTTGATGGCCCCCATCAGGATCCCGTAGCCGTCCAGTGCCGTCGCGAGTTGCCACTTGGGCGATAGATCGAAGAGGGAGAGCACCGACGCACTGACGCTCTGACCGCCGAACTCGTAGGCGAAGTTGTTGAAGTAGTCGTAGTTCTGCGCGATCGTGAAGACGTGCTTGACCCTATCCTTCTCCTTCATGTCTTTGGTGTAGAGGTCGCCGCGGACCTGGAGTCGCCCGATCAACTGCTTCTCGGAGAAGTTCAGCTGCAGGCCCATCAGGAAATAGTCGAACGGGGCCTTGTGTTCGCCCTCGAACGGGCTCCCGTACCTGAAGTCGAACTCGAGGAAAGCATTGGTGCGCGTGTTTTCGGTAATCGACTCCCCTTCCCCGATCACCCGGACACCTGCGTTCATTCGATTCGAAAGTATGTCCGGCCTCCGATCAGCCGGGTTCTCGCCGATTGCCGACCAGCGACCGGAAGTGAGGCGGTTGAATCCCCGAACCGGGTTCAACAGCGTGGCCCCGATCTCTCGCCACGTTCGCTCCGACCCGGTGGCCGTGTTGTCGAGAACCGTAGACGATACGCGATAGGTCATCTCACCCAACGCGGTGCCGCCGACGCTCGTAGCGACCCAGTCGTTGATCGACATTCGATGCGTCTCGCCGCAGCACTCCCACAGGAAGCTGCCCGCGATGGCGAACGGCAGCGACTCCCAGTAGTTGAAACCGTTCGTTCGCGCGGAGTTGAAATAGAGATTCCCGTGGTACGGATGAGCGAACTGGTTCGTGTTGAAATGGTTGTCGTCCCAGGTGAAGCCCTTCTTGACGTTCTCGTACCAGCTGCGCGGACTCACCTGGGTGAAGTTCGCGCCGCGGATGTACTCGTTGAACGCCCACACGATCGCGTTGATCAGCAAGATCTCGCCGGCCGCCAGCCCGAAGTTCCGGGGCACCCCCCAGGAATCGTACGTCTGCAGCGACGCACCGAGTGCCGTTGGGCTTTCCGGGTCGAAGACCGACCAGTGGGGGCGAAGGATTTCCGCAGCGGACTTTTGCCTTGCAGCAGAATCTGACGCTGCCGGCAAGTCGAGGTCGTTTGCGTGGTTAATAGTCGCCGCCTCGGCTCCCGTCTGGCCACCTCGTTCCTGCTGAGCCAGGACCGGCGCGGAGACGCCGAGTAGCAGTGCTACGGCAAGGCCCGCAGTGAAGGCCCCTGCATTCAAGGTTCGCCGTTGACCTCGGCGTCGGGCCGTCATGGTCTCCACCTCGCAGCAACCCGCACGCTCCAACTCGTGCCCTTGTCCACCTTCCCCAAACCGATCGGCGTCAGGTCGACTTCATCCGTGCGCATCGTGCTGAACAGGCCGGATACATCGAACGCGAACCGGCTGCTGACGGCGAACTCGACGCCGCCGACAACCGCCGCTTCAAAACCGTCCACTCGCGGCGCCGGGTTCTCACCTTCTTCGTCCGTCTCGTCTTCCTCGCTTAGCGGCTCCACTTCGGGCGCAAACGTCTCACCTTCGGGGCGCAAACGCAGGCTGCCAAGACGCCCCGTTATGAACGGCCTTATCTTGCCGCCCAGCGGTAGGAGGTAGGTCGCATAGAGGTGGGCCCCCACCTTGCTCACGCTCTCGTGCTCGAACGGTTCTTCCGCATCGAGCGACCCAACTTCGTATCCGATCCCGTATCGGAACGAGCGCAGATGGTAGTCGATGTTGAACTCCGCGACCCAGCCTCCGGACAGGACCTTGCCATAGTCCCCCCCCAGACCCGTGTATCCGAAGGTACCTTCGAACGCGAACTTGCTCTGGGCCTGTAGGGGCGAGGCGGCGAGAGCGGCTATGGCCAGGGCCGCCCCCCCAACAAGGACTGCTCGTCTGATCACTTTCTCACTCCTTAGCTTGGGTGACAGGACCCGTCGTCAGCCTCGGTTCGACGGCCGTTTGGGGTTCGAGGAGCCTGGTTGACATTCAGGCCAATGTAAGCGAGAGGTCCGGTACGGCTACATCTAGAACTTACAGAGCGAAGCTGGAATAGCTCCCGGCAACGAGCGCCCGAGCCTTCGCTAATCCAAAACCGTCAATCCGGAATCATTCGTGACGACGATGACTTTTAGGCTAGTTCCAGGCAGGCGTCAAGTACTCCGCGGGTCCCGATGTCAGAACCTGGACCTCAGATCCATCACGGTTCATCACGAAGACCCTCTGAAACTCGTCACGGGTGCTGGTAAAGAGGATCCGCTGGCCGTCAGGTGACCACGCCGGTTCCATGTCGTGGGCTGAATGGTCCGTCAGGTTGACCAGCCCCGTCCCATCCGGGTCCATGAGGAAGATATCGGTACGTTCATGGCCGATCGTCCAGCGCTGAAACGCTATCCTCGCGCCGTTGGGCGACCACGCTGGATGCGAGTCGTGAGCGCCATCTACGTCCGTTAGCCTGATCTCGTTCGTCCCGTCAGTGTCGATGACAAGAATGCGAGTCCATCCGTCTCGTACCGAGGCGAATACGATGCGAGTCCCGTCCGGCGACCAGGCGGGCTGCAGATCGGGAGCGGGATCGGCTGTGATGCGCTCGATGTTGTCTCCGTCAGGGTCCATCACGTAGATGTCGCCCTCCCCCGTTCGCGAGCTGCTAAAGACGATCCGTGAACCGTCCGGGGACCACGCCGGATGCTGGTCGGATCGAAACGCGGCACCCGGGTCTCCCTGGCTGTGCGTGAGATTCAACGGGTTCGAGCCGTCCGCGTTCATTACATAGATCTCCCAGTTCTCGTCTCGCAGCGATTGGAACACTATCCGCAAGCGATCGGAAGACCAGGACGGGTAGCTGTTGGAGGACACGTTTCTAGTGAGCTGCCGTTCTCCAGAGCCATCGGGACACGTCGTGAAGATGTTCGATTCTCCGGGAGCGCTGGAGCGGACCGAGGAATAGGCGATGACTCGCTCGTCGCAGGTCGGCTCGCTGATGTTTCCTTCGTTACAGGCCGCTACCAAGGCTGCGCCGCCTGCCGCGAGAATGGCGATCCGCGATACGTACACGTTCCCCCTTACCGTTGCGTCGTCGAGCCTACCGTAGAGATACCGGGTATCCCTACGCAACCGGTCGTCAGGAGTTCCACCGGTAACGCTCGGACGGATAGACCGGAAGACGCGACGGGCGCGATAGGCGTGCGATATGTGTGCGTATCTTCTTGACGGCAGCGGTGCTCAGAGATGCGAATCGGTTTGGACTGCACCCAACAATAGTAGCGCTGAAAGCTGAAGCGCGGCGGCCCCGGGTAGCCGGCGGCTGCCGCCGCGCCAGTTTTGGCGGGGGTTCGTTCTAGGGTCCGACCGGCGTCGCCACCAACCAGACCACACCCTTTGGCCACAGTTCTCCCGTTCGCATACGCACCTCCACAACAGGCGGGTCAAGTTGAGCCGGAGTTCTTGCCCGTCTCACTTGAACGAGTCCTTACCGCATCCGGTACTATCGAGGGCGAGGTAGCACCTGATAATGCCACAACCGTGCCGAAAGGCCATGTGAGTAGTAGCAAGGACTTAGTGCGCGGCGCTGCCCGAAAGAGCGGCTACACTTTTTCGCGAATCGCAAATCTTTCACGCTCGCACAGCCACGAAAGCGATTCTGCGCGAGCGGTTTGGCAAACACGCCACGCGCTGTACATTGCCTAGCCAGTCCTCAATCGAAGACCAGATCCCAAGCGACGTTGCCAGCCGGCCGCGGGCCGGCGACGAACTAGGCTAGCCCCAGACGTCAGGCCGTTCACGAAAGAGGAGGCTCGACCATGCTCGGACCTAGTCTCATGCTGCAACATCGAATCCTGGCGCTGACTCCCGTTATCGCTGCGGTGTGTTTCTGGCCATCTCTGGGCAAAGCGCAGACGAGCGCTCTGGCCGAGCGCGTCGAGATTCGCCGAACCCAATTCGGCGTGCCACATATTCTCGCCGATGACTTGGCCGCCGCTTTCTTCGGCCTCGCCTATTGTCACGTCGAGGACTATGGCGAGCGCGTGCCGATGGGCTTCATCAGGGGTCGTGGTGAGATGGGCCGCTACTTTGGGCAGGATTCCATCGAGAGCGACTTCTTTGCCCGCCAAACTTACGCCCGCGCCGTGGAAACCTATCACCAGCTGAGCGGGGACATCCGTGATGCGTTCGAGGGGTACGCCGCCGGCGTCAACTACTACGTCCAGCTTCACCCGGACGAGTTCCCGGACTGGATGCAACCGACGTTCACCGGTCATGACGTGGCCGGCCGCTGGATCGGCGGGATCCCCATGGGCTCCATACGGCGATTCCTGAGAAGGCTGGAAGAAAGCAGCGACACGACGGAGCAGGTCGCCACCGAGGAAGGATCGAATGCCTGGGCGTTCGCGCCCAGTCGTACGTCTTCGGGCAACGCGATACTGGTTCGAAATCCACACCTCAACTGGAACGCCGGCTACTACGAGGCGCATGTCACGGTGCCCGGGGTCATCAACTTCTATGGCGACTTCCGCGTCGGTTACCCGCTGTTCTACAACGGCGGCTTCAACGAGAACCTCGGCTGGGCGACGACCAATAACGGACCCGATACGGACGAGATCTACGCGTTGGCCGTCGATCCCGAGCGACCCGATCACTATCTGTTCGACGGCAATACGGTCCCGCTGCAGCGAAGGACGGTCACGGTCGAATTCAAGAACGGCGAGGGCTTGGGCCGCGAGACGCGCGAATACTGGTACTCGCCGCTGGGACCCGTCTTCCATCGCGGCGGCGGAAAGATCTACGTGATTCGCGCTGCCGGCTTTAATGAATACCGCGGTGCCGAGCAGTTCCTGCGCATGATGCGCTCACGAAACCTGAGCGAGTTCAAGTCGGCTATGCGGATGCGCGCCCAACTCGGCTCGAACTTCACATACGCGGATCGCGAAGGGAACATCTACTACCTTTGGAACGCCGCGATTCCATCACTGCCGCTTCAGTCTGGAGGAGACAGTGCTGCCGTACCCGCTTCACAGTCCTCGCACGTATGGACCAGGCTAGTTCCGTTCGGTGGTCTACCTCAGGTCGAAAACCCCGCGGGCGGCTACCTCCACAACGAGAACGATCCGTTCCACTACGCGAACCTGAATCAGGTACTGGATTCCGCCGACTATCCCGAGTACTTCCCTCGCCCACGCTTACGGCTGCGAAGTCAGCACAGCCTGGAGCTTGTCCACAACGATCGCATCTTCACGCT
>JBDHAS010000103.1:0-11945 GCA_039588015.1 Gemmatimonadota bacterium | reverse complement strand
CCCGCTATCATCAACATGGGGGCGGTGGTGGCGAACGCTATCTTCGATGCTACCGGCGCGCGGATTCGCCGGTTGCCGATGACGCCGGAGCGCGTGCTGGAGGAGATCAAGAAAACGTAGTTCGGGTCTTAGCACCGCTGCCGGTCTTCGCGTTGGACGGGACGCCGTGTGGGTTGTCGCGCTGGCTGGGAGGACGCCTTGTGGGTTGTCTCGCTACAGGTCGCGCGACTTCGGCAACGATCCGAAACGGGCAGCCGCGCTCCAACTTACGCTCGTACAACCCACAGCGGCGTCCTTTTGGCGCGCGGATCTCACCGGTCCCACCCTTCCAACAGATCTCCGGCGCCTGCTGAACCGTTCTACCCGTGGCGGTAATTCGTGATGTCATCGAAGGACTTGAGGTAAAGTGAATTGGTCGTAAATTATAAATGCGTAAGACGACTAGTGTATCGATGGAGACAAGGTATGAATGTCGTGACGGTGTCGTCGAAGTGCCAGATCGTCATCCCGAAAGAGCTACGCGAGCGGCTCGGAATCGAGCCGGGTCAGAAGCTACAAGCGTTTGCCCTGGAAGACAGGATCGAACTGGTGCCGATCCAGCCGCTGAAATCAATGCGTGGCTTTCTGAGCGGTATTGACACAACCGTGGACCGAGAGCCGGACCGGGAATGAACATAGTCGATTCGTCGGGTTGGCTCGAGTACTTCGCCGATGCTTCGAACGCGGACTTCTTTGCACCTGCGATAGAAACGACCGAGGAGCTTATCGTACCCTCGGTTACTCTCTATGAGGTGTTCAAGCGAGTGCTCGAGCAGCGTAGTTACGATGACGCGTTGCAGGCGATCGCGGCCATGCAGCAGGGTCGCGTCGTTGACCTGGATGCATCGCTCGCTTTGTTCGCCGGCCAACTGGGACATGAATTGAAGCTACCGCTGGCCGACAGCGTGATTCTGGCTACGGCCCGGCGTCACTCCGCCGTGCTCTGGACACAGGATTCAGATCTTCGAGATCTACCTCAAGTGAAATACAGGCCAAAGCGGCGCAGACGCTGAAAGTCATCTGAGTCGGCGCGGGGGGGGATTCCGCGTGTAAATGGAGCCCCGCTGTGGGCCGTCCGAGCGCAATCTAGAACGGTGAGGCACTTGCAAAAATCCCGCAGCTAGACGCGACCTGAATCGAGACGACCCACAGGGTGGCCCGCGTAGGTATGCCTATCCTATCCCGAACGACACCCCGAGCCTCCAG
Source organism: Gemmatimonadota bacterium (assembly GCA_039588015.1). Lineage (GTDB taxonomy): Bacteria > Gemmatimonadota > Gemmatimonadetes > Palauibacterales > KS3-K002 > JASFMO01. The sequence goes on along the minus strand of JBDHAS010000103.1, from coordinate 10,700 downwards.
GTCCACAGGTTGACCTCGCTCTCGATGACCTCGTACCAGAGCGAGCCGTCGGGGTCCTCGTAGATACCGCCCTCGCGCATGTACTCGACTCGGCCATTGTGCACGTACTGCACAGCCATGTCGATCATGACCGTCCTCGACAGCGCCAGGTAGAATCCGCCGCCGCCGGTCAGGGCGGGCGTCCAGTCGTCGAAGTTCGTGGTGCCGATGCCGCCGTGATAGTGGGGATCGCCGTGGATCTTCGAATGCGTCGAGAAATAGGAGAAACCGAAACCCCCGTGCAGGTACGGGCGCAGGGCGCCGCGGCCCACGGTGATCTGTGGCCCGATGAACCCCGAAGCGATGATGTTGTCGGTGGTGACGTCCACCCAGATGCGGGGTATGGTCGGCGTCAACGGCTGGGTGAAGCGCTCGTGGCCGTAGACGATGATCGTGCCGTCCAGGCGCAGGCCGATCACTCGCTGCCGATCCAGGTTGAACACGCCGTGAGCTCCCAGTCCGAAGCCGTCGTCCACGAAATAGGCGAACTCGCCCTGCGGATCCGCCCACATGAACTGTACGCCGAGGACCGACTGAGGTGGCCGTCGATGATGCCGGCGATGCTGGGCCTGTAGATCTGTCGTCGCTGCCGCTAGCATCAACAGGGAAACGATCGGGGCTAATCTTGTGATTTTGACGTCGATCTGGCGCATGGTTCTCTCCTTTCACTGCGCCCGACGTCCTGCTGTCGGTACTGGTTCGTGACCTAGAGGCCCTAGGTCCGATGGAGAAAGGCCGGGCCCCACAGCCGAAGAAGGCAAGACGGGTGCCGGAAGCGCTGAGCGGATTGCCTAGGAAGAAAGCGCCTTTTCAGGCGTCCGGCGGGTGCCATCCGTATCAGTTGGAAACGGCGTCCGTGGTCGAATCACACGCGACGGCGGCTCTCGGGAGTCGACCAAGCGCGTCGGTCGTCGCTATGGGGGAGAAGACTCGGACGGCCTGTCGCGGCACCTCCTGCCTCTTTTTCGCGTTTAGAAACCAGGGGCCAGCACCTGAGACCCGAATCCTTGCCAGCCGTGTCGATCGTGCGTGTCCGCTCTGGCCTGTCGATCGCGCATATGATATTGTGGGCGGCTGCTCTAGCCGCCAGCACTGCTGAACTTCAACGGGAGAGACCATATGCGTTATGCATCAAAGGCAATTGCGTTGCTGATGGCACTCGCTGCATGCACCGGAGGGGAGCGCGAGCAGGAAAGCATCGACCTGTCCGCCGACCCGGGCTTGGTGACGCACGTGTTCGATCTGTCCGGATCGCCGCTCGGGAGCGTGCGGCTACCCAGTTCCTGCAGCGAAGCTGCTGACGTTCACTTGGGCCGCGGGCTCGCCTTGCTGCATAGCATGACCTACGAGGATGCGGAGGCCGCCTTTGCCGCAGCGGCCGAGGCCAATCCGGACTGCGCCATGGCCTACTGGGGGCAGGCGATGACGGTCGTGCACCCGCTCTGGTCAGATCCGCCCAGCGAGGCCAGGTTCGAGGCCGGCCGCAATTTGCTCGAGCAGGCGCGCACCAAGGCCCGTTCGGAGCAGGAGATCGACTATGTCGAGGCTCTGACCGGATACTATCAGCCAGGCCGTGGCGATTCCGAAAAGCCGAACCTGGCCGGCTTCGAGAACGGTTGGCGAGCGTTTCACGAGAAGTACCCGCTCGACCCAGAGGGGACCGCCTTCTACGCGCTGGCCCAGCTGGCCACCGTCGATCCTGGTGACAAGACGTTCGCCAAGCAACGAAAGGCGGGCGCGTTGGCGGAGGGAGTACTGGAGTCGATTCCCGACCACCCCGGCGGGCACCACTATGTGATTCACTCCTACGACAACCCCGTGCTCTCACACATGGCCGTGGACGTGGCGCGGAGCTACGGGAAGATCGCGCCCGATATCCCGCACGCGCTGCACATGCCAACCCACACCTTCACTCGCCTGGGCTTGTGGCAGGAGTCGATCGATTGGAACCGACGTTCGGGGGATGCGGCGCTGAAGCGTCCCGTCGGCGACAAGATCTCGCTCCATTACTTCCATGCGCTCGACTACCTGGCATACGCCTATCTCCAGGGCGCCGAGGATCAAAGAGCGCTTAATGTATTGGTTGAACTTACAGGGGTTAATCCACCGTATCAGGCGCACGTAGCTAGTGCCTACACGTTCGCGGCAGTACCCGCGCGGCTGACGCTCGAGCGGCAGCAGTGGGAATCGGCGGCGGAACTGGAGCCGCGCTGGCCGAGCGAATATCCTTGGGAGAGCGCGCCTGCGATGGAGGCGATCACGTACTTCGCCCGCGCTCTGGGCGGGGCGAGGAGCGGCCGATTCGAGCAGGCGCGCGCGGACCTCGCGACCCTGTCAGAGCTTCAGGGAAAGGTCGCCGCTGCCAACGCCTATTGGGGAACCCAGGTCGAGATCCAGCGGCTCTCGGCGCTCGCCTGGCTGCAGTTCGAGGAGGGATCGCGTGACGAGGCGCTGTCGACGATGCGTGCCGCAGCAGAGCTCGAGGCCGGGACGGAGAAGCACCCGGTTACCCCGGGCGAAGTCCTGCCGGCGCGCGAGCTACTGGCCGACATGTTGCTCCAGCTTGAGCGCCCGACAGAGGCTTTGTCTGAGTACGAGGCCGCACTCGAGCGGAGTCCGAATCGCTTCAACAGCTTGTACGGCGCGGGTCGCGCCGCCGAACTGAGCGGAGACACAGAAGCTGCAAGGCGCTACTACGGTTCCCTGGTCGAGGTCGCCGCGAACGCCGATACCGATAGGGAACGGTTGCAGCATGCGAAGGATTATGTGGCGAGAGGTTGATAAGTGAGTCGGCGAGGCGGGTGGACTACTTGGACCAGTGATCCTCTATGTAGTCCACCGCCTCCTCCACGTTCAGCCTGCGCGTTCCGCCGCCGGTGCGAAGGTAGAACATGGCGGTGTCGTCTTTCTTGATGAATACGGGTTTGGCCGACGATCTGGTGATGACTCGGCAGATGTCCTTTCCGCCCACGTCGTGGAACACAACGTGGATGTGGCGACACGAGTCCGTACCGATGTGAGTCGCGACGGCACCGATGATCGCCTGCTCGAAACCGTCTCGATTCCTCTTCTTCAGCGTTTGGTAGTCCTTTTCCAGCCCGACGATCTCTCCGTCGTCGGCCACCCCCACCAACAGGGTGCCTCCGTCTGCATTCATGAACCCTGCCAGCGTCTTCACGACGACAGCCTCGAGAGCGCGGTTGACTTTGTTCTGTTTCAAGTCCCAGCGAAAAGTCGATTTGAACTCGAGCACGCCACTCTCGCCCTGCCGGATTAGAGCGCGGAGATCCTTTTCCAACTCGGCGCTCAACTGTTGAATCTGGCGCGCCTTCGTGTGGAGGGCATTGAACATGAGGGCGGCGAGCAGTCCGAGCGCCGCGCCCGCTCCGGCGTACGAAGCCGTCCTGATCGGCGATCTGAAGCGGATCGTGTCCCACAGCTGTGAGATGACGAAGGCGCGGGCCGACGACGCCGGCGGCTGGTGTTCGTGGTAGTAGACGAACTCGTTCAGCGGGTGCAGCACGAAGATGCCGGCCAACGCTCCCACGGCGACGGGGATGGCGAAGGTCAGGATCCAACGCTGCCGCTGCAGTACCTCCGGCGTCTGAATCGCCGGTAGCCTGAAGAGTTTCCCGAGCATGGCTGACTTGTATAACGCCGGGACGCGGTGTGCAACCCGCTCTCCAGCACGGCGGTGATATGCCTCAGGGTCACAATGATCGGCCGACGCAGTTGCTTCCTCACAATGGCCGTTGTACCGTGAGGCGCACAGGCGCCACTCACCGCTAGAGAGGAAGCGAGAGCATGTTCCAGATCGTGCGTGACCTGAGCTTCTCACTCCGCGCCCTCCGACGAAGGCCACTATTCCCCATCGTCGCCGTGACCATCCTCGCACTCGGACTGTCGGCTACGATGGCCGTGTTCACGTACATCAACGGGTTCTATCAGCCGTTCCCGGGAGTGGACGCCGACGGTCTGGTCCGGGTATTCGGGGTCGAGGACGAAAGCCCTTATGTCGATATCTCGTACCTGGATTTCCTCGACTATTCGGAGGCGGACGGCGCGTTCGAGGAGATAGCGGCCACTCAACCGTTCTACGCCGCCAGCGTACGCCTCGAGACCATGACGGAAGTCGCGTTCCTGGAAGCGGTCTCGGGCAACGCCTTCTCAGTTCTCGGAGTGGAGACAGCCGTTGGCCGGGGCATCCGAGCCGAGGACGATCGACCTAGCGCCGATCCGGTGGCCGTCATCTCGCACGCCTGGTGGCAGCGCAGCTTCAACGGCGACCCATCGGTGATCGGTAGCACGATCTATCTCAACTTCAGGCCGTTCACGTTGGTGGGGGTCGCCTCCCCGGAGTTCCTCGGCACGACATCCGGCTTCCGGCCCGACGTTTGGATCCCGATCGCTCCCTTCGCGGACCGGTACGTCAGCTGGACTCGGCGATCCGAGAATCGAGACCTGCCTCTCGTCCGCGTCTACGGACGGCTGCGAGATGGAGCCGGAGAAGAGCAGGGGCTGGCTGAGCTGACAGGTATGGCAGCGGGGCTCGATGATGTGTACCCCAGGCAGACGGAACCGCGCCTAATTCGGCTCGCACCGGCAACCTGGATCGACCCGCGCTCGCGTCTCGCCGAGCAGCCCACGGTCCGCTTGATGATCGTGGCCGCTGGCGTACTTCTGCTTTTGGTCTGTGCCAATGTCGCGAACTTGCTGTTATCGGTGGCCGCGGGACGTCAGCGCGAGATGGCCATGCGGGCCTCGATTGGGGCGTCACCCGGTCGACTTGTCCGGCAGGTCCTCACCGAGAACGTGCTGCTCTCGGGGATCGCCGGCATCATCGCGTTGGCACTCGCCAGTCCAGTCAGCGCACGGCTCGGATCGTACTTCGCGCGGCCCAGCGTGTGGGGGATGGACGTGCCGCGCGAGGCGTCGATCGACCCGAAGGTGGTCGCTTTCGCTCTGGCGATCTCCATAGTCACAGGACTCGTTGCAGGCTTGCTGCCGGCGCTGCGCGCTTCGAGCCGCAACCTGGCGGACACGCTGAAGAGCGATACAGCCGCGTCGGTAGGCGGAACGCGGCGAATCTGGGGACGAAGGTTGTTGGGCGTGCACGACGTTCTTGTCGCGACCCAGATCGCGCTGTCGGTGCTACTGTTGGTGGTGGCTGGGCTCGTGGTACGGACTCTGCTCACCGTAGGTAATCTCGATCCCGGATTTTCGTACGATCGCCTCGTGGTCACACATATCTCGACGAGCAGCACCACGTTGGAAGTCGAGGAGCGCGAGCGATTCTTCCGAGAGGTGGCGGAGCGGGTCGCGGAGGAGCCGTGGGCACGAACGGCGACGGTGGTGGATTTCCCGCTCCTCTCGCCGCACATGTCGGCCCAGTTGCGCTTGGACGGTCAGACCGATCCCGTCCCTCTCGTCTACTCGAAGGTCATACCGGGCTTCTTCGAGGCGCTGGACATAGGGGTCCTACAGGGTCGTAGCTTCGTTGCCGGTGACACGACCGGTGCGAATGATGTCGCTATGGTCAATGAAAGCTTGGCGCGCCGCTTCTTTCCCGGAGAACAGCCGGTCGGTCGTCGCCTCTGGTGGCCCGGCGCCGCAGAGGGTGAGGATCGTGCCTTCGAGATCGTCGGCGTGGTGCGCGACACGAAGACACGTGACTACCTCGCCGACATAGAGCCGACCGTCTACTTCTCGTATCCTCAGTTCAGTTACCCAACGGGCAGCGCGCTGATGGTCTCGGTTGCCGGCGACCCGGGAGCCGCTGTGCCGGTGCTACATCGCTGGTTACGCGATTACGAGCCGCACCTCGCGATCGTGAACGTCGTTCCCTATACCGAAGTCGTCCGCGGATACATCTATACTCAGCGGATGAACGCGGAGATGTTTTCGGCGTTGGCGTTCCTCGGGCTGGCGCTGGCCGCGGTCGGGATCTTCAGCGTGATGAACCTGGCCGTCAGCCGCAGGACACGAGAGATCGGCATCCGGATGTCCATCGGCGCGCAGCGCGGTGACATCGGCCGCTTGGTTATCAAGCGAGCCCTGATCCCGGTAGTCATTGGGCTCGGCGTCGGTCTGGCCGCTTCACTCGCCGTGACCGGCCTGGTGCGGGGGTTACTCTTCGGCGTCGAGCCGATCGACCCGATCAGCTTGGCTGCCGGCACGGTCGTGCTCGTGGTTGCAGCGCTGTCCGCCGCGTATCTACCTGCGCGCCGGGCCGCTACGGTCGATCCGATGAAAGCTCTACGCCTCGAGTAGGCAGATAGTACCGTGGGGAAGTGAGATGAACGGGAAACGTCCCGCGAAAGCTGTGCTGATCACGGGTGCGTCAACCGGCATCGGCGAAGCCTGTGCGCTGCGCCTGGACAAAAAGGGCATCCGTGTATTTGCCGGCGTTAGGAACGAGTCCGACGGCGGATCTTTGAAAGGGAGAAGCTCCGACAGGCTCACGCCCGTCCTACTCGACGTCACGGATCCGGAGGCGATCGCCTCGGCGCGCGGGACGATCAAGAAGGCCGTCGGTGAAGACGGCTTGAGCGGACTGGTGAACAACGCCGGCATCTTCTACGGCGGTCCGCTCGAGTTCGCTCCCGTCGACGAACTGCGCAAGCTGTTCGAGGTCAATTTCCTCGGTGCGATAGCGGTGACTCAGGCGTTCCTTCCGTTGCTGCGCGCCTCTAGAGGCCGGATCGTTAACATGAGCTCGGTCAGCGGTCTGCTGGCGTTTCCGTTTCTCGGGCCCTACGCGGCGAGCAAGTTTGCTCTTGAAGCCATTTCCGATTCGTGGCGCGTGGAGCTGAGACCCTGGGGCATATCGGTCGCGGTCGTGGAGCCCGGAGTAGTTGATACACCTATCTACGACAAGGTCCTGGCGACGTTGAGAAGGGCGCGCGAGGCATACCCGCCAGAGGCACGCGAGCTCTACGGCCCGGTCTTCGGCCTCTCCGAGAAGCGTGAACGTCGGGGGATACGCGCCGAACGCGTCGCCCGGGCGGTCGAACACGGCTTGTTCGCCCGCCGGCCGAAACGCCGCTATGTCGTGGGAGCCGGGGCGAAGTCCATTTCGATCTTCGGGAAGCTGCCCGTGGCGTTCAGGGACTGGCTCATCGCGAAACAGTTTCCGGAATATCCGTAGCTCTCGGGACGACTACCTCTTGGTGGTCTGCTCGTGCTGATCTTCCGGCCTGGTCAGGCGTCAACTCCGCGGTCTTTCGGCTAGACCCTCATCGGTCAGTACGAGGTACACGCGTCGTTGTATTGCCGTCCTTGTCGTAGAAACTCAGACTTCCGGTCTCTTTATGGTAAAGCACTGCGGCGCCCTTCGATCGCGCCCCGTGCAGCGCGACACCGCCACCACCATGAGAGAACTGTGCGACACCAATGCGCACAGTGCCTTCGTCGTCGTAGATAAACAGCGCCGACTGGTCAGGATCGTGGGTGAGAGACAAGCGGAGAGAACCCTCCGGATCACGGATGAATATTCCCGTCGAGCCGTCAGCGTCTGTCCGAAAAACGGCCCGGACCGAGCCATCGACGTCGACGAGTTCGAACCGTTGCGAGCGAATGGTGTCGTCATCGTCTCCCTGCGACGTGGCCCCGGTCACCAAGACGAACGCTGCCGCCAACACGACCAAGATCAGTATTCGGTTCGCCCGCTCGAGCCGTCGTACACGAATCTCGATATCTGTGCCCATTCGCGCCCCTCTTGTTCGGACATACCTAACGGGTAACGCTTCAACTGCGCGTTTCACCTACACATCGCCCTCACTCAGCCCTCGGTTCGATCGTCAAGGAGTCGATGAAGGTCTCGGACTCGGGAGCAACATCGAGGTCCTGCTCCCGTAAGTACGCAATCGTCTGCGTCACCAATCCACGGTAGACGGTCAGGAGATTTCTGCCCCTGACTGCGACCTTGTGATGCTTGAACTCGAGGACGATGCACTGCGGAGAGGTGAGGGCCACAGACAGCAACTCACTATACGCCAGGGCATAGCAGGTTCCGTCCGAGCCGCGAAAGTCGATCATCGGTGCACGCAAATCAGCAGCGTCAAAATTGCCAAATGACCGGTCGTCAGTTTCCGGCATCACAGAGTGCCCCCAAATGCAGTGGATTCCTGCAGCACGTCCACAGCACAGAAATCAGGCTGCAGCGAGGCACCGGGCGACTCTCGCGCCGCCATCGCCCTGTGGATTCGCTCCTTCGAATTCGCCAGCAGTTGAAGGATGTCCTGATGCGTGGTCGACTCCGAGTTGTTGTAGTCCATGAGAGTGTGCTCGAATCCGTGATTCGGTACAAGCTCATCTATGATGAATCTTACCGTGTTCATGGCTGTGTTGTGATGATTGTACTCACCCATCGTCTCCAAGGAGGCAAGCTTCAAGGCGCAAAACAGGCTCCACCTGTCGTTCGCTCGGTCGTCCTCGCACTCCCTGTCGTCATGCTTGTGCCAGTTGAGCGAGTCGGCCAATAGGCGCTCGGCCATATCCACTGCGGCAAGGTCTACGCGGCGGGCCGGAGGGGTGTACCACCAATCGATGACGAAATTGACTTCGTCGTCTCGAACAACCGCACTCTCCCATAGGAAATACCCCAGGGTCGTCTTCATGTAGATGTCGTCTGTACCTCTGTGCCGGACTACATCGTAAGCAACCGGGGTCGTCGCTCCGGTGGGATAGTTGAGCACGCCCGTGACCTCCCCAAGGCGCACCGCTTCCGTGATGCTTGGTAGATCCAGCGGAGCTGCGGGAATGCCGTGGCGGAAATCCATCGAGAGCATGAATCCTGGCAGATACTGGTTCCCACCCTGAAATCCACCGTTCACCCTGGACAGCGTGAATAGGATGTGGTTCTCGGGCAGGGTATCCTGCGAGATCCCTTGTGCGAGTAGAGAGCCGAACGCTGGGCTCATTGCAACAGCCAAGCAAGTAAGCAGTGCGACAGGCTTCATCGATGTGCTCCTTCCTCGTAGGGCTAACCCCGCTCGGCGCACGCTAGAGGGGAATGTGCTCCCACTCGCGCTTCAAAGGCATCGAGTCACGGCACGCCGCTATGGCTCGACTCAGGTCGTAGTAGGACTCCGTGTCGCGTACTTCATCCAAGTAGATACAGCGGCGTGCAACACCCTCGAGGGTGAAGGCCCAGTACATGCTCATCAGGGGGTTGATCCAGAGCTCGCTCCCCTTTGTCCGCTCGGTCGCGTGGTAGTCGCCGAACTCCCCAGCGATGGCCGACAGGATGGATGACGAGACGATGCTGGGGGATTCCGGCATTTTGGAGAAGACGAATGCTGCCGCGTCGCGGTACAGCTCCGCTTCCTCCGTGCACGCCAGCAGGGAGAAGGCACCGAGAAACGCTCCTTCCTTCGCCAATGCCGCCACGTTCTCCAGCACGCAGCTGTGACTGACGCCGTGATACGCGTCCACCCCGAAGCCGATACACACGAGAAATCGACGTTCCACGTCGAGCGAATCGACCGCTGCAATGCTGGCGATGTCCTCCTGCGGCGTGCCTAGATCAGGTTCATCGCCTCGCATGAGGCTGTCCGTCCCACCGTCAACGAGTAAGACCGTATCTATTTCGTACTCCTGCGTGACGGCGCTGTATGCTTCGGCAAGCGGTTGCACGCCGGTTCTGAAGAAGCTTTGGATCGATACGTCGTCGCCGCGCAGCCGAAACCACTCGCAGAGATACTTCTCCGGGAAATAGTCCGACGGTCCCCTCGAATCGGCGGTCACCTCGGTTGCAGCCGAGGCGAGCTTCCGTCCCTCGACAGAATACAGGTGTGTGAAGCTGAGATTGGCGAGTTGCACGAACTTGCCGCTCTTCCGCAGGTGAAAGAACAGCGGCAAACCACAGAAGACATCGTAGCCGCCACCGATCCCGGCTATGAGCACCCGCTTCGCCGGCCGCAGCTTCTCGAACAGAAGGATTTGGTCAAGGTTCATCTATGGCGGGCCTCCGCTCTCCGGGAAATCTGAGTGGTGGTTGTGCCCAACGGCTTGGGGCCAAAGCTGCGCGACCCGGACCTCCACCGTCAAGCACTTCGGCCTTTCGCATCACCCTTGGGCCCCCGTCAAGCTGGCGTCTGTCGTTCCAACCATTGGGTCGCTACGATCATCTAGGCGAGAAAGACGCTCTCAAACCTCAACCGGCAATTCCGGAATGCTCCTCCGTACGCTGCTTGTCCTCGCATTGATTGTCGTCGCAGCCCCCTCAGTTGTGGCACAGGATGTCTCCAGCACGCGAATCAGCCAACTCCTTGCTCGACCCGTCGCAGTCCGATCGTCCGAGATACAGGAGTTGCTAGATAGCCTCACACGGGCAGGAGGCCCACTAGTGGAACCCAGCCTGGAGAGCGCCGAGACCGCGATTGTCACGTTCCTATGGCAAGGAGGGCCTAAGACCACCAGCGTCGTGGCGGTCACTCCTTCCACCCTGTATGACTTCTCCGGGTCGGTGATGCAGCGCGGAGGGGACCGACACCTGGTACCTGAGTCGTGAGGTCCCCAAGGCAGCGCGCTTCGCCTACCGATTCGAGGTGGACGGCCCCCTGAAGCCGTTCCACGAAGATCCTGAGTTCTTCCGACGGTTATCGACGTGGTTGCCGGACCCGACGAATCCGCGGTTCTTCGTTTACCAAACGGGGGAT
>JBDHAS010000102.1:0-22425 GCA_039588015.1 Gemmatimonadota bacterium | reverse complement strand
TACTCATGATCCAGGAGGGGGGACGATGAGAAAGCTCGCGTTGCTACCGGCATGCCTCCTGGTCTTGGGGGCGTGCGAGAGAGCGCCGGAAGGGACGGTGGCCCTTTACGAGCCCGAGTCACCGTATATCGCCTTCAACATCTGGGTCCAGGCCGGTTCGCAGAACGACCCGGCGGGGAAAGAAGGGCTCGCCGCGCTGACGGCCGCCCTGCTGTCGGATGGGGCGACGACAGTGGACAGCTACAACCAGATCCTCGAGAAACTCTATCCAATGGCGGCGGGCTACGGCTACAACGTGGACAAGGAGATGACGGCCTTCACCGGCCGCATCTACCAGGACAACCTGGACGCGTACTACGAGCTGTTCCGCAACCATCTGCTCAAGCCCGCGTTCGACGAGGCGGACTTCGAGCGCGTGAAGTCGCAACTGATGAACTATCTGGAGCGGACACGGCGGTACGGTCGTGACGAAGAGCTGACCAAGGAATTGCTGTTCAGCGCCGCCTATGCCGGCACGCCGTACGCGCACCCTGTGGAGGGCTACGTACAGTCGGCCGCGTCGATCACGCTCGATGATGTGAAAGATTTCTACGCCAAGTACTACGTCAGCAACAATATCGTGATCGGCGTCGGCGGCGGCTTTCCTGACGGCTTCGCGGCGCGCGTGCGTGAGGACTTCAATACGCTGCCGGAAGGCGAGGTCGCCCTGGTGCCGGAACCGCAGCCTCGCGCGCCCGATGGCATCCGGGTGCTGATCGTCGATAAGCCGACGGACGCGACACCGATCTCTATCGGCTACCCGCTCGACTTCGTGCGCGGCGAGCCCGACTACTTCCCGATGTTTGCAACTGCCACTTGGTTCGGCCAGCACCGGAACTCGTTCAGCCACCTGTACCAGGTGATCCGCGAGAAGCGCGGCATGAACTACGGGGACTATGCCTACATCGAGGCGTTTCCGCGGGGCTATACCACGCAGCAGCCGCGCGTCAACTGTTCGCGCCGCAGCCACCTGTTCGAGATCTGGATCCGCCCGATCTCGATGACCGAGCCGGGCAACCTGCACGACCGCACGCTGTTCGCCACGCGGGCGGCGCTGCTCGAGCTCGAGAAGCTGGTGGACGACGGATTGGTCGAAGAGAATCTTGCAACGACCCAGCAGTTTCTGCGGAACTTCACTGTCAACTGGGGCAACACGATCAGCCGGCGTCTGGCGTACGCGATGGATGACAGATTCTACGGGATCGGCGGCGACGGTTACCTGGCGTCGATCAGGCCGGCGCTCGCCGGGCTCGACTTGGCCGGAGTGAACCGGGCGGTCAGCGGCAACCTGCAATACGAGGACATGTACATCGTCATGATCACCCGCGACGCCGAGGGGATGAAGGAGAAGCTATTGAGCGGTGTGGCGACGCCGATCACTTATTCCAGCGAAAAGTCGGCCGAGCACATGGTCGAGGACGCCGAGATCGCCGGCTTCCCGATCCCAGTTCAGGCAGAGAACATCACGATCATCGGGATCAACGACGTGTTCGAGTCGGGTCCTCCGATCCAGTAGTAATCGACGCCCGAGCGATTACGCGCGAAGGCCGGCGGAGTTTCAGCCCGCCGGCCTTAGCCGTCTCGGTGGCGGATCGCAGGATTGGCGACCTTGTCGGCCCGCGGACTCTATGGCAAGGGCCGCGATGCTGTCTCAGACGGCCGCTGGATCCCGAGCTTCTTCATGCGCGACTGGAGCGTCGAACGTTTAAGGCCTAACTGTTCCGCGGCGCCATCATGCCCACCGACTTTCCAGTTGCACTTCTCGAGCACCGCCAAGATGTGCGCGCGTTCGGCATCCTCGAGTCTTGTGCCCTGACCGCCTGGTCTTTGGACGCTCGCTCTCTCGCTGTTGCGTGGCTCGGGCAAGATGGTACCGAGCTCAAGGCTTTCACCCGGCGAGAGTATCATGGCGCGTTCCACCACGTTCTGCAGTTCGCGCACGTTTCCCGGCCAGTCGTAGGCGGTCAACGCTTCCATCGCGTGGCGCGGAATGGTCCGGATCGTCTTTCCCAATCGAGTTTGCAGGACGGAGACGAAGTACCAGACGAGCAGCGGAATATCCCCGCGTCGCTCGCGCAGCGGTGGGACGCGGATGGGAAACACCCCGAGACGGTAGTAGAGATCGTCACGGAACTTGCCTTGATCGACCATCGCGTCCAGGTCTCGGTGCGTGGCCGCGATAACGCGCACGTCGGCGGTCTTCGTTTGTGACGACCCCAGCCTTTCGAAACTGCCCTCCTGGAGTACGCGCAGCAGCTTGACCTGGAGTTCCGGAGGCAGGTCTCCTATCTCATCGAGCAGGATCGTACCTCCGGCAGCCACTTCGAAGCGCCCGATCTTGCGACTCACGGCACCGGTAAATGCGCCCTTTTCGTGTCCGAACAGCTCACTCTCTATGAGAGAACTGGGAAGCGCCGCGCAGTTGACCGTGATCAGGGGCTGAGTTGCGCGTTTGCTGCCCCCGTGAATCGCTCGCGCGACGAGTTCCTTACCGACCCCGGTCTCGCCGAGCAAGAGGACGGTCGAGTCCGTCTCTGCTACCTGTCCCACTTGAAACAGAACTTCGCGAAGCGCCGGGCTCTTGCCGACGATCTCTTCGCCCGCGACCGACGCCTTGACCTCCTGCTTCAGAGTGATGTTCTCGGCTTCGAGGTGCTCTTTGAGTTTGCGGATTTCGCTGTAGGCTTGTCGCAGCTCGAGATCCTGACGCTGACGCTCGATAGCACTGCCGAAAACACGAGCGAGGAGATGGAGGCGTTGGACGACGTTTGGGTTCCATGGAGTGGGATCGGTGCAGTTGACGAAGGCGAGACAGCCCGCAACCTGGCCGCCGATCATCACGGGGATTCCAGCGAAGCACTGGAAGTCCAAGGCTTCGAGCAGTTGGATATCGGCGTCGGAAGCGGGCGGTAGACCTTCGTTCCTCGACCACAGAAGTTCCGAGCCGGTGACGAACGGCGACAGGAACCACGGGTAATCCGCTGCGGGGTACGAGGGCATGACGCCGAGAGGCTCGCGGCTCCACACGTATTTGATCTGCACTTCCTTCCCATCTGGAGTCAGGTGACCGAGGTCGCAGAGGTCGAGCCCGAGACAGTCGCCCACCTGCTCCAGAGCATCGGTGATGGCGTCGTCGATCTGTTCCGGAGGGACGTTCACAAACCGGGCGGAAATGTCGGATAGCAGGGCTTCGAATCGCGCCTGCTGCTCTAGGATAAGCTGTGCCCGCTTGTGCTCCGTGATCTCGAGCGCGATGCCCCCCACTCTCGGCTCTCCGCCCGGGCCCGCCAGGGCAAACTTCGTGTCGCGGAACCAGCGAGTCTCTCCGTCAACCTCAACGCAAAGCTCTGCCTCGGCCATGCCAGAATCGCCGGATAAGACACGCCTGTCCGCGACTTCTACCGTCTCGGCGATCTCATCGCCCAAGACATCGCGGCTAGTGGTCCCGAGAAACTCGTCGAGAGAGATCCCAAACGGTTCGAGTAACAGGTCGTTGGCGTATATGTGCCTGAGATCCTCGTCCTTCATGTAGGCGCCAGCCGGGTTGTTGTCCATGAAGTTCTTGAACTGCTCCTGGCTTGCCGTCAGCAGTTGCCCCGTTCGTTTCCTCACTAGAGCCTCGCCGAACAGCTGCGAGATGACGCGGAGCTGCTCGATGAAATAGTCTTGCCACTCGCGCTCCGCGTTCATGTCGGAGTAAGAGATCGCGCCAACGACCGTCTCGTCGACCCGCATTGGGATCGTGAGAAACGCTTTGAAGCCCTGCTCCAACATATAGTCTCGTTCGGCTCCGGCTGCCGGAGGCAAGTCGTCCATGCTACAGATGCGAAGGATCCTTCCTTCACGGAGCCCACGCGTGAACCACGGCAGCCGGTCAATCACGACATGCAGTTGGGGGCGGTGTTCAATCCGCTGCGCGTAGCCGTGGGTGATTTCGAGTGCCGTTCCATCTTCCGTCAACCGGATCAGTGCGATGCGATCGATTCCCAACAGCGTCCCGATCCGAGCCAGTGCACCCTCGATAGCGTCATCGAGCTCGTCGATGCTGATAACGGCAAACTGGGCGGATAGCTCGGTCAGGAGTCGCTGGAACCGCAACTGTTCCTCGAGCGCCTCGTGGGCCCGCTTGCTCTCCGAAATGTCTCTAACGGTGATGGAGACGCCTGCGATGTCGCCGCTGTCAGACTCCAGCGGTGAATAGCTGGCCAGCCAGTGCCGCTCGCGGTCCGGCTCGGCGCGGGTCGCACCGCTGATCTCAACGTCGAGGACCGCCCGCCCGGCGTCCAGAACTTGCCTATAGATGGGCTCGGTCTTGGGAGCGATCTCCGGGACCACTTCCCGAGTGGTGCGGCCGAGCATCTCCTCTGCGGACATGCCCGCAAACTCGGCGAGCCGCTCGTTTACACGGACGTAGCGCAGGTCCCGGTCTATGAGGCCCATGCCGAGAGGCGCGGTGCGGTAGAGACTCTCCAACTCGCGCTGTTCCGCGCTATCGCGATGTGGCTGTCGTAGAGCCGCCATGATGCTGCTGCTCCGTTCCATGGGAAGGGGAGTCCCCTACCGATTGATGCAAGGCCGCTCGGCCGTGCGGATGGTTTCTCTGGTACTGGATGCAAGAACGATGATCCCCGGAGTGCCGAAATGTCAACACCGAGTGCCGAAATATGAGCCGATCGTGCCGACATGTCGGCATTTTCCGTTCGCATTGGTCCACCCAACACGGTCGTCCACAAGAGTTAAGTCGATGTAAAATAATCGCTTAGGGTTTTCGGTCCGCGTTGCGGCGATCGCTGGCCCCTGAGTTGCCTCTGTCTCCGATCGTGATCATGCGAATTGACGTCACCAGACTACACGGAGAGTCCGTGGTGCTGGTGGCCGGCTGGCTCCATGGGGATGCCGTGGACGAACTCGCGAAAGCATGCCGTGAGATCGGCGGCCCTGTGGCGCTGGACCTGACAGAACTCGTGGCGTCCGACGCGTCCGGGATCGAGCTGCTTAGGGTGCTGCAGGCGAAGGGTGTAGAGATGCGTGGGCTTTCGCCCTATCTGCAGCTGTTACTGGACGGGGAACCTCGGTAGGAAATGATGCGAGACGTGCTGGAGCAGATCTGGGGCGAGATCAACGACAAGTACAGCACTTACGCGCAGCAGCCCCCTCAAGACTAGGGACCAGCAAGGTGACGCGGGCTATGGGGTGAAGTATGCATATCGCTCTCGAATTCGGGGGTGGCGATTCTGTAGCGCTCACTGACGGGAGAGGCATCGTGAAAAGATTCGTTATGCGAAGTGTTATTGCAGCAGTGCTGCTGTCGTTGACATCCAGCCAGCCGGCGGAGGGTCAAGTGCTGCTGGGGATCTTGTTCGGCGACAAGCTCGCCACCGAGCGCTTTCACATCGGTCTTAATGTCGGAGCGAACATCTCCGACCTTTCCGGGATCGACGATACCAAGCTGAAACCGGGTCTGATGCTCGGTCTAGTCGCCGAGTGGAAGGTTGCTGGCAACTTCTATCTGCAACCGGAACTCTTGCCCTTCTACTGGGTGGGCGCCAAGGGCATGCCGCCGGCCTTGGAGGACGCGCCGCCCCCGCTCGACACGCTGGTCGCGGACAAGTCGGCCGAACGCAAGCTCAGCTACTTCGAGATTCCTGTGATCGTGAAGCACGGCGCCCTTCGCAACCGCCTGCACGTCGGAGTAGGACCGCAGGTCGGGTTCCTGATGTCTTCGCAGGATGTCTACAAAGGGGTCATCACGAATGTAATCACGGTTGAAGAAGATCTAGAAGATGAGCTCAACTCGTTCGACGCCGGCGTTGCGTTCCAGGTCGAGTACAAGTTGCAGGAAGGCCCCTTCGCCGCGAGCGTCTCGGCTCGCTATTTCCTTGGCCTGACCGACACCATAAAGGAGAACCCCGGAGAGGCGGTTTACAACCGGGTCCTTACAGTCTTCGGGTCGATTCCCATAGGAGGGGACGGCGGCGAGTAGGAGTGAAGCGTAGCCCTCAGTGACTAACGGGCCTGAGGAAATCGGTGGAGGGGGCGCCTGATAGCGGGCATCTGCAAGGCGGCTCTGGGTTCCCTTGTCAACAGGTGCCGGAGGTTGATTGCCATGAAACAAGTCAGGTTCTTTTGGCTGGCGACTCTACTGTGCGCATTCGTTCTCGCGGACGGATACGCGCAGGAGGAAGTCGTATATGTAGCCCCAGCCACCGAGACGGGAGAGGATCTCGATCTGTATGCGGTGATCGAGCTGTTCAAGGAAGCTGAGAGCATAGAGGACTTCGAGAAAGCGCTCAACGATCCCGACAACGGCGTTAACAACATCGACCTCGACGGGGACGGCGAAGTCGACTTCATCCGGGTTGTCGAGCACGCGGAGGGCAACACTCACGTGTTGGTGCTGCAGGTCGCCGTGGCCGAGGAAACGTATCAGGACCTTGCCACGATCGAGATCGAGAAGAGTGAGACCAGTGACGAAGTCAGCGCTCAGGTCCATGGTGTCGAAGAATACTACGGCGAGGACTACTACATCGAGCCGACGACGACGGTCTACGTGACGACCGTCGTGTTCTTCGGGCCGATGTTCAGGCCGGGCTACCGTCTCTATCGCCCGCGTTGGCGATGGGGTGTGCTTCCGCCCTGGTGGCGGCCGTGGCCGCGGGTATCTCGCTCGGTGTACCGCTCGAAGACGGCTCGTCACCGCCATGCGCAAAAGAATAGGCACACGAAGAAGGGGCGCTCGACAAAGTCGAAGAACGTATACCGGACGCAGAAGCGTCGTCCGGGGCGCTGAGCAGGCAAGGTCAGCAGGGAACCGGCGACGGGGCCTGCGGTGAGGTTCTGCTCTCAACCATGAACGGAAGGGGAAACCATGGCGCGGACACGATTGATCCCGGTCTTGGGTCTTGTGCTCGTAGTCGCCGTCGCAGCGG
Source organism: Gemmatimonadota bacterium (assembly GCA_039588015.1). Classification (GTDB taxonomy): domain Bacteria; phylum Gemmatimonadota; class Gemmatimonadetes; order Palauibacterales; family KS3-K002; genus JASFMO01. The sequence goes on along the minus strand of JBDHAS010000102.1, from coordinate 15,457 downwards.
CCACGTACAGCTTGGGTCGCTCCGACGAGCGCGCTGGCAAGCAGCGTGCGCTGGTGAGCCTGGCGGAAGCCCAGCAGGCCGCATCGAACGTCCCTCGCGACTACTACTATCCGGGCACGGAGGCACTCGCGCCCGACGAGATGCGGGTGCTCGCCCTGGGCACTGGAATGCCGAGTGCTCGCAAGTCGCAGGCGGCTTCGTGCTGGCTCGTGCAGTTGGGCAACGGCGAGAACTTCATGTTCGACCTCGGTACCGGCTCGCAGCACAACTTCTCGGTGCTGGCCATTCCCTATAGCGACATCGACAAGATATTCCTCAGCCATCTCCACTCGGATCACTTCGGCGACCTGGACGCCTTCCTGATGGGAGGCTGGGTCGCCGGCCGCCGGACTCCTATCGAGATCTGGGGGCCGTCGGGTACAGCGCCCGAGCTGGGCACCAAGTACGCGGTGGATAATCTCCTCGAAGTGCTGACCTGGGACATCGCTAGCCGCAGTGGCAGGGTCTCGGGACTCTATCAGCCGACCGTTCACGAGTTCGACTACCGGGAAGAGAATCAGGTCATCTACGACCACAACGGCGTGGTCGTTCGCAGCTGGCCGGCCATCCACGCCATCGACGGACCGGTCAGCTTCAGCCTGGAGTGGAACGGCCTCAAGTTCGTTTTCTCCGGCGACAGCGGTCCAAACTCGTGGTTCATCGAGTACGCTCAAAACGCCGACCTGCTCGTGCACGAGACGTTCTTCACCGTCGATCAGCTGCAAGAGAAGCTCGGCTTCCCACGCGCTCAGGCCATCGAGGTCGGCACCCGAGTGCACACATCACCCCAGGCGGCCGGAAAGCTTTTCTCGCTGACCAAGCCGAGAATGGCAGTCGGGTATCACGTCTGGATCGACTGGGAGACAGCCCCGGGCATCATAGGAATGATCCGGAGTGTCTACGATGGCCCACTGAGCATGGCCAAGGACCTCATGGTCTGGAACGTCACCAGAGATGAGATCTTGGTACGGAAGGCCGCGTACGACGAAGATTCCTGGACGGCCACCGAGCCCGGCGACCCGCTTCCGGCCCCCGGGCAGCTAACCGATCTGAGCCCTTGGCTCAAGGATGCCAAGATCACCTGGCCCGGCATCGACGAGTTCGAGCAGTGAGAGTCGGCGTGAAAACGTCGGATAGCTGAACGAGCTTTCGAATCGGAGACTAGACCATGAATGTGCGCAGGTCGGCCGTCGTTATGGTGATGCTGGCTTTCGTTGCGGGCCCGCTCGCGGCCCAGGAGCATGAGGAACACGAGCCGCTGAAACGTCACCAGCTAGCTCTCTTTGTCGGCTACACGTGGGTGCCGAAGGGTAACCCGCACGAGGGGGACAGCGAGGGTACGGTCATCGCCCCGACTATCGGCATCGACTACAGCTTCTGGATCAGCCACAATGTCGGCGTCGGGTTGTACAACGATTTCGAGCTGACGACCTACGTAGCCGAGACCAGCGCCGACACCACCATTCCGCGGGAGTATGCGTACGTCGGTGCTGTAGTCGGCATCTACGAGGCGGCGCGCGGATTGGAGCTGTACGCGGGTCCCGGCGTGGAGCTCGAAAAGCACGAGAACTTCTTCGTGCTCAAGGTGGGCTTCGAGTACGCCTTCGCGGTCGCCTACGGATGGGCCACGGGGGTCGCGTTCGGCTACGACTTCAAGGACGAGTACGACTCGTGGGCGGCGGGGATCTCGGTGGCGAGGAGATTCTGACGGACGACTCGGGATCGTAAGGTGCTGACGAGACGTTCAGCGTCGCTCCGCGTCGCGTTGCTGTTTCTTTTGAGCTCGACGCTGGCAGCGTGGGGACTCGCGACACCGGCGGGAGCGCAGGACGATGTGAGCACCCAGATCTGGCTCGACTATAACCCGCGCTGGACGTGGCCGTCCGGGCTCCTCCTGTACGGCGATCTGGGCGTCCGGACGGAGCTCAACGAGAACGGCTGGGGGCGCATAGTGGTTCGCCCCGGCGTGCGCGGTCCGATCGGTCGCGGCTTCGACCTCTCCGGCGGTATCGGCGGATTCTACACAGCTAATCAGCAGGCGGCGGACAGAGTGGAGATCCGGCCGTTCCAGGGCGTCAGCGCGACCTGGCCTCGCAGGACGCTGCGCCTGGACCACTACGTGCGCCTGGAAGAGCGGTTCGAGTTCGAAACAGCGGACTGGACGCTCGACGCCTCACTGCGATTGCGCTACCGACTCCAGACTCAGCTCAGCTGGGAGGGGCTGCGACCCGGTTCGCACTGGCGATTGATCGGGCACGTCGAAGGGTTCCTTACAGTCACAGGCGAGGCCGGCCAGTTCGACGAGAAGGTTCGCGTCGGTTTGGGCGTCGAGCGTGGCCTGGGGCCGACGTGGCGGGTGAGAGCCGACGTGACCTGGCAGAAGGTCGGGGCACCTTTCTCGGGGGCGCCGACCGACGATATCTACGTGCGGGTGCGAGTGTTTCAAGATTGGATGAGATAGGAGGTAGGCACTATGTCAGGCAAGCTACTAGCAATGGCGATCTGTCTCGCGGTGGTATCGGCGTGCAGCAGCACCGCTGGAGTACCGCGTCACATAGCGGTGCCAGAGGGCGCCCAGAACCCGATCGTGCTGCGCTATAGCGGCGCCACGGTTGAGCAGATGACAAACGTCGTCGCCCAGATGTGCGCCAACGTGCCGATCTCGACGGCGCAGGTCGTGCCGGCGAACGGCTACGTCGAGACGCGCTGGTCCGATCTGGCGGACTTCAACCTTGGCTCACAGGTCAGTACGCTCCCGCCCTCAGAGCGATTCGTTGTTTACGCGTTCCAGGTCAAAGGCATAAGCGAGAACGAAGGTGTGCTCCAGATCGGAGGCTGGTACCAGCCTACGGCGCCGGCCGGCAGAGCTCGGTCGCGAGACTCGCGATACGATCGTCTCTTCAAGACCGGGCACCCCGGCTACCAGATGATCTTGCAGTTCGACTGGCGCTTGAGAAACAACCTCTTCCCGGAGAGGGGCATAACCGTAGTCGAGCAGGAGCAAGAAGGTCAGTAGCCGATCTCCAAGCCAAGAGTCGAGCGGGGCGCTGAGCAGGTCAGCGCCCCGCTGCATCGGAGGAGGTGGCGGAGTCCGAAGGCGGAGGAACTACAGCTCTTTGGACGTGGCCTCGACCCACCTGCCCAGTCTGAGTTCATGTTCGTTCTCGATTGGAAGAGCTGAGATCCGCTCGAGAAGCGTTCCGGCACTGACCAGGCCTTCGACCAGCAAAGTCCTCACGAAGTCGCTATCCTTCTCACGAAAAGCAACCAGTTTGCTCGCGGCAAGGTCATGTGATTCGAGACAATAGCCCTTGTTGTGTCGCGTACCTTCGTTCTGTACTAACACCGTCCGCTCTTGCCAACCGTCCGGCAGCGCTGCCGCGTCCAGCGAAAGGCCATGAACGTAGAATCCGTGTGTCCGGTGGAAGAGCGACAACTCACCTAGAGCGCCATCAATGAGCTGCATGTTCTCGGGCCGGTTCTTCGGCGAGACATCCACCTCGACCGATTGCCGAAGGGCCTTCGGGGCATCCGGATGCTCTCCCAGTATCGCCTGAGAGCCGAGGACCCAGAGTTCCGTCTCCTCCGCTACGTCGCACGCAGCACGAATTGCGTGCTCCAGCTCATCGCGCGTCATCGTTCACTCGCTGCAGTAGCTCTATGCGTTCCGTCTCCGTGAGCACTTCGAGAAAAGGCAGCGATTGCCTGAGGCGAGTCGCTCGTTCGCCGGGGTCGAGGAGCAAGCTCCGGACCTGAGCGACCGATTTGGTCTCGAGGAGATCGAGCCACTCATTCAGTTCAGGCCGTTCCCGCGCGGAAGCCTGTTCCATGCGGCGTCGAAGGTAGCTCACTGCACGTGGTATCAGCTCTGGATCCTTGGGTATTCGGTCCGCTATGGCGCGCGCAAGCGCCAGCGCTTGCCGATCCATGTGCGAGTGTAAATAACCAGTCGCCATATCCCCGGCTGCTCTTCGACTGTCCAGCAACTGGAGCGGATGGGGTGCAACGAGTAGGATAGCGCCTTGCAGCTCCTCTTCTAGCTCCGTCGATGCATTCATATCTGCCAACGTGCAGGTCTTGAGCACTACCTGCACGTCCGGATCGCTTACGAACTTGGGGAGCATGGACAGTAGCTGCTCTCTGGCGCTCGCAGCGTTCCGGGCCGAGGTCAGGACGCCGACAAGGACAGGATCTCCCGGCTTGTCCGTGCCTCGCGCAACGGGGCCCTGGACCCAAGCCGACCGTGGCGGAGGCCTGACGCGCGAGACCATCTCACGAAGGCTCTCCACCAGGAGGTCGAATCGCGCGCGCTCCGCTCGATAAAGGTCGCGGAGTACCCCGGAAAGCGAATGCTTCTTCCGCAATCTGACGGGCGGCCTGGGTGTCTTCCCAACCTCCTCGACAATCCCAAGCTCGATCAGAACCCCGAGCGCTCGCCTCACACCCGAAGGATTCAGGTCCGCCTGTCTCGCCAGCTCAGCCTTGCCAATTGGCGCCTCGGCCGCTCCTAGAACACGGAGAATACGTACGTGGGCCTCCCTTCCCAGCACGTCGTTCAGCGGGTTTCGCAGAGCGCTCTGGGGTTCCGCCGGAGGTCTCATGTCGAGTTTCCGGCTCGGCCGAATGAGTGAAAGACTACCATAGTGGTGTAAACGCGATTAAAGTACCGCTAACGATACTATAATACTGTATTCGCTATTATATTACCGCTTTGGAGCGATCAGTCAAGGGGACGCTTCGGCTAGCAGGTAGTAACGTGGACAGCGGCGCGGTGTGCGGGCGCGTACGCGCATCTTAGTAGGGTCTTTGAACTTCTCCCACTGCTTTGCGAGGCCCGTGCGGCTCTCGCCCTATTAATTACCCGATAACTCGACGCTCTCGGAACCGTCCGGGCTATCGATCACTTCGTAGAAGGGTTGGCCGTTCTCGTCTTCGACCTCCTCGAAGAATACCATGTCGAACTGATAGAAGGTGAAGCCGTCCTCTTCGATGGCTGTCGTACCCTCGGGTAGTGCATCGAGCTGTGCGCCAATCTCGGGCTCGCCATTCACGAATCCCGTCTTGCCGTCCTCCTCGTATTCGACGTACAGGCTTTGATTGACGTAGTAATACGTGTCGCCGTCGGCCACGAAGGAGACCGAACCATCCGGAATCGCATCGAGCTCTTCTTCGGGCGGCTGCGGCTCGACGCGGTAGACCTCTCGGCCCGCGTCGTTCGTATCCTTCGTGAAGTAGGTCTCGTCGAACTGATAGAGGGGGACCTCCCCTTCTTCGTGGGCGATCGCTTCCTCCGGGATCGCGCTCACCTCCGCACCGGCCGGGGGCTCGACAACGACGTAGCCACCGCCCGGCGCGTCCTGATAGAAGGACCAGTCCGCGTAGTAGTACGTCGTCCCCTCCACCTGGATCGTCTCTGCGCCATCCGGCAACTGGTCCGCCTCGTATCCTATCGGCGCCGAGGTCAAGACGTATACTTCCTCGCCATCGTACAGGGCCCGCCGGTACCACGGGTTGTAGTAATAGAAGGTGGTCGAGTGGACTACGACCGTGGTCGACGAGTTGGCGATCACCACGAACGCCGCAGTCGTGATCAGCACTCGGCCAACCCAGAATCCGCGATACCAACGACGATGCTGCCAGTAACGATGGTGGCGCCAGCGGCCCCGCCGGTAGCGGCGCGAACGGTGCACGCGGCGCGTCCGCTGCCGCGTCGGCTTACGAGCCGTGCTGGTCCGGCGCGGCGATGTGCGGCGACCGGTCGCGTGGCTGGGGCTCCGTTGCGGCGTCGAGCGGCTGGGGCTGCGTTGCGGTGTCGAGGGGCTGGTGCTCCGCGGTGCCGTTTTGCGACCGGTCGTTCCCGAACGGGCGGTCCCCGAGCGCTTCACGTCGGAGCTCTGCTTCGCCGAGCGTCCCCCTCTATCCTGTGCGCGTTGCGCTTCTCCAAGGGTAGGAAGCGTCGCGGTCGCCACCTGGAGTGTGAGCAGCAGCCAGGCGATGACCAGAAAGGTATGTCGTTTCATCGGACTCTCCGTACATGCGCTGTCATGGTACGCTCACCGGCACGACCTCGACGCGTTCTGAGCCAGGCGGCGGCGTAAACTCGAACCGTATATCGCTTGGCAACGACGTCGACCAGCTGCGGAAGCGTGCGACGTAGCTCGGCAGACCCTCTTCCTCGGTGAAGACGATGGCCATCTTCATCGGGAACGGAGTGGCGCCTTTCTGCACCCAAACCTCGAAATCCGCGCCCGGCTTGCGGAGCGCGATATGGTCGGTCCACGCCCCTTCCACCCAGGCCTCACCGACGTACCATACCGAGCTGACGTCATCACCAAGCCATAGCTCGCCGGGATCGGACGCCAGGATATCCCGGAACGGCACGTCCATGCCATATTCGTCCGCCAGAAGATTGACCATCTCGGGGATCGTCGACGGGACATCGACCTGTCCCCAAATGTTGGCCGGCTGTTTCAGCATCGCGAACTGGCCGTCGCCATACCATGCCGAGTCCACGGTCGCGTCGTCGCGCAACGTGACCCACAAGAGCTTGTCCGGCTTGCGCAAGGCCATCCGCTGCAGCAGATGGAAATGCAGCTTCTGCCCGGACTCCTGCACCACCTCGTAGGTCACGAGCGCCTCGACCACGAACCCCTGCTGAGCGGTCATGAAGTCGCTCATGCGTCGGACGATCTCGCGCGCATCATCGGTATCCAGCGCATCATCAGTCAGCGGTGGCGGCGTCCATGTTCGGTCGGGGGTCGGAGCCTCACAACCCGCCAGAACGGCCACGATCATCAGGAGAAACAGGGAACGGGTTCGAATGGAAATCATTGCGGCTCCCTCGCTCTAAGGGATAGACCGGTTACAGTGCTCTGACATGCACGGACTCAGGCCTGCAGACTCGTTATCGTTGGGTCCAAATGCCTAACAGCATTCGTGGGGCCGGTCAAGGGCGCTTTGCACCAAGCATCGCTGGGACCGATCGTTAGAGGGGCGATGGGCCGCCCCGCTCGTCCTGCGCGCGCTGAGCTCCTGAATGAGCTGTTCACCGACTGGGCTTCCTCACCTTGCGTCCCGATGCATCAAAGGGCGATCGTTAACTCATCAGCAGACAGATCGGCAGGTCCGGATCGGCTAGGGGCAATGGCTCTGCCCGATGCCTTGGCAGCTGCGTTGCTCGCGGACGCAACTCACCTCCCAGGGACGGAACAGGGCATAGAGTAGATCGAGGAGAGAGGAGATCGAGATGATTTCGTCGGTCAAGGATGTCGAGTATTTCTCCATCGTCGTGGCAGACAAGCCGGGCGAGGCCAGGAAACTCCTCGAGTTCCTGAGCGAGAAGAGCGTGAACCTGCTTGCCCTTACCGCATTTCCGCTAGGCGGAGGGGAAAGCCGAATCGACTTCTTCCCCGAGGACCCGTCAGTGCTGAAAGAGGCGTCTGAAGACGCCGAGGTGCCTATGACGGGACCCAGGCAGGCGTTCTTGATCCAGGGGGAGGACAAGATCGGAGCGTTGTACGACTTCCATCTTAAGCTGTCCAATGCTGGCATCAACGTTCACGCTTGCAACGGTGTCGTGGACGGTACCGGCCGGTTTGGATACGTCATCTGGGTCGATTCCGCCGATCACGAGGAAGCGTCTAACGTCCTGAGAAGCAGTGACTGGAGGACGATCCAAACTAGCCGCCGGGAATAGGTCTAGAAGAGCCCTCGGAGTCGCGCCGAGCCGCTGCGGAAGCCGTACAGCGGCCCGTGCTGGGTGGAGGGAGAGGACTATTCGCCGATCAGTTCCCTCACGACTACGATCAGCTCGTCCGGGTCTATCGGCTTGTCGACAAACTTCTCCGGCCGCACCAGCCCCTCTTCCCTCATCTTGGTGATCGCCTTCCTGAGACTCTCACGCAAACTGTCGAACGGCCGCTCGAACGTATCTCCGGACGCTTGGCCTTCGTCTTCCTCGAGAACTTCGGCGACACCGGTCAGCATGATGACCGGGATATCCTTGTATTCTTCGTGTCTCCGGAGCTGCTTGAACAGCACAAACCCGGTCTTCTTTGGCATCATCACATCTAAGAGGATCAGATCGGGCTTCGATTCCTGGACCTTCTTCAGCCCCTGTTCTCCATCGTAGGCCTGGATCGGCTCGTATCCGTTTTCGCTGAGCGCTACCGAAAGGAACCTGACTGTGTTCTCGTCGTCATCGACTACCAACACCCGTTTCGACATCGGCTTCCCCCTCTCTCAGACTTGGGCCCTGGATCGGCAACGTCACGCGGAATGTCGCTCCCTTCCCAGGCTCTGACTCGACGGTTGTGGTACCTCCATGAGACGTCACGATGCGAGACACCACCGCCAACCCCATTCCGGTCCCCTTCTTCTTCTTGGTGCTGAAGAACGGCGTGAAGATCTTGGCCTTCACCTCTTCAGGCATCCCGGGTCCGTTGTCACTGACCTCGATCTGTGCGTAACCGTCGACCGCTCCCCGCGTCACGGTGAGCCTGACCCGAGGTCTTTCGTCCCCATCATAATCCTTCCAGGAGCAGGCATCCAGAGCGTTCGACAGCAGATCCATCACCACAGAGCGAATCAACTCGGGATCGCACTCAACTGTCGGGAGATCTTCAGCAGCGTCTACCAACAACTCGATACCGGATTCCTCGAACTTCGCGGCGCTCAGCGACTGAATCTTCTGCGTCAACTCCGCCAGACATGTGGGGGTAAGATCGAGATCGCGCTCCCTCGCGAAGTCCAACATGCTCTTGGACATGTCGGTCATGTTGGTGATGGCCTCTTCCACCATCTGCCAGCCCTCGGCCAGGATCTGCTTGTCGTCCTTCGCCAGGCCCAGCTTGACCATGTACGATCCGCCCTTCAACACGTTCAGCAGGTTCTTGATCGAGTGCTGGATGCCGGTCAACGCCTGGCCTAATGCCGCCATCCTCTCCGACTGGACCAGTTTGCGTTGGAGTCGGACCTCGTTTGTGACGTCCTTGCTGATGCCGATCGTCCCAATGGACGCACCGTCGGGTGCGCGGAGACGAGAGAGCGTCAGCAGTACGTTGCGAACGTCGCCATTCTTGGTTCGGAAGTGCGTCAGATAGTTGACCACGTGGTCGGTATCACGCAACTGCTCGATAGCCACGTCTCGCTCGCGCGGATCAGCGAACAGCATCTCGATTCGCCGCCCGACCACCTCGTCCCTGCTGTAACCCAGTATCTCCTCCGCACCCGTGTTGAACGAGTCGATCCGGCCGGTCCGATCTACGGTGATGATCATATCGGGTGAGTTGTCGACGATTCCCTGCAGGAGTTCCTGCGTGCTCAACAGTTCAGAGTACGTCGTCGAGAACTCCGACGTGATGCTATCGAACACCTCCTCGACCTGGGCGAGGCCATCCTGTTTGGTGTCATCGAACTTGAAGCTGTAGTCGTGGTCGGCGAGCCGCTGGGCACCCGCCCTGAGGGCGCGGATGCGGCTACCCACGAGTCGGTCGGTCATCCACCACGTGACGGCCGTGCCGAGCAGCAGTGCAATCGCGATCAGAATCGCACTGTGAAGGTTGAGTTTAGTGATTAGGGCGTCGACTCTCGCCAGCGAGAAATCCGCCTGGATGATGCCCAGCACTTCGCCGTCAACGACCCCGGTGTGGCACTCGCTGGTACTGCACCCCGCCTCGCTCACCACCGGTGTTATTACCGACACGGCCCGCTCGCCGTCTGCCAGCTCGAGTACTTCGTCGTAGCTTCCAACGATCCCGCTTGCAGTCCCACCCTCTGCGCTGTGGCACACATTGCAGGGCCAGGCTTCGTCTTGCACCACGACGCCTGTGCTCTCCAGCTGCGATGCCAGCACGCGTCCGTCGTGTGCGATGAACCGGATGTCGCGGTAGGCGGGATTCTCCGCAGCCAATCGATTGACAACGGGCGCGAAGGTCGCCGGCTCACCCTGCATCATGAGATCCTTGATCCTCTGATGAAGTCTCTCAGAGGTGGCTCTCGACATCTCGCGGGCGGACTCCAGTTCGGCGCGCTGGTAGTCCAGATTGGTCAGGTAGCCGGAGATGCCGAGAACCGCGACCAGGATCGCCAGGAAGACGCCGTTCACCTTCCACACCAGTCGGCGCCTCCGCAGCACGGCGGGCAGAACTTGACTGTCGCTGGCCGACTCGGTTCCCGTTGGGCTCATTACGCTGGACTTCCCGCAAACCACGGTGAGCGATCGGATTGGAGCATCAACGCGAGGAACGCAACACTAATATAGCCCGGAAGAACGCTATCCACGATGCTATCGCACGAGCTGCCAATCGATTCACGACGCACGACGCTCGTCGCGGCGACCTCAAATCACGTGGCAGCCAACGATGGCCGTGCGCCATCGAGACAGTGCGGCGACGCTCGAGAAAAGTCAATCGTGACAAAAATCTCGCAAGGGCTTGACAGGGCCATAGAGGGGTACTATGAAGGTAAGTGGGAAAACGTGACAAAAATCACGGTCAGCCCTAGCCAACCCAGTTCGCCAGTGAAATCGGTTCGACGTGGGGTACGCATGGGCAGGAGTGCCGCTGTCTCCATTCCCACATCCCACGTCACGTTGGGCGGAGCATGGCGTGACCGGGTCGGACGACCTGGTGTCTCCGCCGACACCATCCGTTCAAATACGAGCGTGTTGCAACCTGCAACCAGAGAGAGTGCTATGAGTGGTGAGGCAAAGCCAATCCTTATCATAGGTGGAGGGATCGCGGGCATGACCGCGGCGGTGGAAGCCGCCGAGGTGGGCTACCACGTGATCCTGGTCGAGAAGGATGCCTTTCTCGGGGGGCGTGTAATGCGCTCCTACAGGTACTTCCCGAAGATGTGTCCGCCCACGTGCGGGTTCGAGATCAATACACAGAGGATCCGACGCAACCCAAGGATCACCGTGCACACGCTGTCCACGGTGGAACAGGTTTCCGGCAAGGCGGGCAATTTCGAAGTCAAGATCAAGAAGCGGCCACGCTACGTCACCGGCCAATCCTCGCTGGACGATTCGCTGGCAGACCAGCTCACGTCCGAACGGCCGGACGACATGAACCTGGAAATGCGCAGTACCAAAGTCCTGTACTACCCGCATGACATGGCCTACCCGCCGCTCCATATGCTCGACCGCGATGCGTTATCTGAGTCGGATGTCCAGACCCTCACGGAGGTGGCCCCGCCGGGGGCAATCGACCTCACCATGACCGACGAGGACATCGAGGTCGACGTCGGTGCGATCATCATCGCGACCGGTTGGAAACCCTACGATGCCACCAAGCTCGACAGCCTCGGGTTCGGCAACTACGAGAACGTGATCACCAACGTCATGATGGAGCGGCTGGCCGACCCTCACGGGCCTACCGGTGGTAAGATTCTCCGCCCCTCCGACGGCGGGAAAGCCGTGAACCTGGCGTTCGTACAGTGTGCCGGATCGAGAGACGAGAACCACCTGCCTTACTGCTCCGCGGTCTGCTGTATGGCGTCGCTCAAACAAGCACGGTACCTGAGGGAGAGCGACGAGGATGCCAGAGCAACCGTGTTCTACATCGACATCCGCACCATCGGACGCTTGGAGAAGTTCTACTACGACCTGCTCGAGGACGCGAACGTTTCGTTCGTCAAAGGCAAGGTCGCGCAGATCACCGAGGATCCTACAAGCAAGGACCTAATCCTGGAGGTGGAAGACACGATTGCGGGAGAGAAGCCGGAGCAGCGCTTCGATATGGTGGTCCTGGCCACCGGCATCGTGCCCAACACCGCCGACGCGAAGATCCCGGTCGAACTGGAATACGACGAATACGGCTTCGTCGACGGAGCCACAGACGTGGAGGGGGTCTACGCCGCGGGATGCGCCAAGCATCCCTGCGACGTCTCACGCGCGACCAAGGAATCCACGGCGGCCGCGTTGAAAGCAATCCAGTGCGTCAATAGAGGATGACGGTAATGGAAGACAAGATCGGTGTGTTCATCTGTACCGGTTATGGAATAGCTGATGCCCTCGATGTCGATGCGCTCTGCAAGGTGGCGACCGAGGAGTTTAACGTCCCGTTTTGCAAGACGGTTGAGACGTGTGAAGGACGGGGCCTGGATGCGATCAACGAGGACATTGCGAGCGAAGGCCTGAACAAGGTCGTCATCGCCGGGATCTCCGCCCGTCGCTATCCCGGACACGCGTTCCCGGAGGACGTGCTGGCGGAGCCGGTCGGTCTACGAGAACATGTGGTGTGGTGCCAGCCCGCGGGCGAAGAGGACACGCAGATGATGGCTGAGGACTACCTCCGCATGTACATCACGAGGGTCCAGAAGCGGCAGCCCCTCGAACCGTTCGAAGCGGAGGATGCGATCGACAAGAGCCTCCTGGTCGTCGGCGGCGGGATCGCGGGCCTGACGGCCGCTGTCGAAGCCGCGAGAGCGGGATACGACGTCAAGCTGGTAGAGAAGACGGACGCACTAGGTGGCTGGCTGGCGAAGCAACACAAGTCGATTCCGACGGTGCCACCTTATCGCGACTTGGAGGAAACGGGCATCGATGCGCTTATCGCCGAGGTCGACGACCATCCCAAGATCCGAGTGTACACCTCTGCCACGACCGGCCGGATCGTCGGCGCTCCCGGGTTGTTCGACGTCACGCTGACCTCGACCGGCAACGGTAAGCCGGAAGGCGAGGCGGTCGAAGAGTTCCGTATCGGGGCCATCATTCAGGCTACGGGCTGGAGACCGGCCGATCCTCGTGAGGATCTGCCGTACGGCCAACTCGACGACGTCATCCGCAACGTGGAGCTGGAGCAGATGGTCAAGGGCGAGGGCCGCATCACGCGTCCCTCGGACGGCAAGGAAGTCAAGAGCGTCGCGTTCATTCAATGCGGCGGTTGCACTAATAAGGACCACCACTCCTACTGCTCTTCGATCTGCTGCCTCACATCGCTGAAACAGGCTCTGTATCTCAGAGAGCAGGACGAAAACTCCAAGGCTTACGTCTTCTACGAGTTCATGAGGACGCCCGGTAAGTACGAGAACTTCTACCGCAGGGCCCAGGAGGATCACGGGATGTTCCTGACTCGAGGCGAAGTCGCGGATGTGAGGCGCGCCGACGACGGTGGGCTTTCCGTAACCGCCCGCGACACCATGCTCGGCGAGGAGATCCAGGTCAACGTGGATCTCGTCGTGCTGGCGGCGGGGATGATCCCGAACGCAGCCGACGGAGAGGCTATTCGGGCCCTCGAGGACGCCAAAGTGACGGTGGTCGAAGGCGACTCGGAGGCCAAGAAGCAAGCGGCCGCCGAGACCATCGAGCAACTGAAGCAGCACGAAGGCACCGAGATACTGAACCTCGGGTACCGGCAGGGTCCCGACCTGCCAAGCCTGGAATACGGGTTCCCCGACTCGCACTTCATCTGTTTCCCGTACGAGAGCAGACGGACCGGCATCTATCCCACCGGCGCGGCGCGGGGTCCCACGGACGGCTTGGGCAGTCGAGCGGACGCCACTGGCGCGGCGCTCAAGGCAATCCAATGCGTCGAGATGACATCCAGAGGCGAGGCGGTGCATCCGCGCGCCGGAGACAAGTCGTATCCGGACTTCTTCATGCAGCGCTGCACCAAATGCAAACGTTGCACCGAGGAATGCCCATTCGGGGTGCTGAACGAGGACAAAGAGGGCACGCCCCTGCTGAGGGAAACCCGGTGCCGCCGCTGCGGCGTCTGCATGGGAGCCTGCCCCGAACGAATCATCTCGTTCAAGGACTACTCGGTCGATATCGTCGCCTCGATGATCAAGGCCGCTGAGGTGCCGGATGAGTTCGAAGAGAAGCCGAGGATTCTCGTTATCGCCTGTGAGAACGACGCGTTCCCAGCCTTCGACCTCGTGGGACAACACCGTCTGCAGTACAGCCCGTGGATCCGCGTCATCCCTGTCCGGTGCCTGGGGTCGGTGAACTTCGTGTGGATCACCACAGCGATGTCTGCGGGATTTGACGGCGTGATACTGATGGGATGCAAGTACGGCGATGACTACCAGTGTCACTTCATCAAGGGCAGCGAGTTGGCGTCCGTGCGTGAGAAGAACGTACGAGAGAAACTCGAACAGATGGCGATGGACATCGAGAGGGTGGAACTCCATCAGCTGCAGATCGACGAATACGATAAGCTCCCCGCCGTCTTCGAGAAGTTCTCGGAGCTCATCGATGAGATCGGTATGAACCCGTTCAAGGGGATGTAATAGGATGTGATTGGCGTGTAGAAGTCCGCAGCAGTTGGCAGTCGGGGTGCAACGCGAGGTGGTAGCCGGAGGAGCTACAACCATGGTGACTGCTGGGAAGACGGAGCCCGAACAACGACAGCCAGGTGAGCAGGAGTCCCCACAAACCACGCCTGCTCCTTACGAGGACGGCACACCGGTCGTGATCGAACCGGATCTCGACTTCATCCGGTCGCTGTCCCGACAAACCGGCGAGTCGTACAAAAAGTGCTTCCAGTGCGGAACCTGTTCTGCGACCTGCCCAATCTCGCCGGAAACCAATCCCTTCCCACGCAAGGAAATGGCATGGGCCCTCTGGGGCATGCGCGATCGTCTCCTCGAGGACCCGGACGTGTGGCTGTGCCACCATTGCAACGATTGCTCGGTGAGCTGCCCACGGAGCGGGCGACCGGGTGATGTTCTGGCGGCCGTGCGACGAGAGATCGTAGTCCACTTCGCCGCCCCGCGCTTCTTGGCGAGATGGATGAGCGAGCCTCGCTTTGTGCCGCTGCTGTTGGGTTTGCCCGCCCTGCTGCTGGGGCTCGCGATCATGCTGCAGGAGAGGATCGGCAACGCGTTGGGATTCGCAACACCAATCGGCGAGTCGATCGTGTACTCCTACTCGCCGATGCTTCCCCATTGGCTGCTGAATAGCTTCTTCGGCTTGTTCACGCTTATCGCGTTGCTTGCTGCGATCATCGGCCTCGTGCGGTTCGTCCGAGTCATCAAGGCTCCGAACGTCTGGGGGGCCACCGATCCTCCCAACCGCAGCTTCGCGCGCAGCGCGTGGATCGCGATCAAGCAGCTCTTCACCCACGACAAGTTCACGTCGTGCACGGCTGCGCACTCACGCCCTCTGTCGCATTTCTGTGTGTTCTTCGGCTTCATCGCCCTCACGGCCGTCACCCTCTGGGTGATCACCGGACCGGTCAATCCATTGCTCAACGACCGGTTCGTCTACCCCTTCGCCTTCTTGAGCCCGTGGAAGCTGCTTGCCAACCTCGGTGGCGCCGCGGTCTTCTTTGGCTGTGTCATGATGCTCCGGCAGCGTCTCCGCAACCGAGACAACGCCGGGGGCAGCACGTTCTTTGACTGGGCTTTCCTCTGGACCCTCTTCGCCGTCGTGGTGAGTGGCTTCGCGACGGAGCTACTGCATTATCTGCGGATG
>JBDHAS010000101.1:0-14537 GCA_039588015.1 Gemmatimonadota bacterium | reverse complement strand
CTTCTGGCGCTGGCCGACAGCAGGTACGTTTCCCCCTACGACATTAGCCTTGTCTACGCTGGTCTCGATCCGGATTCTGCCCTGGCCTGGCTCGATCGAGCGATCGAGGAGCGATCGGGGTGGGTTAGCCGGGCGAATGTACATTTCGCCTTCGATTCGCTCCGTTCTGATCCTAGGTTCGTCGAACTGCTTGGCAAGATGCGCCTCAGTCCGTAAGTCTGCTAGGCAGATTGCTGCAGTCTGCCTTAAGTCCCATCTGCTAGCTACGTTCCAAGGTGTAGCTCGATCGCGGTGACAACCGTGGTGACAGCGCCTACCGGCGCTGGCTGGCGCTGGTCAGCGTTCAGACATCGAAAACCCGCTTAATCTGGCGCTCGCCAGCGCTGGCTGGCGCCAGTTCGTGCCCTTTTAATCCGCAGGTCGTGGGTTCGAGCCCCACCCCGGTCACTTGCAAATCACGACTTACGGGCGTCGCTTTCCCCGGTTTGCCTCGACTGTAGACAAAACTGTAGACAAAGCTTTCCTTTGGTCCTCGTCCTCGCCCGCGCCGCATCCATCGCCGGTCGCGATGGGAGCCCCCGGGACCTGGCTATCCCAGGCCCTCAATAACTGCCCGGGCTGCGTTGATGAGAGGCTGTCCCTCCTCGGGGGTGAGAATCTCAGACTCGATGAACGCCTCGATCTCGTTTATGAAGGCTTCGAGCATGTTAACGGCGGCCGTGATCTTGCCGTCGTTCAGCATCCCGGTGGCGATGTTAAGCTTGTTCGTTAGCGAGTTGGCTTGGCCCTTGTTGAGTATCCCTGCGGCCTTAAGGTCTTCGACATCGTCAACGATCTGATCGACCGCCTCCACCGGCGACAACGTGCGCCACAGCACGGCGTGGATCTCCCGGCTTGCGGTCTGGCTCTCCCCTACCACCTGCCCGGCCTCGTTGATGGCGACCGCTCGACTATACTCGCCGCCGAGCGTGCCGAGGTCGAACATCGTCCCATTCTCCCAGAGGAAGGCGTGGGTCTCCCCGCTTGCGGTCTGGCTCTCCCCCACCACCTGCCCGGCGTCGTTGATGGCGGACGCACTGCTCCCCCTGCCAAGATCACCGAGATCGGTCATCCCCGTCACCCAGTCCCAGAGGAAGGCGTGTCGATCCACACTTGCCGTCTGGCTTATACCCACCACCTGCCCGGCCTCGTTGATGGCGTTTCCCGCGCTCCACGGCCCGCCGAGCGTGCCGAGCGTGGCGACCTCCCCGGTCCTCCAGTCGAGCACGAACCCGGCGGACCGCCCGTCTGAGGGCCACCTGTCTGCCACAACCTGACCGGCCTCGTTGATAGCGATCGCGCTACTATTGTCGCCGTCCCATGTGCCGAGATCGAACATCGTCCCGTTCTCCCAGAGGAAGGCGTGGGTCTCCCCGCTTGCGGTCTGGCTCTCCCCTACCACCTGCCCGGCCTCGTTGATGGCGATCGCGCTACTATTGTTGCCGCCGAGCGTGGTGAGGTCGGTCATCGTTCCGTTCTCCCAGAGGAAGGCGTGGGTCTCCCCGCCTGCGGTCCGGCTATAACCCACCACCTGCCCGGCGTCATTGATGGCGGACGCAGCGCTTTCCCCCCCGCCAAGATCACCGAGATCGGTGATCGTGGTGTCCATGATCCCCGCCTCCCAAAGGAACGCGTGCCCCCCGAATGCCCAGCTGCCCACTACCTGCCCGACCTCGTTGATGTCGACCGCGAAGCTCAACTGCTCGCCGAGGATCCCGAGATCGATCATCTTCCCGTTCTCCCAGAGGAAGGGGTGGAGCTCCCCGCCTGCGGTACGGCTATAACCCACCACCTGCCCGGCCTCGTTGATGTCCACCGCTTCGCTTTCGTTCCCGCCGAGCGTGCCGAGGTCGATAGGAATGAGTCCCACCGCATAAGCACCCGATGTCGCGGACTCCGCTTCAAGCCGGATTCCGTCCACGCCTGTTGGTCCCGTCCGGGCTCCATCGCGGCTACACGCCGCCAGCAAGATGGTCAGTACGAGGACTGAGAGCTGCCAAGGCTGGAACGGTCGCGCGGCCATCGTGGCATCCTGCGTTGAAGTTGCCTGCTTCGCCCCCCCGTACCCGCCGCCGCTTGCCACTTCTGGCCGAGATGAGCAGTGGTGCCCAGGTCGCCGGTCCGGAGGTCGATGGCGTTCTCGGCTCATAACTGCCTGCTCCTTCCCTGGAGGTGATTGCTTGTCCGGGACCGCTGTGGGCGGACCCTCACATCTCGTTTAGGTGAAACGGACATCGCCCTCCAGTTTGCTCAGCGACCAGGCAGGATTCCGGGGAGAGTGGGCACCAGGAAGGCCCACGCTTCCGGGCGCTGCTTGAGTAGCACGAGTAGCCGTATTTGACGGCTATCGCTGACCGCGCCGCCACACAGATGAGAGAGGACGCTTGGGAGTGTGCCGCTATTGTGCCGTATCTTGGCGGTAAGTACCGGCAAAGAAGGGGAAAGAGGCTGCGTGAGGCAGCCCTTTCTTGTTGCGTTTATGCGCGAGTTAGTGTCCGTGTGTACCTCTGAGTCCGCGGGCCGGGAGGGAATCATAATCCGTGGGTTCAAGGTTCGTAGAGGCCCCCTCTGACTGTAGACAAACTGTAGACAGACCATTCGTCTCGATCGGGACTATCGGGATCGTCAACAGGCTGGAAGGCCGCTTCCTGTCTTGTTTCGAGTCCAATGGACCCCAATAGTCCTCGGGTCTTTTCGTACTTTTAATCCGCAGGTCCTGGGTTCGAATCCCAGCCCGGTCACTCGTACCGCGCGTGATCGTCCACCGCTCGCGGTGGCCGGTATGAAGGCGCCGTTTCCGGCGCCTTCAACGCGAGGAGCACCCCCCTCATTCCGTTCCGAACCACCGAGGACGCGACGAAACTTGCCCGCTCGACCGTTAGGGTGACCCCCCTCCTGACCCGCCGGTACATGTTCCGGCGAAATGCGCTACGGGGGGCCTCCTTGTTTCCCTAGCCGCTGTTGGCGAGGGACGGGTCGAAGTCGTCGTCGCTCGTCACGAACACCCGGATGCTCTTCCCGTCGTTGCTGTTTCCATCGGGATCGTGGTTATCTGGTCCATCTTGGTCGTACCCGAGACCATCGTAAGTCACGTTTTCCACGCGAAACAGCACATTGCCGTCCGAATTTGGAATACCGCTGTACTTCAAGTAACAGTTGCCAGAGAGGTCGGTAGTGCACGTAGGGGTCGGTCCCGTGTATTCGCTGTCCCAGCTGCCCGTCACCTTTGCCCCGTTTAGCGCAGTGTGGTCGGCCGTGTGTACCGTGATTCTGACGTACGCTGTCCACGTGCCTCTTTTATCTCTCGTGTTGGCACGGTCGAGGTCGCCCACGTGAAGGAACGACCCGAGGCTCACGTCCTGCGACTCGGTATCCGTCCCCCCGGCATCGTCGGTGACCGTCAGGGCCACGGTGTAAGTGCCGGAGTCGTAGGTGTGTGAGGTAGTTATGCCGCTGGAGGATTCGCCATCACCGAAATCCCAATCCCAACTGATGACTTCGCCGTCGCTGTCCGACGATCCGGAGCCATCGAAAACGCAGGTGAGGTCTGTGCAGACGAAGGTGAACGACGCCGCTGGCGGGCTGTTGGTTCCGGACGAACCATCATCGATCGCGACGTTGAAGCGCTGTAGTACCAGGTCGATGCGGTTGGCCAGCGTGCGTCTGGGGCTCCCGGCGAAGAGCAGGCCTACGGGATGGTTGTTTCTGTCAACGATCAGTGACCCCGAGTCTCCCGGGCCGCTGAAATTGCCCGGTGTTATCGCGATCTGGTCGACGAACGTTGCCGACTTCTTGCACTTCCTGCACATGGGCCCGGCGCACTCGTAGCAGACATCGACAGTGACGGAGATTTCCGACACTTCGCCCTCCGTCAGGACCGTTCTCCGACCGTACTTCTTCAGCTTCAGCCCTATGTAGGCGGCCACCGTGGTCGATCTTGGTGCGCCGTACCCATTGGCTGGTGGTGTCGAATATCCAAGATTGGCAATGCTGGAACGCGCGATTGCCGCGTCGATGAGGTTGTGGCCGCCGCTGAAGTCGATCGGCTCCCAGGCCGCAAGCCAGCCGATGATGTCGTCCGGGGCTGTTCCCCCGTCGGACGGGCCCGGCTGCAGGGCAGCGTCTCCTTCACCGGCGTCATTCGCGTTGGCGAGGACGTGGTTGTTGCTCAGGATGTAGACTTCTGTCCCGTCCGTGACACGGGCGCCGATGGTGCCCGCCGTGATCTCGGGATGGCCGGTGGAAACGCCGATCGGCACGGGCCGGAGGAATCTAGTCGAGGGATCTTGCCGGGCCACGAACATCCCGGTGACCTCCACGTTCACGGGGACGCCTTCCAGCCTCTCAGGTATCCCCGTGACCCCGGGCACCTGCGTGAAGATCTTGATGACGGGCCTGCCGTCCGCGTCCAAGGCAACGCCGGTGCCCACCACCCCGTCGATACCCATGATTCGGTCGACATTTCGGGCCTGCACAGCGATTGCAGGCGCAATCGCCTGTTGCGCGACGCTCTGACCCCCCGGTTCCGTGAAGTCGGTTGCGTCCGGGCCGCAAGCGGACAACAGTCCGGCACCTACCACCAGCGTAGCGACGATCAGGCTTTTCGTGCTCATCGGTACCTCCAGCTCAGAACGTCCTCCGTTTGTGGCGCTCCGCAGAGCATGTGCGATCCAGCCCCGCCTCGCCCCCCAGCGCGCCGTCACGACGCATCACGATCATCTACATATGTGTGGAACGGACATGCGAGCTGCCTCTGCCGAATCGTGGGAGCGCCGCTCGCGGACTCTCACATCTCGTAAGATGAAACGGACATCGTCGGCCCTATTGCTGACCTCGGTATGGGGAACTATGTTGGCTACAAATAGGGCCGCAGTAAGACCGCGCGGGGCAGGCTTTCGCTGAGTCGGCATGTATGACAAGCACCCGACCATCGGAGTTCGTGCGCCTGCTGAGCGCCGGTGATCCGGCGTCCCAGGATCAGGCTTGGGACGCGTTTATCCAGACCCACAATCGCCTTCTCATCTCGACGGCCCGCGAGTTCGGTGGCGACCGTGACGCCGCCATGGACCGCTACGCCTACATCCTGGAACAGCTGCGTCGCGACGACTTCAAGCGGCTGAGACGCTACGCCGCGGACGGGCGGAGCAAGTTCAGCACCTGGCTGGTGGTGGTGGCTCGGCGGCTCTGCCTGGATTACCGCCGCCGGCGCTATGGCCGGCCGCGCAGCGAGCCCGATGGTGTCGGGGCGGTCGAGCGCATCGCCCGCAAGCGCCTGGTCGATTTCATCGCCGAGGATCTCGATCTGTCCGGTTCCATCTCTGCCGATGGACCTGACCCGGAGATGGAGGTGCGGGTCGTCCAGCTCCGGGACGCGCTGAGCGAGGTGCTCCAATGCCTGCCGCCACGCGACCGTCTGCTACTGGCTTTTCGCTATGAAGAGGAGTTGACGGCCCGGCAAATCGCCCGGCTGACAGGCCTCCCGTCGGTCTTTCACGTGTACCGGCGCATCAACACGATCCAGCGATCACTGCGGGAATTGCTGGAAGCGAAGGGGGTGGACGGCGCCTCACCCTAAAGGACGGCCTGTCCTAATTCGCAACATAGGGCAGCCGGTCCGTGTGATAGTGATGGGAGGATGATGCCGGAAGAGACGATCATGAACGAATACATGAACAGCGAAGAACATCCTAGCGCGGAAGACGTGGCCGCGTACTTGGACGGAACGATCGGAAATCTCGACCGTAAACGCATCGAGGCGCACGCCGCGGAATGCGAGGAGTGCCGGCGCGAAATAACCGAGGTCACCGGGACGTTGAGGCGGATGCGGCGAACGCCGAACTGGCGAGTCTGGGCGCCGGCCGCTGCGGCCGCCGCGGTAATCACGTTTCTCATGTTAAGACCGCTCTGGATCGAGACGGGATCAGATAGTACATCGCGCTTCCGCGGACCGGAATCAATCGCGGGCCGCGAGGGCAGCGTTGACATCCGTGTCCTCGCTCCGGCGGACGAAAGCACAGTGAGCCCAGCTGACGTCGCCTTCATCTGGCATGCCGGCGGCTCCGAAGCCTCGTATCAACTGACGTTGACCGACGATGAGGGCAGCGTGATCTGGACCCTGGCCACGACTGACACGGTCGCTTCGCTGCCTGATACGGTCGCACTGGAGCACGCTTCACTCTACCACTGGTACGTAGACGGGCTGCTCGAAGACGGACGGCACGCCAGCTCGGGGGTGCACTCATTTACTGCACAAGGCTGAGACGGGACGGCACGGCGCTGTTCTGCGCTGTAGCTGCGCTACTGGCGCTATCGGGCTGCTCCGAGGCGGATCGGGTGTCCGACGATCCGGGGACCTTCGCGTCCTCGTCGCCGCTTGATTCTGACTTGGCGTTGGCCGAGGAGCTGTACTGGAGTGGCGAGTTCGACAGCGCAAAAGTTGTCTTTGCAGGTGTCCTCGCAGCGGCGCAGCTCCGGGCAGACACTTCGGTCGAGGCACGGGTGCTCACTTGGCTCGGCCTCGCTGCCTGGAGGCTCGGCGAGTACGAGGAGGCACGGCGTCTGGGCGAGGCGGCGCTCGATCTCAAACTGGCCGCGGGCCTCAACGATCAGCTCTTTAGATCCTACAACGCGCTGGGGTTGCTGGCCTGGATCGAGTCGCGGCTCTCTGATGCGGTATCTCTCTTCGAAGAGGCGGTGCAGGCGGCGCGCGCCAGTGGAGACGAGCGAGCGCTGGCGAGCGTGGCGGGCAATTTGGCGTTGGTGAACCAGGACCTCGGGCGATTCACCGATGCGCGAAGGGGATTTGAGGCGGCTATCGCGGGAGGTAAGGCCCTCGGCGATGCGCGCATCGAAGGGAACGCCCATAACAACCTCGCCGCCCTGGAGATTCTGATCGGTGATCCCACAGCGGCTATCGAGCATCTCGAGCAAGCTCGCCGCCTTTATGTTTCCATCGACTACGTCACCGGCTTGCAGAACGCCTTCGGGCAGCTCTCCGGCGCGTACACCGACTTGGGTGACCCGAGCCGAGCGTTGGCGTACCTGGACAGCGCTCTGGCTTTATCACGGGCTCAGGGGCTGCGGCAGGACGAGGCGAGCAATCTGGAGCTACTGGCAGGCCTGCATCGCGACCTCGGCAACACTCGGCGGGCTCTGGCCGTCTACGCCGAGGCGCGGGCGATCAACGACGAGCTCGGTCTGGATTACGAGACAGGCGCCGACCTGCGGAACGAGGCTCAAATCCACCTCGAGCTCGACGACCTTTCGCTGGCGGAAACGAAGGTTCGAGAAGGTGTTCGCATCCATCGTGGCATCGGTGCCCCGCTCGAGGAATTCCTCGATCTGCTTCTATTGGCAGAGATCGAGGCCGAGGCGGGGAGGTGGGCAGAAGCCAGGGAGCAGTTAAACAGTGCGCGAGAACTTGCGGCGCGACTCGATGCACGCTCCGTGCGCGTCGCGCTGGCGATCAGCGAAGCGCGTATCGCGGAGCGCATGGGTGAGTCGAGCGAAGTGTTGCGCATATTGGAGGCGGCGGATCGTGAGTTCGCTGCTGCTCGCTACGACGCTCAGGCCGAAGCCCACGCGCTCAAAGCCCGGGCCTACGCGCAGCTTGGGTCGTCCGACCAGGCCATAGACAAAGGTCGGAGGGCGGTGGCGGCGGTGGAGCGCGTGAGACAAGACCTCCACTCCGGCTATCTAAGAACGAGGTACTTGGCCCAAAAGAACCGGGTCTATGGCGATCTCGTCGGTATCCTGCTGGCGGCGGGAAGAGAGGAAGAGGCGTTCCAGGTGTCCGACGCCGCTCGGGGGCGCGCTCTGGTGGAGCATATCTCTGCCGCGAGCGGTGAGCGAGGCCAAGCCCGCCGCCTCGTCGGTGAGTACGCCGAGGGCGAAGAGCTGCTCCTCCGAATCAACGAACTGGTTACTCGGCTGGACGAGCTCGAAGAACTCGCGCCGGGCGAGCGCGATCCCAAGGAGGAGTCATTCCTGCTGAACGAGCTGCAGCGCACGCGCTCTGAATACGAAGCCGTGCTGGTGCGAGTCGCCGAGATCGATCCGGAGGGCGCAACTGTACTCGGCACGCGATCGGTGAGCGTTGCCGAGGTTCGGGCGGCGTTGAGCCCCGATGAAGCACTCATTGAATACCTCGTCGCCGAAGAACGTTTGTTCCTGTTCGTCGTGCGACGCGAGCGTGTTAGCGGTTTCCCGCTGGATATCTCCGCGCCGACGCTCGCCGCTCGCGTCCGCATTGCCCGGGAGCTGTCGGCTCGGCCCGACGACAGGAAGGGAGATGGCGGGCCGGTGCTCGCGCGCCTGCACCAGGATCTCATCAGGCCCGCGGTCGACTCTGGCGCGCTGGCCGGCGTGCGTCGGCTGGTGATCGTGCCGCACCGTGAGCTCACGTACTTGCCCTTCGCGGCGCTTCGCGACGAGGAACGCGGCCGTTATCTGATCGAAGACTACTCGGTGCTCAGCGTCCCCAACGCAGCGGCTCTACCTGTGCTCAGAGCTCGGGACGGTGAGCGCGCTGAGATCGCAGCCGTGTCACCTCAGGGGTTCGCGCCGTTTCCGGACGAGTTGCCAGGGACGCGGGCGGAACTGGAGGCGTTCCATACCGCGCTACCGGATGCGAGAGAGCGGATCGGCGGGCACGCTAGCGAAAGCGCTGTCCGTGATGCTCTGGGAGGAGGCAGTGTCGTTCACGTGGCAAGCCACGCGGTGCTGAATACGGGAGCGCCGATGTTCTCTCGCATCGAGTTGGTTCCCGGCGTCGGCGCCGACACCGAGGACGATGGGCGACTGGAGGTCCACGAACTTCTCGGCCTCGCGATCGAGAGTCCCCTCGTCTTCCTCTCCGGGTGCGAGACCGGAGTCGGCGCCGCCGGGTCGAGCAGCTACGCCGCCGGCGAGGACTATGTGATGCTTGCCCAGGCCTTCCTTTACGCCGGTGCGGACAACGTGGTGGCGACGTTGTGGCGGGTGGAGGATCGAAGCGCTTCGGACTTCGCGACGGCGTTCTACAAGGAACTTCGCTCTTCCGATCCGGAAGTGGCGCTGGCTCGGGCGCAGCGGCGCATGCTTGTCGACCCGGCATACCGTTCTCCTTTCCACTGGGCGGCCTATCGGATCAGCGGAAGCGGTGGGAGACTGACCGGCGGCGCAATATCGGCGGCAGCGTCCGTTCCACGTTAGAGAAGGGGCAGTCGTGCGCCCCCCAGCAAGGAGCAGCGTCATGAGACAGCGTCGAGGCCTGATCGTCTTCTTGTTCGCCGGGATCTTGGCCGCCGTCGCGATGGGCGGCTGTCATGACGAGGCCGCCACCGGGCCCGAAGTCACCGGCGTCCAACTCGCGAAGCCTGGATCACAGGATCCGGAGGTAACCGGTACCGACCCCGCCGGTGCTCCGCAGGACACAACGCTGGACGTGGAAATCCAGGGCTCCGGTTTCGACGACGGCTCCACGGTCGAGCTGACGCTGAGCGGGGTGCCGACAGAGAAGGTGCGGACGAACTCGACGCGCTATCTGAACCCGAGGAAGTTGATCGCCAACATCACGATCGGGGCGGACGCGCAGGTCGACGTCTATGACGTAGAGGTGACGACGTCGAGCCGGAAAAAGGGGATCGGCACCGAGATGTTCGAGGTGTTCGAAAAGATCAGGGGAAATGCGACGACCGCGGAAGTCGACTTCTGGGAGCCGGGGCCGGAGGACCCGGAGGACTTGTTGGACCACCACAATCTTCGATCAGCGCTCGAGGAGGTGTCGCGCACGGCAGCGGGCAGCGACGTGACTCTAGAGAAGTACAACTTCCGACTGACGCTGGCGTTCTCACAGGCAGATCTCGATGCCATGAATGACCCCGAGGCAGCGGATCCGGGCGAATGCCCAATCGTCCGGAAATGGCTACTCGACCCTGATGTCGGCGAAGGTCTTCAGGCCCGGGACGAGCCGCTGAATGGCTTGTTTAGGTTCCAGTTTGGCGACGAGAACCCTACGCTTCTCCATTTCTATATTGTGGACCCATTTGGGGAGAAGGATGGGAAATATACGTACCGCATTGTAATCGGTTCAAATCCGATACGAAACGAGGGGACCAATGAGATAACGTTTACCACCCACGAGGGGGGGTCGTACGTCCATATCCATAAGTTTTTGCACAACAAAAGGAACCCATATCACGTCACAAAGTTTGTTGAGGGTGCTTCTTGTAGGCTGCCTCTTACGGACTTCAGGCTTACGGTGAGGTGGTAGTAAGCGCGACCGCAAGCATCCACGGAAGAGGGACCTTGCTGAGTATCAACCGTTAGCTGAGCAGTAAGTGGTGAAGGAAGGTCTCAATAGGTCTACAACTCGCGACAGCGCCCACCAGCGCTGGCTGGCGCTGGTCAGCGTCCAACCCTCGAAAACCCGCATAGTTTGGCGCTCACTGGCGCTGGCTGGCGCCAGAACGTGCCCTTTTAATCCGCAGGTCGTGGGTGGAGTCTCACACCGCTCGCACGGCTCGCGGTGTTCGGTATGAAGGCGCCGTTTCCGGCGCCTTCAACGCGAGCCCCACCCCGGTCATCCACGCAACGTTATGCGGCGCCAGAGGATGGTGCCCCTCTCTGTTCTCACTCGCTGTGAGGGTGTGCTCGTACTGGAGGGCCCTGCGCCGCGACGTTATCCACCGGCCCTCCGCGATCACGGAACCGCAGCGCCGTGGCGAGTGTATCGACAGCCTCCCGCCCCATCACTCTTCTGCAGGAGACCACCGTATGTTACCTCGATGCCGAGCCACACATCTGTTGCCGCTCCTCTGGGCCCCGCTCTTCCTCGTCCTTCCCCGGGCCGCTGCCGCACAGACCGAGAAGCCCGCTCAGGCCGCCGGCGCGGCCAGCGTCGCCGGCAGCTGGTCCGGATTCTGGGTCGCGCCCGAGGGCTACTCCTACGCGGCCGCGATGCGCCTCGAGATGGGGGCCGACTACGGCGTGCAGGGGCAGATCACCTGGACGCTCGAGCAATCCCCGCGGAAAGAGGAGCGCTCGAAAATCGGGCTCACTGGGATCGAGTATGTCAGGGGCACGTTCGACCCGGCGTCCGGCGTCCTTCTCATGGACGGCTACGAGAAGGCTGATCCGAACGCGATCCTGGGGCTCGACCGCTATCGCCTCTTTCTCGCCGAGAACCGGACGGTGATCGGCGGCATCACCTGGCATCACGGCGAGTGGACGGGGCTCTTCCTGGTCGAGGCCGATCGCTGACCCGGGTGGGCAGAAGGTTAGTCGCCGGGCACGCTCACCTATTCATCCTTCACGCTCAGCAGTCGCTCTACGTCCTGCTGAGCCTCGATCAGTGGAGATTGACATGGCGATTAAGCTTGAATTCTGCAATGTGATTGTTCCGGT
Organism: Gemmatimonadota bacterium; assembly: GCA_039588015.1. Taxonomy (GTDB): domain Bacteria; phylum Gemmatimonadota; class Gemmatimonadetes; order Palauibacterales; family KS3-K002; genus JASFMO01. Next base: position 3,113 of record JBDHAS010000101.1, on the reverse strand, counting down.
GAAGAAAATTCGGGAGAAACTCGGCGAAGACGTCTTTGAGAGTCAGTTCTCCTTAGTCACGGATACAACCTGGCAAGACGGTCATCTCTTCCGAGATGGGTGCATGAATCAACACGATCTCGCAGTTATACTCGATGAGTGGGAGAGCAAAGGATTTGAGCTTCTGACTGTAATCGATGGGAAGAAACACTGGAAGGATGTCTGCGTTGTCAATTCAGGGCATGGTCCATCGTATCCCTGCGCGTGGATCGAATTCGATCCTGATGAGAACATTGTCTGGCTGAAAGGGCACGAACCCGGGGTTGCTGTAGGACCACCTGGTCGCAAGGTTGCTGGCGAAGCTTGAAACGCGAAACGGTTCTGCCGGCGCTGCATCTACTCATCTTTCACCTTCAGCAGCTGCTCCACCTCCTTTTGAGCCTCGAGCAGTCGAGCGGCGTCGGCCGCGACATCGCGCGCGGCCGCGAGGTCGCCGGTCAGGCTCTCGACGGTGGCCGAGCCGAGGATGTCCTGCTCCAACTTCTCCTGGCGCTGCGCGATCTCGGCCTCGGTGTCCGGCGCGGGGGCCTGCTTGAGGGCGCTGGCCGCGGAGCGATCGACGCGGACGCGCGCCAACACCTCGTTCAGCTCTTCGACCCGGCCGCGCATCTGCTGGGCGTCGTCCTCCAGCTTGCGGACCACTTCGGGCAACCCGGCCAACCGCCCTCGGATGGTGCGGGGCAGCTCGTCGAACAGGCGGTCAGCCTCGAGGCCGATGGCGAACTCGGTGGGCCGGTAGGTGGCGGAGCCGGTCACCGACCGTCGATTGAGGCCGGCCCCGGCGACGCGAAAGATCCAGCGTCCGACTGACGACTTCCAGTACCGGGCGCGCAGCCTGCCATCGACGTCGCGGCGCTGCAGCGCCCGGCCAATAGCCACCATGCCGAGCGCGCCGGACAAGATCGCCATGACTGCCGCCAAAGTGGCGATAGCGGAAAAGAGAGATCCGGCGTTAGTGGAAAGCGGCAGCAAGCGCGGGAAGTTCTCGACAACGATCCAGAGGGCTACGACGGCGGCCGAGGTGGCAAAGGTGATGCTGACCGTCTTCACGTAGCGCGCCGACTTCGCCGCCAGCTCGAACGCCAACTCCTCCTGGTGCCGGTCGAGGTCGGCTTCGAGCGCGGCGACCAGGTCGCGGTGTTGGGATCCCAGCTTCAGCAGCCCGCGGATCCTGGCGAAGACAAATCCGGCGGGCGCGACGGTAACTCCGAGCGCGAAGGCGCCCCAGCCGATCAGCGCGCGTAGCCCTGCGGGCGTGAGCAAGGCCGCCAGGGCTCCGACGGCGGCGGCCAGGAGCACGGAGCCCGCAATCACGCCGGCGAAGCCGACGCGACGGGCGCGCTTGATGAAGACGCGCAGCGGCACCGGTATCTCGCGGCGCACGCCCAGCGACTGGCCCAACACGTCCGCCAGTTCCTGCGCGTTCTCGAACCGATCCTCCGGCCGCTTGGCCAGGCAGCGATCGATCGCCCGCGCCAGCTTGCCGGGGACGCCGCGAGTGATGGAGGCGACGGGTGGAGCTGGGTCGCTGATGTGCTGGGCGAGGGTCGCCGCCTTCGTCGATCCCTGGAAGGGGAAGCGCTCGCTGAGAGCATAGAAGCCGACGATGCCCAGCGCGTAGATGTCGCACGCCGGCCCCAGCGGTTTGCCCAGCGCCTGCTCCGGGCTCATGAACTCGACCGTCCCCGATACCGTGTCGGAGGCTCTGGTCTGCGCCGCTTCCACGGCACTGGCGATCCCGAAGTCGGCCACCAGCGCGCGGCCGGAACTGCTCTCAAGCAAGATGTTGTCCGGCTTGATGTCGCGGTGGACCACGCCCTGCGCGTGGGCGTGGGCCAGCGCCCAGGCGACCTCGCGCAGGACTCGCGCGACTTCCGATGGCGGCCGCGGCCCGCGCTCGCGGATCCGCGCGCCCAGCGTCTCGCCCTCGACATAGGCCATGGCGAAGAAGACGAAGTCGCCCACCTCGTCGACGGCATGGATCGGGACGATGTTGGGGTGAGACAGCTTCGCCGCGATGCGAGCTTCGTGCGGGAATCGCTCGCGCGCCGCCGGCTGAGCTGCAAGGTGCGGCGGTAGAACCTTGAGCGCGACCAGCCGGTCGAGGCTCACCTCCCGGGCCAGGTAGACGATCCCCATGCCGCCGCGGCCCAACTCGCCTTCGATGGAGTAGCGGCCCGCCAGCGCCTCCTGCAGCTCAATGAACTCCGCGTTCGATTGCATACGGTGAGTGTGCTTGGGTGCGGAACGGCCGGGAAGGGCCTCTATTCTAAGCGCGCCGGGCCCGGATGTGCAACCTCCTAGCCGGCGTGAGGAAACCACAAACGTCCACTGTGCCGCGACTGTGCCGTAACTCAACAGAAAGGGCCGACAGATGCGGGCAAAGGGGGCTGCTGGTGGGTTGCGAGTAGGGGTCCCGTCCCCCTCGGGAGACCATTTGTGCACTGATAGAGCCTCAGATCAAGTGTGCTAAGATGTGTGCGAAGTTCACCCGAGAATCTCCCATCTTTGCACACTGAGCGTGTTGGAAGATCTCGGGGAAAGCGGCGAAAGGACTGGATTTTTCAGCAAATGGTGCCAGCCGTGTTCTGCAGCTTCGTCCGCCCCTGAGGGAAACATGATCTCGTCCAACGCCGCGGCGTTTTCGCCGTGGTCTCTCTGCCGCGTGTAGCGGCGAGTCATTGCAGGGCTCGCGTGTCGTAGGCTGTGCTGTACGCTGACTTCCGGGCGCCCTGCAACGGCTTGGGTTTTGTTAGTGGGGATACAGAGGCAAGGGGATTCTCATGGCGGTGAGTATGCGGCAGTTTTTTGGGCGTTGGTTTCCTTACGCTCGCCGACGCCCTAGTTTGGGGTTACCGCATCCACGCTGGGCGGAGTCGGCCTGCCCTGCCGCTCTCCGCCGCACGCCATCCCTTTAGGCACCGGAAGGACGGCCAGCGATGGGTCAGGGCGCCAAGAGTGAGCGCGAGCCGGAGGCGATCCGTTCGTTCACGCGGTCGATGCTCAGGGACCTTCACGCCCTTGAGCGAATGATCACGGCCGGGATGATCGAGTCCGGGGTGCGCAGGATCGGG
>JBDHAS010000100.1:0-14651 GCA_039588015.1 Gemmatimonadota bacterium | reverse complement strand
TGCTCAGTCCCGGCTCGACGACATCCTCGACGGCGAGACCCGCAACGTGATCGCCAAGCACGACCTCATCGAGGTGGTCCGGAGCAGCAACCGGGAGTTCGCCATCTCCGAGGAGATCGCTGAGGAGATCGCCGGAGAGAGCGAGACCGAGAGGGAGGACCGGATCGAGCAGGGAAGGGGTGCGCTCGAGGCGGAGGTGCTGGCGGCGGCACAGATGCGCACGTCGGATCTGGGGATCGAGATCCTCGACTTCCGGTTCAAGCGGATCAACTACGTCGAGGAGGTCCGCCTGGAGGTATATGCCCGGATGATCTCCGAGCGGACGCGGATCGCCGAGCAGTTCCGTTCCGAAGAGATCGCAGGCCAGGCCGATGCCGAGGCGGCGGACATCTACGCCGCGGCCTACAACGCCGACCCGGAGTTCTACCGCTTCGTCAAGACGATGGAGGTGTTGAAGGAGACCCTAGATGAGCAGACGGTGCTGGTCTTGAGCACCGACAACGACTTCCTCCGCTATCTCGGCCGGGCCAGGTAGCGCGATCGCACGGCCGGAGAGGGGCTCGAGATCCGATGGCCGTCGGCTCTTGAGGGTTCGAGTCCCTCCCCGGGCACTTTTTGAATATACGACTTACGGGCTTCACATCCTCTCCACGCTCATAAGCGCCGAGCCCAAACCGAGCCCATTCGCTCCCCCAGCTGGAATCCCCCTTGTTCACCCCCATTCCCTCATTCGCCCCATGGTCTTAATTATACGGATCCACTCCCGAATATACACCGAAGAAACCAGGAGGATAGAACGATGGCTATGAAGCGCCAGCGGAGGAACGAGCACGGGATAAAGGACCACCCATCCTATTGAAGGCCGTTCTGCGCGAGTTCGGTGTTGGCAGGAAGTGGCTGATGGCCCGCATCAATGATAAGCGCATTCGGTCGGCTCGATCCATCGGAGGGACCTACATCCTCGAGCACAGCGACATCGAGAAGCTGTGCCCTGCCAACGTGGGCCTCTACCATCGGGCCAAGAAGCGAGGGAAGAAATGAACCACGCCGAGATCAAGTTCCGACTGGACGGACACGTTCAGCGTCGGAAGCTGTGGTGGGCTTGAGGGGCCTGGGTGGCTGTCCTCTGGCAGGGAGTCTTTGTGAGCATCGTAGCAGCTTGGAACAGCCTCACCTCTGTGCAGGTGGCCTCTGTTCCGAAGCAGGAGGGCGTATACGAGCTCGCCAACCTCAGCCGCTCAACCATCTACATCGGGCGGAGCGACGACTTGAACCGTCGCATTCGGGAGCACATCAACGATGACGACTCGTGTTGGCGACGGGCGGCGTACGTCCGCTACGAAGTGACGTCTCGGTCGGAGCAGCGGCTAGGCGGGCCCTCCGACCGTTCGCCTTCCATGCCAAAAGGCGAACCCACCCCCAGGCCAGGGTCTTTCCTGGCGGGGCTTTCCAACTGTGCAAAGAAGGATAGCGAACTTTGTGCGCCTTCCCTTACCAACTGCGCACCCGCGCTTCCAGGCGCTGCTCGAGTAGCGCTCAGTGCTAGGCCTACGATGACGCGCCAGAGCTGCCCGTGCCGGCCGAATCGGAGGTACCCTATCACGGAGTTGGCTTGGCGATGTAGATCCCGGCCACGTTCCTCGTCAGGCCGCGCTCCGAGCCGGCCCAGTACGACGTGAAGCTGCACGACGTTGGCGACCCCAGCGCGTGGGGTGTGCAGACAAAGATGGCCGACTCGTCGCCGCTGGCGCCCGGGACTGCAAACGCGCGCTTGGTGGTCAGGTAGATGTCGCCTGTGATGTCATCGATCCAGACGCCAGTGACATCCTCGTCCGACGAGTCGGCGAGACCCACATCCGAGCCATCGAAGTACATCGACCAGCTCGACCCGCCTGGATCGAGGGCGATCAGATCCTCGTCTTTTCCGGATATCCCGGGCACGCTAAACGAGCCATCCATGCTGACCACCAACCGGCCGTCGGGCGCGAAGCCGATCGCGTCAATCTCCTCACCGTCCAGACCGACGTTAGCGCCTCTGAAATAGAGCGAGAACGTTCCGCTTGTGTTGGGGCCGGTAGAGCCGCTGAAGCGCACGATGTCCGAGGCGTCCACGCTCCCCACGTCCGGGAGGGTCGCTTGCCCGTGGATGCTCAGCAGGATGTCGCCATTCGCGAGTAGATGGATGGCACGGACGTCCCGTGTGTTGGAGCCGTCCAGGCCGACGTCGCTGCCGTCAAAGTAAACGGACCAGGTGTCGGCGTCGCCGTCGTAGGCGAGGATGTCCTCGTCTTTGAAGCTCACGTTGCCCGCGGTGCCATTGCCGGTGGACGTGATGTAGATCACGTCACCCGTACCCGATGCCACGCTCACCGTTTGCGTCGTCGTATCGGTGGCTCCCTCGTCGTCGGTCACCGTCAGCGTGACCGTGTAGTTGCCCGCCGCGGCGTAGGTGTGAGACGGGTTCTGCTGTGTCGAGGTGGCACCGTCCCCAAAGTCCCAGTTCCACCCCACGATCGTCCCGTCGGGGTCCATGCTGGTATCGGTGAAGTCGACCGTCAGGGCCATCGCCGACCGGGTGAAGTTTGCCGTCGGCGCCTGGTTCGATGCTGACACCGACACCGTCTGTGTCGCCGTCCCCGTCTCTCCGTCGTTGTCGGTCACCGTCAGCGTGACCGTGTAGTCGCCCGCCGCCGCGTAGGTGTGCGACGGGTTCTGCTGAGTCGAGGTGTTACCGTCACCGAAGTCCCAGCTCCACCCAACGATCGTGCCATCGGGATCGTTGCTCGTGTCGGTGAAGTCGACGGTCAAGTCCGTTGCCGCCCTGGTGAAGTCGGCCGAAGGCGCTAGGTTGGACGCCGACACCGTGACCGCCTGTGTAGTCGTTCCCGTTTCCCCGTCGTTGTCGGTTACCGTCAGCGTGACCGTGTGGCTGCCCGCCGCCGCGTAGGTGTGCGACGGATTCTGCTGCGTCGAAGTGCCGCCGTCGCCGAAATCCCAGTTCCATCCCACGACCGTGCCGTTAGGATCGCTGCTCGTGTCGGTGAAGTCGACAGCCAGGTCCGTCGCCGCCCAGTCAAAGCTCGCGGTAGGGGCGGTACTCGATCCAACCAAATAGTCCACATGGAGTAGAGGTGCCCCGGCCTGGTCGCCGTTGTACGACTCCGCGGTTCGTGTGCCCGTGCCGGTGATGATGATCACCAGGGAGTTGCCACTCTGCCATCCCTGCCGACCCACTATATCTTGAATGACAGAAGCGATATTGGGGGTGCGCTGATTTGCGCCGGCTTCACCTACCGTCGTCCACGGCACCGGTGACCACGACACCGAGGTCGGCGTCGTTTCTCTCAATGAGATGTTGCCATTGGAAGTAGTAAACGTCGGAGCATCGTCGATCGCCTCTCCCTCAATGGTGAGCGACGTGGTTTCTAAGTGGGTCTCATCCGCCTGGAACTGGATATAGGCGTTGTGAATCGTCACCCCTGGCGGGATGCTGACTGCGTTGAAACGAATGCCCACCGTTTGGTCTTTGACCAACTCCAGATCACTGCTCCCAAGCGACACGTTCCCGGAAGTCGATTCTTCGGCATCGTCAGCGTTCGCTGCCACACGTTCTTCTACCGCAAATAGTCCTTCAGGATTCACCGTCAGCATGAACGCGTTCGAACCCTGTAACCCATCACTGTTGGTCACGGACGCCGTGATCGTGTGGTTGCCCAGCGAGAGGCTGCTCGTCGAGAACGACCCGCCGCCGCTGGGGGGGCCGATGCTCCCGTCTATGCTTGAGGTCCACGTGAGACTTCCCGTTAGGTCACCATCCTTGGCATCGCTGGCCGTGCCGGTAAACGTGATGTTGTCACCTTGCTGGAACGTCGACCCGTTCGCCGGCGCCGTGATCGTCACCGTCGGAGCATTATCAGGCTGGAACGAGACTTCATACATCTTGCCATCGTTCTCGTTGGAGTCCGAGTTGTTATCGACCCCCCGATCCACGATGTACACATTCATCTGAGCGGGATTCACACTGCTCGGCGCGTACGCCAACCCCGCAGGCTTGTCTGCATTCGTTGCAGAAATATCGATCGTCCGCACCAACGACCCGCTGGTTGTGACATGGAACAGCATGTCAGCTGGTTTGCCAACGATGTAGAGGTGACCGATGTCCGAATCATAGGCAATGCCTTCGGGGTCATCTATACCAAGAGAATTGGTGTCGAAACTGGTGACCACATCGTCGCCTCCCGGGGGCTTGCCATCGAATACGCCGTTGTTGCCGGGATCGACCCGGTATACCTCTCTGTTTACTCCATCAACGATGAATAAGTCTCCTCCGCCAAAGGCAACGCCTTCCGGATCACCACTTTGAAAAGGGTCGGTATCAAAATATGTGACTATGTCATCGGTTGTACCGTACACGTCGTCTGGACCGCGGTCCACCTCATATATCCGGTCTTGATCGTCGTTGGAAATAAAGACGTGCTCGTTGGCCGGGTTATAGGCGGTGCCGGTCGGCTCTTTGTGACTCAACTGGTATACCAAGGTATTGCCGGTTTTGCGAACGTTACCAGCCCGGGTAATCTCGAACAGATTCACATCTTCGAAGATCCTCATCTCATTGACTTCGGAATCACTGATCAGAAGATGGTCCGCAAAGGCTAAGTAAGTGATACCAGCGGCATCGGGGCTCGGCGGGTTGAACTGCGATGTTTCGGTGGTTCGAACCAAAGTCGCCACCTCCGGGGCGAAGAGCGCCACGGGCGTTGCCGGGGGCAGGTCAAAGGACAGCTCGGTGATGTGCCCGATTTCAGCGAAGCTGCTACCCGCACCGCGACCGGAGCCGCTATCGGCGACGTACAGGCTCATCGCGAAGGGGTCGTCCGTGCTGTCTCCACTCGGACCGAAGGTCATCCCCTGCGGGTTATGGAAATCGAACCGGGACAGGTCGCGGGTCGCGACGACTTCACCCGTCTCGGTCAGCTCGTAGAGCGCATGCGCAGAGGAGTCCAGGACGTAGAGGTGCCCATCCGTCGGATCGAGGGCGAGGCCCCGGAGATCGGACGAACCGGCCCAGGCCAGTTCGATCTCGGAGACGATCGTCCTTTCAAAGCCCAGTTGAGGATCCGGTTCGACTCCGACGATCTTCGGCCCAGCGGCGTCCAGGATGAAGAGCCGTCCGCTGGCCGGATCGACGGTCAAGCCCTGAGGATTCTCGAGGCCCCAGCTCCCGGCATCGATCCGCCTGAGCGTCTGCGGATCCAGGCTGCCGTCGGGTCGCGCCAGGATCTCGATCAATTGGCTGTTCGCGGAGTTAAAGACAAGCAAGCGGTTGGCGTTGCCGTCGAAGGCCATGTTGATGGGATCGGTGACGGCGGCCGCTATGCGGACGGTACCGGCCGGGTCCTCGTCCAGGGTAATCAGTTCGATGTCGGTAGCCGAACCAGGAGGCGTGCCGGGCGTACGCGTCACGAGCAGCAGCGTGCCGGAGCCGGGCGAGAAAGCGAGGCCGGCGGGGTTGGCAAGGCCGAGTTGGTCGGGCTCGATGACGCGAGCGACGCGAACCTCAGCACCGCTCGCTTGCGGCAAGTTGGCTCTGGCGTCAGGCTCGAACGGCTGCTGCTCCTGCGTGCACGCAGCGAAGAAGATGACTGCAGAACTCGCGCCAAACGCGCGGAACGCCGCCTTCGTCGTTGTACCCATGCAACCCCCCCTGCAAAGGCAGTGGACTATGTCAGAAGCGTGGCGTCGCTGGTCGACCAGAGGAAGGCGGCTCCGGTGCCTGACGCCGCTATTTACTCAGCCTTCTGTTGACTCGAGATGACCGGAAGTCTGCGTAGCACCTTAACTGCGACAGATCTCAGAGCCCGGGACGTTCAACCGGCTCGCGAGAATGAGGCGCATCTGTGTTATTGATAATAATAATCGTTTGCCCAACATGGAGACGTATCAGGTCAAAAGCAAGGCGTCGGCCGTTGCACGTGAGGCGGCCCGGTTAGCGACACGTGGCCCCGCCGTTCTTCGGGTCTGGGTCGCGGTCCGCTGTCTCAGCTCGATCTATTCGGAGCGTGGAGCCCGTAAACCTGCTGCCCCATCTCGCGGGGTATCAGATTCAGAGAGCTCTTCTTTCGGTGAAGCATGCGGTGCGGGATTAGTACGGCTGCTAGTGTGCTGCGGCAAGAGACAACTGGAAGCGCCGCGTTTCCTGTACCTGGCAGGACCTCGCCCAGCACCGGTCTGGGTCCGACACTGATTCTGCGCTTCTCAATGAGAGTCCCCACCCCCGGCGTCCGCTGACCGGAGGTGGGGCTGTGATTCGTGGAGCTGGCTTGAAGGGCTCTCTACTTCAGCTTGGAGATATCTGCCACGTAGATATCGTGCCCCGAGGCGAAGAGAAGCTTCTTTCCGTCGGGTGAGTACTCCAGGTTCACGAAAGGCCATCCGGTCAGCGGCGGATCCGTGATCACCGCGCTGTGCGTACCTGTCCGAAGGTCGTGCAAGATGATGTTCACGAAGGATGTCCCGGCGGAGAAGAACGCCACTCTCCGCCCATCCGGCGATGGGGCTGGCTGATCATAGTGTTCCCAGAACATCTCCTCGCCGGTGATCAACGTCGCGGGTTCCCCGACTGACGCGTCGACCGAGTAGATGCCGAAGCGTCCAGGCCGCGGATCACCCGACACGAAGTAGATCCACTCGCCGTCCGGGGACCATTCGGGACGGTGGTTCATATCGCCGGCAGTGGCGAGCGGAACCGCAGGCGGCCCGGACACCTCGCCGGCCGCGGTCATCTTCCAAATCTCGGTATTCCCATTGGGCGGAGGAGACCGCCGGAATACGATCTCGGTCCCATCCGGCGAATACCGCGGGTCCCAGCTTGGACCCATCTCGGGGATGGTCAGCTGGGTCGGGCTACCTCCGTCGGCTGGAATCGCGAAAATATTCCCGCCTCCGTACAGGATCGTCGAACCGTCCGGGGACCAATCCGGGTCCCTTCCGCCGGCTGCTGGTAACGGCACGGCGCTTCCCTCGCCCGCCTCGATATCCATGCGCCAGATGACGTAATCGCCCGGGGCGTTGCCGCGATCTGAGGCGAAGACGATCGACTTCCCGTCGGGCGACCAGCTTGGATCCACGTCGTCGGCGGGGCTGAAGGTCAGCTGCGTAAACGGAACGATGACGCGCATCAACTTCGGGTTGTCCGCTCCGAAGTAACGCGTCTCGTCCGACAGCCTGCCGTCGCAGACGATCGGCTCACCTGGTCTAAGCCTCGCGGAGAGTTCAGCATTGTGGAAAAAGGCGCGTACCTTCCGGCCGTGCACCTCGCCGGCACGAAATGGGCGCGCGCCGCTGCAGACCACGCCGACCCAGCCCCCGATATCGAACTTGGCTGCATCGGCAGCCGATTTGAACTCGAACAGCACGCTGAAGACACCCGGGGCAGCAAGGTTGATGACGCTTGGAACGATCGACAGGTCGCTCAAAGGTGTCTGGTATGGGCCCCTCGCGGCATCCTCCAGCGATGTCCACTTCGCCTCCGCCGCCGCGGCGTTCGCGTACAGGTCTGCCACGTCGTCGCCAGCGACAAGCGCGAAGGCGATGACCTTCGAGCCTCCTGCCGGTATCGTGACGGGGCCGTCGGCCAGGAGGTGGCGGACATCTCTCGGGGCCCCGGGATCGGGGTTCCCGATGCCTCCGCTGAGCAGCGCGAACCAATCGGCCAGCCACCATGGATCTCGGCCGAGGCGCCACCACCGGTAACTTGACACGTCGCCGGCCAGCATTAGGTGACCCGAGACCACGTCGTGCGTGTTCGACCTGACGAACGCCAGCTTGTGCTGCGCGTCGTACTGCACGATATCGTCACCGGCGAGCGAGCCCGCGTCGACATCTAACCCCTGACCGAGATACAAACCGGTCACGTTCTTGTTGGTGAAATTGTTGAGCGTGTACTTGATGATGATGTAGTCATCGTCCGGAGGATCGATGTACGCGAAGGTCTCGCGGGCCGTGACGAGTCCGAGGGGAACGCGTGACTGAAACGCGTCGTCGACAGCTTCGAGCATCACGCTCAGGGTCTGATGATCCGCAAAAGGCCCCTCGGACTCGTCAACAACTTGCCGATAGTCCGGTGGCCAGGTCCCCTTGAAGCTGGCGGCCGCTGCTCGTGGATCGTAGAAGAAGACGGATTTCTCACCGTTGCCGTAGGCGAGGCCGCCTGCGTATAGCACCGAGCTCCCGTTATAGAATCCCCCCTGCAGTGGCTTGTTCCCCTCGTGCCACCCGCCGTCGGCCAGCGTCAGATGGTAGTTGTTCACATCAACTGAGTAGGCGTAGGGCGGCGGGAACCCGTGGTTGAAGAGCGGCTTCCTGATCTGCTCTCGTCCGCTGGCCGTACCGTCCGGGACGGTCGGCGATCGGTCACAACCCCACACGGCGATGGCAAGCACTACCGTACATAGGACGGGAAGAGTCTTGAGCCTCATGGTGGCGAACCTCCTAATCGGCCTAGAGGTCGAGTCGCTCCAGGTACGTGAGTGTGAAAAGGAACGGGCTGATTGGACTGGCAGCGAGAGAAGAGAACACGCAGACGTATGGGAAGGGGCTTGTCCTCAGTGGGATGAACAGCAATAGGACGACTGAGCCGGACTGCGGTCCAGTACGCTTGGCAGGCGGGTATGTGGGCTACTGCCACGGCCGAGGTCTCCCGTCCTCGCGAGAGTTATTCGCCCACTCCCTCAGCCAATCGCACTTAGCATTTCATTATGGGCTGTGTGTTGCTGGCAAGCAAACGATATCCCGACCAACTATCGCTATCCGACGTTGCGGTGTGGGCACAGCCTTCGGCGTCCTTCGCGCGAGCGAACGATGGGCAGCCCTGACTGCCGTTCAGCTACAGAAACTCGGAGACGTCGCTCTGTTCTGCTGGCATGTGGTGCCTCATGCCTCAACGCCGGTCTCCGCTCGGTCTATTCGGAGCGCAGGGCGACCATGGCATCCACGCGCGTGGCTCTGCGTGCGGGTACGTAGCAAGCGGCCAGTGCCACTAGGGCGAGCAGCGTCGCGATCGCTACGAATGTGAGGGGGTCTGTGGAGCTTACTCCGACCAGCATGCTGGACAGCACACGAGTGACCCCGAAGGCTCCCGCAAGACCGATGGCGACCCCAGTGAGCGTCAGCGCCATTCCGCGACCTACGACCGCCTTCAGGATGTCTCTCTCTTCGGCGCCTAGCGCCACGCGGATACCGATTTCGCGCGTGCGCTGCGCAACGGAGTAGGAGATCACGCCGTAGATCCCAATCGCGGCAAGCACCAGAGCCACCGACGCGAAGACACCGATCAGTAGCATGTTGAACCGCGGTCGTACGAGTTGCCGGCCGATCAATTCCTCCAGCGTCCTGAACGAAGAGATCTCCATGTCGGGGTCGAGCGCCTTCAGGCGCGCCTCGATCGGGCGAATCGTGCCGGCCGGATCGGACGCCGTTCGTATCAGCAGGTAGGTCGCGTAGCGTGGTCGCTGTTTGTACGGCCAGTAGATTTCCGGATCGATCGGGTCGCCCGCCCGGAACGGCTGGATGTCCGCCACCACGCCGACGATGGTCATGGGCCCGCGAAGCATGGTCACCTGCTGACCGATGGGATCCTCATTCGGGAAGTAGCGGTTCGCCATTGTCTCATTGATGATCGCCACCGGAGGAGCGCCGCGTGAGTCGGCGTCGGAGAAATGACGGCCCTTGAGAAGCGGAATCCCGAGCGTGCGGAAGTAGCTCGGCCCTACATCGTAGCGACGCGCCACCGGAAACTGGCCGGGCTCTGGGGTCGGGCGTCCGGCGATTGTGAACTCGTCGGGTTCGATTCCTCCGAACAGCGGCCCTGCCGAGGCGGCACCCACCGAGACTACTGCTGGCACCGCTTGCACCTCTTGCGTCGCGAGCTCGAACAGGCCTGCGACTTGAAAACCATCTGAGTACTTGCCGTCCGAGGCCAGCAACCACGTTACCATCAGGTTGCTCTCGTCGAAGCCGGGTTGCCACCGCAACAGCTGTACGAAGCTTCGCGTGAGCAATCCCGCTCCGATCAGTAGAACCAGTGCGAGAGCGACCTCGCTGACCACGAGGATAGAACGGAGCCGAACGCCTGAGCGGCCGGGCGAGCGCTGGTCGCCCTCCTTGAGCGACTCGTTGAGGTCGAGCCTGCTAGCATGAACGGCCGGAGCGAGTCCGAATACGGCGCAGGTTGCGATCGATAGTAGCGTTGCAAACGCCAGGACCGAGATGTCTATGCCCACTTCGTCGAGTCTCGGGATTCCTGCCGGTGCCAATCCCACGAACACGTCCACCGCCCACAGCGACACGAGCATTCCGATTGCACCGGCAAGAAGCGCCAGTAGGAGGCTCTCGGTGAGGAGCAGGCGAACCAGTCGCGAGCGGCCCGCACCGATCGCGGCGCGTACCGCGAACTCTCTGCGGCGTTCGGTCGCCCGCGCGAGCAACAGGTTGGCGACGTTGGCGCATCCGATCAGCAGCACGAAGCCCATCGCTCCCAGGAATATCAGCAGCGTGCCCCGGATCGATCCGACGACGTGATCGCGGAGCGGAGTGATGGAAATGATCCAGCCCTCGTTCGTGGCCGGGTACGCCTCGCCCAGGCGACGCCCGATCACGTTCATCTCGTCGCGCGCCTCAACCAGTGTCGCACCCGCGGCCAGGCGCCCGTAGGCCTTGAACCCTCGCCAGTGGCGATGCTGTTCTGCCGTCGGATCGATGTGGAGCGGCGTCCAGATTTCGATCCATTCGAGGCGCGGGATCTCCACGCCGGCAGGCAGAATCCCTACGACCGTGAAGTCCTTGTTGTCGAGCGAGATGTTGCGCCCGACGATACTCGGATCCCCGCCGAAACGCCCGCGCCAAAGGGCGTCGGTCAGCACCGCTACGTTGTTGCGTCCTAGTTGTTGGTCCTCGGGTAGAAACAGACGACCGAGTTGTGGCCGGAGGCCCAAGACTTGGAAGAAGCTCGGTGTAGCGATGCCGCCATTCACCCCTTCGCTCCCGCTCTCACGCTTCAGGATGAACGGCCAGTCTCTTCCGACTCCGAACTCCTCGAACGCTTCGCTCTGGCGAGCCCAGTCCTCGACGTTGGGCGGTGAGGCGATGCAGAACCCCTCTACTGATGGGTTCTGCTCGCAGAGCACCATCAGCCGCTCAGAGTCTGGAAACGGCAACGGGCGAAATAGAATGCTGTTGACGACTGAGAATATCGCCGTGTTTGCACCGATCCCAAGCGCGAGCGTGATGATGGCCACAGCCGCGAACGCAGGGTTTCTGCCCAGAATGCGCAGGCTGTACTTGAGGTCGCCCCACGAGTTGCTCATCCGTGCCTCCTCCTAGAAGCGGCTTCTTCTCGGTCGCCAGCCGGGTTCCGGGTCTATCGTGCGGAGGGCAAGGCTCATGCCAGCAACCGCGGCGCTAAGTTGTTGATTGATTTGCACTTGAACGTGCCACCCGCCTTGTCGGTGTCCGCCTGTGGGAAAAGCGGTCCCGCAATCGCGAAAGAGCGAGCCGTTCACCCGGCTTGGCAGGGCGACCCCCGGTAGGCACCTTTCCTCTTAGTTGTCGATGACCAGACTGACCTCATGAGGGAGGGTTCCCAATGGCAGCGTATGTTATCGCGGATATTCGGGTGAACGATCCGGTACAGTACGAGGAGTACAAGCGTCTCGCCGCTCCGACGGTGGCAGCGCACGGGGGAAGGTACGTGGTGCGCGGCGGAGCCGCTGAGACGCTGGAGGGAGACTGGGTGCCGGAGCGCGTAGTCGTGCTCGAGTTTCCAAGCGCCGAGCAGGCCAAGCAGTGGTGGTCGGCGGACACCTACGAGGCAGCGAAGGTGATTCGGCGGGCGTCGGCGGAGAGTAGGCTGATATTGGTCGAGGGCGTTTGAGCGACTACCGGTTGAAAGGCGAAACATCGAAAAGAGGAGGACCGTCTTGACTGCCGTTCCACAGCTCAAGGAGCTACAGCGTATACCGGGCGTTGGTGAAAGTATCTCGGTCGATCTTCACGATCTTGGGGTTGACCGTGTGGAAGATCTCAGAGATGCCGACCCCGAGCATCTATACGAACAACTCTGTGAGCGCCGAGGCGCCCATATTGACAGGTGTGTTCTCTACGTCTTTCGCTGCGCGGTCTACTTCGCCAGCCACGATGACCACGATCCGGAGCTGCTCAAGTGGTGGAATTGGAAGGACTCGGGAGAACGGACTGACTAACTACGCGCCGCACTCAGGGCTCGCCTTCCAGGATCGATCGCACTTCTCTCTGACCGTCCTGCAGCCGATCGATGTCGTCGGCGACGTCTCGCGCAGCCGCGAGGTCGTCGGTGAGGCTCTCAATGCTCCCAGCACCACCCTGCATACGGAGAAGGCCGAGCCTGATCGTCTCCAGCGCCGCGACCGCACTGGCCAGGCGCCCCTGGGTCGCGTCGCGGGCCGCTAGCAGATCTTCCTTCAGCTTGTCGCGCTGCTCGGTCACATCTGAGCCGTCGGCTGGCAGCGCATCCCGCAGGGCTCGGCTCTCCGGTCGGACGCTTCCCACCTCCGCCAAGACCCCGTTCAGTTCATCAACGCGAAGCCGCATCTTCTGAGCGTCGCTCTCGAGCTTTCGCACGACATCGGGTAGGTCACTCAGCGCTCGACGCAGTTCGCGAGGCAGGTCCTCGAATAACCGGTCTGCGGCCATGCCGATCGCCAGTTCGGTTGGCCGATACGTTGCGGCGCCCGTGCCCTGGACTCGCCCCAGGCCCAGGCCAGCGATGTCAAAGACCCACCTACCCAAGCGCGACTTCCAGATCCAGCTCCGCAGTTGAGCGTCGATGCCGCGGCGCCGCTGCAGACGCAGCAAGGCTAGCGTGCTGCCGCCAAGGCCAATAGTCAGCGAGGAGGCGAGGGTCGTCACGAGCGCTTCGGGGCCGCTTCCCGGAATCACAGCCAGTCCGATTGCCGAGAGAGCCGCGACGCTCAGACCGCCGGCCGATATCATGCGGACGACGCGCTCGTAGAGAGATGGCTTGTGCCCGTACTCGAAAGCGCCTTCCTCTTTCGCCCGGTCAACCTCTGCCTTGAAGGCCACCGCGAGCTCTTCATGGCCGTAGCCGGACTTGAGCAGGCGGCGCGCTCGGTTCAAGATGATGCCGGCGGGAACGAACGTGAGCCCGCCAAAAAATATGCCCCACCCTGCTGCGCTCCCCAGCCCGGCAAGACCGGCGATCTGTCCCACCATCATCGAGATCGCGCCCAGTACCCACAGGTACAGCAGGACGCCCCCGGGTCCGATACGACCTTCGCGCTTGACGAAGAGCCGCAGCGCTACTGGTCGTCTCCGGCGAAGCGATGCGCCGGATCCTTGGCGAGACAACGATCGATCGCCCACGCGAGCCTGCTGGGCACGCCTTGAGCGGCCGAAGCCACGGGCTGTGGACTCTCGCTGATGTGCTTGGCCAGAATCACGGAAGGCGTGGATCCTTCGAAGGGGAATTTCCCGCTCAACGAGTAGTAGCCTACCACGCCGAGCGAGTACGTGTCGGATGCCGGTCCTACCGACTCGCCTTGGGCTTGCTCGGGGCTCATGAACTCCGCCGTACCCGAGATCCGCCTGTCATCCTCCCGATCCGCGCTTTCGGCCACGCTGGCGATGCCGAAGTCGGCCACCAGCGCGCGACCGCTCCCGGACTCGAGCAGGATGTTGTCGGGCTTCACGTCGCGGTGAACGACGCCCTGCGCGTGAGCGTAGCCAAGGGCCCAGGCGACTTCGCGAAGTATTCGCGTGACCTCGGAGGGCGGCCTCGGCCCTCGCGTCCTGATGCGCTCGCCCAGCGTCTCCCCCTCGACGAAGGCCATGGCGATGAAGACGAAGTCGTCGACCTCATCGACGGCGAAGATAGGAACGATGTTGGGGTGCGATAGGCGGGCTGCCGTTCGCGCTTCTTGCAAGAACCGCTCGCGAGCTCCTGGATGCGCCGCCAGGTGCGGCGGCAATGACTTGAGCGCTACCGGACGGTCGAGGCTGACCTCCCGCGCGAGGTAGACGATTCCCATTCCACCGCGACCGAGTTCCCGCTCGAGCGAGTAACGCCCTGCCAGGGCCTGCTGAAGTCGGAAGAACTCGACGTCGGCCTCGCTAGACATGCTAGGAGCATGCACAGCGCCCGTGACCACCGCAAGACTCGCGGCACGGTTCGCGGGCTATGCAGATAGCCTGCCCAACGCTTGGGGGGACTCGCGGTAGGTTGTCGGCTAGGCTATTCGCAGGACCTTGGCTCCTCGGATCTTGCGAGTCTTGAGCTCGACCAGAGCCCTGTTCGCATCTTCCAACGAGTACTCCTGAACCTCCGGCTTGATTCCCATCTCCGCCGCGAGGTGCAAAAACTCGGCGGCGTCTCTTCTGGCTACGTTGGCGACGCTCTTGATCTCCTTCTCCTCCCATAGGTGGGTAGAGTAGTCGAGCTCGAGGAGGTAATCCTTGTCCGTATCCTCCTTGCGGATGGCGTTTATCACGAGGCGCCCACCGGGCTCGAGGTTACTCATGGCTTCGACCACAGGTTTCCATACCGGCGTGGTGTCGATGATGGCGTCGAGCTTCTCGGGAGACGCGTCTTCGGTGGCGCC
>JBDHAS010000099.1:0-12173 GCA_039588015.1 Gemmatimonadota bacterium | reverse complement strand
GTACGGACGCTCCCATCTCGGGATCCCGCTGGAAGTCTGGCGTCCCCGAGGCTCCTGTCGACTTCTGATGTTCGCTGCCATCCACGGCGAAGAGCCGGAAACGACGTTCGCGCTCTCTCGTGCCTTACGCTGCTTGTCCGAGCCGAGCCCGCATTGCGCCGCAGTCCTGGCCGCCAACCCGGACGGCTTGGTCCGCGGGACGCGGGGCAATGCGCGCGGCGTTGAGTTGAACCGCAACTTTCCAGCGCGTGACTGGCAGCCGGACCCGGTAGCACACCGCTCCACCATGGAAGACCCAAGGGACGTGCTGTTGAGCCCGGGCCCACATCCGGGTTCCGAGCCGGAAACCCAGGCTCTCATTGGACTGATCGACGAGCTGAAGCCGGCGACCGTCATCGCGCTCCACTCCCCGTTGGCCTGCATCGACGATCCGAGACGGAGCCCCTTGGGCCAGTGGTTGGCAAGGGAGACCGGCTTGCCGTTGGTGGAGGACGTCGGCTATCCCACGCCCGGCTCCTTCGGTTCTTGGGGCGCCGATCAGGACATCGCGGTGATCACATATGAGTTTCCTCTCACGGATACGGATTCATTGATGCGCGAACATGTGCCCGTGCTTGTCGAGGTGCTCGCAGGCACGGACCTGTGAATGCACGACTCGGATCAGCCCGTCCACAGCCCCGCGGGCCAACGACAAGGTGAGCTCTAATGGTTCTCAACTACATCTGGGTCGCGTTCTTCTTGATTGCCCTGGTTGTGGGACTGGTCCGGCTGATCTTCCTGCAGGATACGGAAATTTTCACGACCATGGTCAACAGCACGTTCGAGATGGCCAGGGTCGGTTTCGAAATCTCGCTTGGCTTGACCGGCGTGCTGACTCTATGGCTGGGGCTGATGCGGGTCGGGGAGAAGGGTGGTGTGATCAACGCGCTTGCCAAGGTGGTGCGGCCGTTCTTCAACCGGCTGTTTCCCGAGATCCCGCGGGACCATCCTGTTCACGGCTCGATGATCATGAATTTCGCCGCCAACATGCTCGGCCTCGACAACGCGGCGACGCCGCTGGGGCTCAAGGCGATGCAGGAGCTGCAGGAGCTGAACCCCGAGGAGGACACGGCGTCCAACGCCCAGATCATGTTCCTCGTGCTCAACACCTCGGGCCTGACGCTGATACCCATCAGCATCATGGTCTATCGCGCCCAGATGGGCGCGGCCAACCCCACGGACATCTTCATTCCCATTCTGTTGGCCACGTTCTTTTCCACGCTAGCGGGTTTGATCACGGTCGCAATCGTGCAGCGCATCAACCTGTTCGACAGGGTGGTACTCGCTTACTTGGGCGGTCTGATCGGTGTCGTGGCTGCGACCATCTGGTACTTCACGCGGCTTCCCCAGGCGCAGGTCGAGACGGTGTCGAACTTGGTCGCCAACGTATTGCTCTTCGGCGTCATCGCCGCCTTCATCGCGCTGGCTGTGATCCGCCGGGTGAACGTCTATGAGGCGTTCATCGAAGGGGCGAAGGAAGGATTCCCGGTCGTCATCAAGATCATCCCCTATCTGGTGGCCATACTCGTCGCCATCGGCGTCTTCCGCGCATCGGGGGCGATGGATTTCCTGGTCGCGGGAATCGGCAGCGCCGTCGGCGCTCTCGGTGTCAACACCGACTTCATCGAAGCCCTTCCCACCGCGCTCATGAAACCGCTAAGTGGCTCCGGCGCGCGAGGGATGATGGTCGACGCCATGCAGGCTCACGGGGCGGACTCGTTCGTGGGCCGGTTGGCGTCCACGTTCCAGGGGTCCACCGATACGACGTTCTACATCATCGCGCTCTACTTCGGGTCGGTCGGCGTGCGGAAGACGCGGCATGCCGTGACCTGCGGGTTGATAGCGGATTTCGCCGGAATCGTTGCCGCCATCTTCATCGCGTATCTGTTCTTCCACTGATGAGGGAAGGCGAGCTCTTCACCTCGTAGGAGCGCGCAGTCGGCGGCGCTAGAGTCTAAGCGGGTGTGGCGATCTCCTCGGCGTGACGCCCGACGATGCGAAAGTAGCTGTCAGGGTCTGTTGCGCCCTCGGTGCCGATCACCAGCAGGCGCGTGCCAGAACCTAGGTGCAATGCCGCGCGAGCCTCTCTGTCTTGTAGCGCGAGCAGACCCGCCGCGAGTCCGGCGACGGCCGACTCGCCGGCCACGATGCGCGGGTCTGCTTCCACGCCGTCGGCCAGCAAGCGCATCGTTGCTTCGGCGGCGGAGTCGGGGATCGCAATGACGTAGTCGGCGCTCCGCTGCAGGATCTCCCAGGCCAGAAGGGAGATCTCTCCCGCGGCGAGCCCGGCCATGATGGTGTGGTAGTCGCCGGGCACGGGTGTGGGTCGCCCTGCCGTTGCGCTCCGAAAGACGGGGTCGGCGGAATCGGGCTCGACTACGACCGTCAGCGGGCGCTCGACCCCCCAGGCTTCCCACAAGTGAGCGATCATCGCCGCGGCCAGGCCGCCGACGCCGGCCTGCACGAACAGGTGAGTCGGCCGCGCACACGCGGGCAGCTGCTCGACGATCTCGGCGGCCATGACGGTGTAGCCCTGCATGACGTCACGCGGGATCTCCAGGTAGCCCGGGTACGAGGTGTCGGAAACGACGAAGCGTCCAAGGCGACTCGCGTCTTGGTCGCAGCGGCGAACGGCGTCGTCGTAGTTCGTCGAGGTCCGGACGATTTCAGCACCGTAGGAAGCGATCGCGGC
Organism: Gemmatimonadota bacterium; assembly: GCA_039588015.1. Classification (GTDB taxonomy): domain Bacteria; phylum Gemmatimonadota; class Gemmatimonadetes; order Palauibacterales; family KS3-K002; genus JASFMO01. The sequence goes on along the minus strand of JBDHAS010000099.1, from coordinate 9,442 downwards.
TTCCCTTTGGTGACTTGTCACGGCGGGTAGGTAGATCACGCACTTGCAACCGAACAACTGAGCGCCCCAGGCGACGGAGCGGCCGTGGTTGCCCGCCGTCGCACAGGTCACGGTCACCCCAGACGCGGTCTCCTGGTAACGCCGGTCTATGAGGTCCTGCACGCTGACTTCGGTTGCGGCGGTCCGTTCGCTGATCAGTCGCTGAAGGAGCTTCTGCACGCCGTACGCTCCGCCCAGCGCCTTGAACGAGTCCAGGCCAAAGCGGCTCGACTCGTCCTTGTACCAAATCGCATCGAGGCCTTCCCGTTGGGCGATCCCGTCCAGCGAGCGGAGCGGCGTAGGGCTGTAGCCGGCCCAAGTGCATACCGCCGCTCGCGCCGCTTCGCATGCGGTGTGGCTCAGGATTCGGCTCTCGGCCGCACCGTAGGGAGCTGAGCGATCGGCTTGCGGGTTGGCCGCCAGACGGAAGGGAGCCTCGGCGATGGTTCTCAGATCAGCCCTTCGGTTCGAGAAAATCCTTGAACGGTTGGAAATCGCGCATGGGATCGAGATCTGGATCGACGTGCGGTAGCAGGTCGTAGGCCTTTCCCTGAGCATAGGCCTCGCGAAGTAACACCATTGCCCGCTCCATGTCACCGAGTTGTGACGCGATGCACGCCTGCCAGTACGCTTCGCGCCCGAAATCGTAGCGATCGGCCATGCCTTTCAGCTCGGCGGCGATACGCATAGCCTCTGTCCGGTCACCACGTCGAGCGGCCAGAACACCGAGGTAACCCCTATGGTGGATGTTGCTCGGGGACTCCTCGGCCAGCGCCTCGTAGAGCGATCTCGCCTCCTCCCAGCGCTCCCCTACGTAGTAGGCTTCGGCCAGAGCGGCGCGACCACGCGGCGTCGAGGTTTCCTCGGATGGTCGAGACAAGTACCAGTCGATCTCTCGCTCCGATGCTGCCAGGCCGGCCTCCGGGTATCCGTGTGCTCGCAGCTCCACGGCCGCAATCCGAAAGATCATGGCGGGCGCGAAGCCGGTGCGTGGAGGAAGCAGTATTAACCCGGGTTCGGGCGTGATAGAGAGGTTCTCGTCAAGGAGATCCGTCACCTGATCGGTGCGTCCCAGCGCGGCCAGCGCCCGCAGCTGGATCCCTAGCATGGCGAGCGACGTCGGGTACCGGTCGCGTGCCTTTTGCGTGGTCTTGAGTTCGCGTTTGTGTTCTCCGAGCAGGTGATATCCGGATGCTAGGAATTGCCAGTAGAGCTGTTCTATGCCTTCATCGCCGGCAGAACCGAGATACGTGGCATACTCCTCAGTGTCCTCTAGAATCCGTATGGCCTCCCGCGGATAGTTCACCCACAAAGCACGCGAGGCTGGGTCCAGCGGCGTTTGCATCTGCTTGCGTGCTGCTTGCAGCGCTGCAAGGCGGTCGCCCTCGAGTTCCGCGCGCAGCATGTCGAGCCGGGCCTCGGAGAAGGGAGCCAACCGGTCGCGGTAGCGATTCGCGATCTGCGCCAACGAATCGGCTTCGGCGAGTCGCCCGGCATTCGAGGCACACCACGCTGCTCGCACGTACGCACCGACGAGCGTCGAATCCAGTGCCACCGCTTGAACGAAGAGGCGCTGCGCCTCGTCAAAATAGTGGCTTTGTCCGGGATTGTGTCCGCGGTCGTACAGATCCTGCCCCTTCACGAAGAGCTTGTATGCTTCGTACGTTGGCGGTTGCCGGATCACGTCGACCTGTCTGACGATTCTGTCGTCGAGTAGCGATGCGAAACCGCCAACCAAGCGCTGGCGCAGGTGCTCCACCGCGATCGTCGGATCGTGGCGCGGGCCGCGGACTGGCTCGATGCTGAGCATGACGCGTCGCTGGTTGGCGTCCGTTACGCGCGCGTCGATTTGCACCGAATCGCCTGCCAGGTAGATCGAGCCGGACACGACCCTGCCGGCACCGGTCAGGGCGGCAAGCGCCTGAAGGGGATCGCGAACGTTGCCACGCGGCGCATCTGCCTGCGGCACAGGACGCATGGACGCCTCGGGTGGTACGACCTGGACCAGTCCGATCTGTCGTAAGCCCTCGGCGAGCCAGTCAGTGGCCATGCGGCCCAGGGGATCGAGATCGGGATCGCCGGTCTGGTTCTCGAATACGGCGACGACAACGCGCCCCGGATCGAGTTCGCGGCCCCGGCCGGTTCCGTAGAAGGCCCAGAGTGCGCCGACGGTGATGACGAGGCCTGCTCCAGCGGCCATTCCGAGTCGGAAAGCTCTCGATCGTGGAACGGCGATCACCCGTTCGCGCGCCTCCGGCGTCCCACCTGCGCGGCGCTCTACGGCTCCGGCTGAAGCCGGGCTCGGCGCGTCGCCGTTCCTCGCCGTTTGAAGTCCGGCGTCAATCCTACCGCGAGAGCGAATGGTCTCTATGAGCTGCTGCGTCTCGGGCGCCGGCTCGAGTTCCAGTTGCGCGTTCAGTCTGTCGGCAAACACCTCGTACTCGCGGGCGGCGCCGGACCGGTCGCCCAGTTGATCGAGGAGCGTGAGGACCCGGCGCACCAGAGCCTCATCGAGGGGCGCCAGGCTCAACGCGCGGCGGGACCAGTCGGCGGCCGCGGCGGCGTCTCCCTCGGTCCCGGCTTGCTCGGCCAGCGACCACGCGGCGCTCGCGGCCTGACGGCGTAGCTCTGTGCGGCGCTCGTCTAGCCAGCGCTCGAACTCGGGTGCGTCGGGCAGATAGAAGCCTTCTAGCAGGTCACCCCGGTAGAGCTCGAGCGCCTCCCGCCGTTTACCGGCCGTCAGGGCATTCTCGAACGCGACTACGTCGCAGCTGAACCGCTCCTCGAGGAGTCCGACCTCTTCTTCACCCCGTCCGACCAGGACCTCCTCACCCAATGCGCGTCGCAAATGGAACAGTGACTGCCGCAAGGCGCTTCGGGCGCGGTCCTGATCTGCCTCCGTCCACAGAAGCCCGATCAACGTGTCCCGGCGCTGAAAGCCCCGCACGGTATTGGCTGCCAGGTAAGTCAGCAGCGCCAGCAGCTTGGGTCGGCTCAGGATCGAGAGGAGTTCGTTCCCCTCCGGTCCCTTCAGTTCGGCCGTGCCGAACGCACGGAAGCGCGTCATTTGGCTGTGTGCGTGCCCTTTCCCATGCCTGAGTCGCCGGATAACGCCTAGAAAACGGCCAGAAAACGCCGTCTGCCTATGGTTCTTCTCACAAAACTAGGCTACCCGTGAAATCCGTCAAAGGGGCAGCCGACAGCCATCACGGCAGGCAAGGAGGACTCATGGTAATCGATGACGTGGCAGCGGGAAGGGTACAACGAACGGGAAGAAATAAGGAACCGAAGAAAGGAAGATTGCTCATGTTAAGATTAGCAATTGCGCTGGCGATCGTGGCACTCGGCATCGCCGTTGCGAATACCGCATTCGCACAAGAGGTATCGGTGGGCATCGTCGGCGGCGTCAACAGCGCGGAGATCGGTTTCAGCCAAGAGCAGGACTTCGACATCAAGCGCAATGTCGGTTTCAATGTTGGTGGCCTGGCTGCTCTTGGCCTTGACGAGATGTTCGCCCTTCAGCTGGAGGTGCTCTACTCCCAGAAAGGGTTGGTCGGCCAAGATGTGGGAACCGATGCCGACGTGAACATTTCGTACATCGAGCTACCACTGTTGGCCAAAGTCACGATCCCGACGCAGGTGGAGCGGACGACGGTCCATCTCTACGCGGGCCCCACTATCGCGTTCGAGGTCAGTTGCACGCTCTCGGGCACGCTTCAGGGCGTCTCGACCAAGGCGGACTGTGACTCGGAGGAGGTGTCGATCGGGCGTAAGCGGACCGACTACGGGCTGCTACTCGGCGGCGGACTCGGGATCGAAGCGGGTCGTGGTGAAATAACACTGGGCGTTGCCTACGACCTTGGCTTGAGGAACGTGAACGACGATCCGGATGATCCGGACCTCAGCGCCAAGAACCGCACGCTGATGTTCAGGGCCGGTTATATCCTCCCGCTAGGTAGCAAGCAGTAGGCAGAAGTTGCGGAGGACTCGAGAGCCCCGAGCACGACCGTTGTGTTCGGGGCTCTCGAATGCTGCTCGTGCGCATCAGGCTCTGCTGGGCGTCAACTCGATCTCGTCGAGAAACAGGTTGCCTCCGGAGTCTTTGCCGCGGCGCCGATCGGTCCGGGTCAGGCTCAATCGGTCTTTCGCCCGGGTCATGCCGACGTAGAGCAACCGTCGCGCCTCCTCGATCTCTTCGGTTCGATTGTCGACGACAGGATAGTAGCCGGGTATCTGGTAGTCCTCGACGCCCACTATGTAGACGCGCGAGAACTCCAGGCCTTTTGTCGAGTGTAGGGTGAGCAAATTCACGCGGTGCGGGTCCGCCTCGACGCCCTCGGACGTAGATAGCGCCACCCTTTCGAGGAACAATTGGATGCTCTCGTCGAGCGTCTCCGCGTGGCTCACATCGATGAGTGACTGTAGGCGTGCCACCGCGGATGGGTAGCGTTCGGCGGGGCTCCGCTCCGCGCGGATGCGCTCCATCACCTTGCGGCCACCCAGTCGCGAGATCACATCCTCCAGCTCGGGAGCGTTCAAACACTCGCGTTGGCGATCCGTTGCGTAGAACTCGAGGCAGTCGCTGTAGCGGCCCAGCGTGTAGGCTCTGGCCAACTCGAGCAGCAGTCGGTCTTCGTCGCTGAGCCTGCTCCGTGGTTCGAGCGCCAAAGCAAGGCCCAGATGGTCGAGGATGTTGACGAGCGCCGCTTTGCGCGCGCGCACCCGCTTTTGGCGATTGAGTGCAGAGAAGACTTTGGCGAGCGCCACGGCATCGTCCAGGGCGTGATGGGCACGCTCGATCGAGATACTGAAGCGTTCGGCCAGGTTCTCGAGCTTTGCACTTTCTCGGAACAGCGAGCGGGCCAACGGGAGCGTGTCGAAGAACACCAGATCCTGTGTGTCGTCGAGGTGTCCCACGGCTCGTCGCAGCACCGGCACATCGAATCGGTGAGCGTTGTGCGCGACGAGGACGTCATGGCCGACAAACGCGCGGAAGCGGGGCCATATTTCAGCGAGTCGTGGGGCATCGCGAAGGTCGGCTTCTTCATAGCCGTGGACCTCGCGCGCGCCGGGCGCGATGGGTCCCTCGCAGCGCAACAGCGTGTGAAAGGTCTCCGCCACGGTGCCGTCACGGACTCTCGCCGCGCCCAACTCGATGATCTCACAGGTTGACGGGTCGATATCCGTCGTCTCGAGGTCGAAGGCAACGTAATCGGTCAGCACGTCTCCGAAGTCGCTGCTGTGGATCAGCTGCAGCGCCTTGAACAGCTTCGTCGGCGTGGCGTGTTCGTCGCCGGCATCGGCGCTCAACACGACGTCGTGCGGGCGTGGCTCGCTGTCTTCGCGGAGGTAGTGGATGGAGCCCGGTATATCCACTGCGATCAGCATGCCCTTGAGGCCGATCTCAGCACCGCCGCGCGGCTCGACGTAGATCTTGCCGCCTTTGCGGATGGCGGTCGTCAGTCGCTCGGCCAGCTCGCGGGCGCCGGCGTACTGCTCTGGGTCTTCCAGCTCGTCGTAGTGCTCTTCGAGCCGGTTCTCGTACGGCCGAACGCGCTGCGAGAGCAGTTCCTCCACCAGGCCGCCCAGCGAGTCGTGCGACTCGTGGAGCGCGCGCAGGTTCTCCACATGGTAGACGAAGCGCCAGGCCTTCTTCGTATCGGGATGATCGGGATGATGGCGGCGCCCGTAGAGGCGGAATGCATCGAGCATCTCGGTCTCGCGCGACGAGGCCAGGGTACGGACTTCTGCGACGAGGTTCTCCGGGAGCATCCGTTCGGCGAAGGCTTCTACGGCGACCGGGTCGTCGGGAGCGTTGACGACGCGCAAGGAAGTAACCACGTAGGCGATCACCGGATCGTCGAGCAGGGACCGGCCTCGCGCCAAACGGCACGGCACGCCGGCCGCGACGAGTCGCTTTTCCAGATGGTCCCCGACGTTGTGCTTCCGATAGAGCAGCGCGTAGTCGCCCCAATCGATGCTCGCTGCCGCCCGGTCCGCCTGCAAGTGTTGGAGGATCCAGGCCGCTTCCTGCTCCTCGTCCCGGAAGACGTACGCCTCAACATCGAACTCGGAATCCCGTTCGGCTACGATCCGCTTGCGAAACAGCTCGGGATTCTCCCGCATGAGGCGGCGGGCGACCTCGAAGATCTGACGGCTGCAGCGCCAGTTGCGGTCGAGAATGACGGGCTCGGCGATGCCGAAGTCGGTCTGAAAGCGCCAGAGGATTCTGGGGTCGGAACCGCGCCACGAGAAGATCGATTGCTCGTCGTCACCGACCGCGAAGATGTTGCGGTGCCCTTCGGCCAGCCGTTTAAGTATCGAGTACTGCGCCGCGTCCAGGTCCTGAAACTCGTCCACCAGAACGTAGCCCCAGTGGGCTGCAGTCTCGTCGGCGATGTCCGGACGCCGGCGGAAGAGGTCGTCGGTCAGCGCGATGATGTCGTCGAAGTCGACCAGGTTCTTCTCGCGTAGCAGCGAGATGTAGCTGTCGTAAATGGCGTCGTCGCCTTCGGTGAGCTCGTAGCCCTGCAGTCGGCGGCGACCGAAGAGGTTCAGCAGTTGGTTGCGCCGCCGCTCGGGGTAGACGCTCAAGCGCCGCAGCAGCAGCCGCTGGTAGTTCTCGTCTGCAACCCCGAAGCCGCGGGTCAGGCCGATCTCGCGCGGGTGGTCGCGGAGAATGCCAAGACAGAGCGCGTGCAGGGTGCCCCGAGTGATCTTGTCCGCACGGTCGCCGAGCCGCCTGTGCAGGCGTGCCGTCACTTCTTCCGCCGCCTTGTTGGTGAAGGTGACGGCGCAGATTCGCTCCGGAGCGAAGAGCCCCGACTCGATGACGTGCTCGACCCTGCGAATGAGGCAGTACGTCTTCCCAGCGCCGGGGCCCGCGAGCACCAGCACTGGGCCCAACGGCGCCTCGATCGCCTCGCGCTGCCTAGGAAACGGTTCGAAATCCATCGCTCTTGACGTCGCCATAATGGGCGGGCAGACTCATCGAAGTATCAACATACTGTGCGGCCCTGATGCCGGCCCTGGAGGATCCGCCGATGGCAAACATTAAGGTTTACACTACGCCTACTTGACCCTACTGCAACCTCGTCAAGGATTGGCTGAGGGAACATGGCTGCGAGTTCGAAGAAGCGGACATCACCAAGGACGTATTCCAACTGCGGGAATGGCGAGCGCTAACCGGCGGCGTCGGCGTGCCGGTCGTCGCTCATGGCAAGGATTTCGTGATCGGGTTCAGCCCGGAACGACTCGAGATGATGCTCGATTGCTGCGAGCACACGACTCACGTCGATCTGCCCGACGACGATACGTAGTAGTCAACCACAGCTGATAACATATGAGCAGGGGGCCGGGCCTGTGGACCCTCTCGCTTCATGTCGCGTGGTTCGGTCGGGCACGACAGGGCCCCTCACTTCATGTCGCGCCGGACGAGCGGCGATCGTGGACGGGCAGCGGCGCTCCAAATGTCCGTTCGAGGACCCTGTCGTGCCCTTCCTATGTCCCGCGGAAATCGTCGCGCCGGACAGGCGACCATCACGGACGGGCAGGGGCGCTTCAGGGGTGTCCGCTGCGAGGATCCTCCCGCCGACCCTTTCCACGCCTCACGACTGCTGTGTCCGAGCACTAGAAGACGACGGCTAGAGTCGACGCATCCAACTCGCCAGCGACGCGCCGATCTCGTGTGGGTGATCCTCTTGCAGGAAGTGAATGCCCTGACCGAGGTCGACCGTCTCCAGGTTGCCCAGGCTGCTCCTGCACCAATCCACCATCTGCGCCGGCATGATCGCTCCAGGCGTCGCGTGAAAGAGTAGCTTGGGTATGTCGCTCTCCTGCAACCACTGATTGTACGCCACCACCGCCGCGACGACGTCGGCGGGCTCGCCGGCGATGGGCAACTCGTTGGGCCAGCGCCAGAGCGGCTTTCGGCTGGGCGGATCGACGTAAGGTGCGCGATAGCGTTCCATCTCCGCGTCCGACAGGCTACGCACGATCGCACCCGGCAGGATCCGCTCGACGAACATGTGCTGGTCCACGATCATCTCCCAACCCACGCCTGGGGTCCGAAAGGCCTGGAATGTCTCGACGAAGTCTTGCGGAAACTCGGCCCAGCTTGGCACGGGCGCCATTATGGGTTCCATGAAGGCGATGCCTTTGACGTTTTCCTCGTGCCCAGCCGCGTAGTGGAATCCCAATCCTGAACCCCAGTCGTGAACGACGAGTGTGATGTTCCGCAGGCCCAGCGTCTCGATGAACACTTCGACATAGCGGTAGTGGTCGAAGAAGCCGTATTCGATATCGGGCTTATCCGACTTCCCCATGCCGATTAGGTCCAGTGCGATGGCCCTATTGTGCGGCGTCACGTGGGGCATGATGTTCCGCCACAGGTACGACGAAGTGGGGTTCCCGTGGAGAAAGAGTACAGGGTCGCCGGAGCCTTCGTCCACGTAGTGCAGGTTCGAACCGTGTACTTCGACGAAGCGCGACTCGTAGGGGAATTCCGCTGAAATACCAACGCTGTTCACGATGATTTCCTTTCGCTGAGGGCTGGGGGTGATCACTTGGCTGAGTTGACCACCGTGCCATTCTCCATCTTCCGCTTGAGCCCAGCCAGTACGGCGGGCACCATCCTCTCGAAACGTGAACGGACCATTAGTCGGTCCATTACGCGACCCAAGAGACCATATCGCATCTCGTACTCCAGTGTCAGGCGGGCAATCGTTCCGGCGCCGTTACTCTCGACGCTCATCTTGCCGTGCGCCGCCCTAAACGGAGGCATACTCTTGCCGTCGTAAATCTCCAAGGTGACCGATTCACCTTCGTTCCACTCGGTGGCGCGCTCCTCGACGGAGCCGAATGGCTTCAGGTCGCAATGTCGGCTCGCGCCGACACCCTGCCTGCGTTCCGATGTGTAGTAGGATGTGCAGACGCCGGGATGGAAGCCTTGGACCGCGCCCAGATCGGCGATCGTTGCCCACACTTCCTCTTTCGCTGCCTGAATGTGGATTTCTCCGCTGATACGTGCCATATGCTGTCCTCCATGTGCGGTACCCGATACAAACCAGTGTTTCGGTATGAACGGTTCCCGCCGCTGAGGAGGTTGTGGCGTTTCGGGGCGTTCAGGCGCGGCGTAAAGCTGGGCTCTAGGCCGAAAGACCTTGGCGAATCAGGCACTTGGCAATATTCTTAGCGCTTATTCCTGAATCCTAGGCTCTGCCAGTGACCCGCTCTGAGAAAGGGGCCCGGTCGTATGAGTATGGTGAAGGCGGATACGGAGAAACGGCCCGTTCTCGGCACGTTGCCCGGAGACGACGTCCGGCAGGTCATGTGGCGCTTCGCCGACCGCTACGATCTGCAGATGCTGGTGCAGTCGGCCCGTTCCGTAGCGCGCGGCCCCGTT
>JBDHAS010000098.1:0-17404 GCA_039588015.1 Gemmatimonadota bacterium | reverse complement strand
AGGTGTCGCTGTCCCTTGACTATCGCGACTACCTGGGTGGCCGGTTGCGGAGCTTGTGGGAGCGCTCGCTGGCGGTCGGCGGCGAGTTCTATTGGGTGCGCCGCCTTCCACTCAGAGCCGGCGTCTCGACCGATTTCGATCAAATGGCCCTTGCGGCAGGCGCCGGGCTCGAGTTGGGCGTGTTCCACGCGGACCTAGCGGTGGGGCGCTGGGGAGTGGTGAACGGCGAGGGGGCCACGGTTGCGCTGTCGGTCAGCTTCTGGCCGAGCAACTATTGAGTCCAACCGAGAAAGATCATGAAGCGGGTCCACCTTCCAAGTAACGTCAACATCAAGCCGCCGGAGCTGATAGCCCATCGAGGCTACGCGTTGCGCTATCCGGAGAACACCCTACCCAGCTTCCGGGCGGCGATCGAAGCAGGGGCGCGCTATGTCGAGTGCGACGTGCAGCTGACCGCCGACGGAATCCCGGTCCTCCTTCACGACTCGGACCTGTGGCGCACGGCCGGCGACGAGCGAATCGTCCTCGACATGACGCTCGATGACGTCATGCAGGTCGAGGTGAACGAGGCGGAGCGTCTCGGGCCTCGCTTCACGGGAGTCAACGTCCCATTGCTCGGCGAGTTCGTGTCCTTGCTGGAGGAGCACCGGGACGTGACGGCCTTCGTGGAAATCAAGCGGGCGAGCGTGCGACGATTCGGCGTCGAGCACGTGGTCGAAACCGTCCTCGACACGCTCACTCCGGCCCTTGCCCGTTGTGTAGTCATCTCGTTCGATCGCGCGGCCGTTGAGCATGCTCGAGCCAGCGGCGCGAACGCCGTCGGGTTGGTTCTCGAGGAATGGAGCGACAAGGCGGAGACGAGCGTCACCGATCTGAAGCCCGACTACGTGTTCTGCGACTACCGAATGATCCCGGATGACGCAGAGCTGTGGCCCGGGCCGTGGCACTGGGCGCTCTACGAGGTCATCGACGCCGAGCTTGCTTTGATGCTGTCCGCGTTGGGGGCGGAGTTTGTCGAGACCATGGCGATAAAGGAGATACTCGCCGATCGCCGCCTGATTCCGCGCCGCCCCGTCAGCTAGGACATCGAATCCAGGAGAACGCCAAGGGAAGGTCCCCGCACGCTCCACTCGTGAACGGCTTGCGGCCATGCAGAGGGCAACCCTAGTTAGTATCTTGGTAACTGGTATTGTTACGTTTGTGCGATTCGTGACACCGAGAGGTAGGATGATCATGAGAGAGAAGACTGCGGGTGGATTCATCAGCGGATTCTTCGCCGCCCTGCTGATGATGCTGGCCGTCGTGGGCGCGGGGAATCTGCGAAGCGCGCCGCAAGCCTCCGACTTCTTCGAGGTAGGGAAGAGGTACTGGGCGTGCAGCGGTCAGAATCTCTACACCGGGCACTACGCCAGAGGCGGCAACATCTGTCAGCTTTTCGTCGAGTTCGAGGTGGAGGAGAAGGGGAACGGCCTGATCTTTGTGGCGTTCCAGCCCACCGAAGTGTCTTCCTCGCGCGGTTTCGAGCCGATTACCGCCTGGGTGAACCCGGATTGGTTCGTGACCTTCCAAGAGGTCCTGTAGAGCGCAACGGCTGCGGATCCCCCGCGGCCACGGCGTGAGCTACTGATCGGCCCAACGTCGGGGAGGCAGCTTCGTGAGCTTCGACTTCTCGTACACGACCCTGGGCAACACCGGCCTGGAGGTGCACAGGCTGGGTCTTTCCGCGACGTATCGTCCCGGTAGGAAGACGGTTCACAGAGCCATCGATGCGGGCATCAACTTCTTCTTCGCGTATGGCTTCGATACACAGATGGTCCGTACGCTGAGAGACTTGTTCAAGAGCGAGCGAGAGCGGTTCGTCCTTTGCACGGGGGCGTACAATCTCTTGGTCGGCCACCCCAGCGTGCGTCGCACCGTGGAGAAAAGGCTGCGCCAGTTCCGCACCGACTACATCGATGTGTTCCTGTTTCTCGGCGTCACCAAACAGAAGCACTTCACCCCTCGTGCACGAGAGGAGCTCTACCAACTGCAGGACGAAGGTAAGATCCGGCATATGGGGCTGTCCTCGCACGACCGCAGGTTCGCCGGCCGACTCGTCCGCGAGGGCGCGGTAGATGTCGCGATGATCCGCTATAATGCGGCGCACCGCGGGGCGGAAACGGACATCTTCCCGCACCTGGAGGAATACAACCCCGGCCTAGTCAGCTATACGGCAACGGGCTGGCGATACTTGCTGAAGCGGCCGTCAGGCTGGCCAAAGGACGGACGCATACCGGACTCCGGATTGTGCTATCGTTTCGTGCTGTCGAGTCCGTATGTCCACGTATGTCTTACCGCACCGTCCAACTTGAAGCAATTAGAAGAGAATCTTTCCGCCTTGGGCGTGGGGCCGTTGTCTAGCGAAGAAATGCGGTTCATGCGCGAGTTCGGTGACGCGGCCTATCGCGCCAAGAAGCGGTTCCGGTAGGGCCGTCACGCACCTGGTTCAACTCAGGTCCCGTCCGCGTTCCACTTGTCCACGACGATTCGGAAACGTCGAATGTGCTCTGGCGTCGTACCGCAACACCCTCCGAGTATGCGGGCTCCGGCGTCGAGGATTTCCTCTACCTGGTCGCCCATGCTGTCCGGGTCCTGCCTGTAGACGACCTGCAGGTTCTCGAGTTCGGGCTGGCCGGCGTTTGGCTGCGCCAGGGTCGGCAGATCGCACACGCTTCGGTAGAGCCGTAGCGCCGTAGCCGTCCAGCTGGCGTGGACGCCCGCGCCGCAGTTGACGCCCAGCACGTCGACGCCCGCGTCTGACATGAAGCGCGCGGCGCCTTCGGGGTCCACGCCCATCATCGTCCGCAGTTCCGTGCCCTCGCGGATCACGTCGAAGGCGACCGAAGCGATGATGCAGGGAGCGCCGACCTCGCGCGCCGCCGCAACGGCGATTCCGAGCTCCTCCAAGCTCGTCTGCGTCTCGGTCAACACCGCATCTACACCAGCTTCGACAAGGGCGCTCGCCTGCTCGGTGAGGGCGTCTCGCGCGCTATGCTCGGAGATGTCTCCGTAGGGCTCCAGCAGGCCGCCGAGGGGGCCGATGTCACCGAGGACGAATCCAGGGCGCTCACCGAGAGCCTGCCGGGCGATCCGGACAGCATTCTCATTGATCGATTGAAGCTGGTCGTCTAAGCCGTGTCTTTGCAATGTTATACGGCTCGCACCGAATGTATTAGTTGATATGCAGTCGGACCCGGCTTCCGCGTAGGCACGCTGTATGGCCAGCAGGCGCTCCGGATGGTCGATGTTCCAGCGCTCGACGCATCCGCCGGGCTCGAGCCCTGCCTTCTGCAGTTCGGTACCGATGGCACCGTCGGCCAGCAGCACCCGCTCTTTCAGCGCCTCGAGAATGTTCATCCGCATCCTGTTCCAGTCGGTGGTGGCGATCCTGAGCTAACGAGACCTGGACCGGTGTTCTTCACGCAGCGGTTTGAACTGACAACCGTCTACGAACGCGTCGAAGAATCCGTCATCGGTTTCGAGCTCGATGTGTTCAATCCTCCGAACGAATTGCTCCAGTCGACGTCGCAGGCCAACCGATAAAAGTGCTAGTGTCGCTCCCTCAATGGCCGCGTTTCCTATCTGCTGCACGCGCTCCCTTGGCAACTGCGGGATGAGTCCGATACGAAGCGCGGCCTCGACATCGATGTGTTTGGCGAATCCTCCCGCCATGTACAGGCGCTCGATATCTGCGAAGGCGACGCCGTACTGCTTCATGACCAGAGTCCAGCCTGCAGCGTGCGCTGCTTTGGCCTGCGCGAGCCGGCTGATGTCCTGCTCGGTGAGGTAGATGTCGGCCTGCGAGTCGAGGACGAAGCGCTCGCTGCCAATACGGCCGAGCCCGCTCATACGTTCCGTTCTGAGCAGCTCGCTGAGCGTGTCCACCAGGCCCGAGCCGCAGATACCCTGGGGCGCACCGCCGCCGATGATTTCGCAGGCCGGCTCGTTGCTCCCATCGAAGCGCACGGTCTCGATGGCGCCGGGGAATGCGGGCATGCCGCAGGCGATGGTGCCGCCCTCGAAGGCGGGACCCGCGGGACACGAGGCGGCGTACAGCTTGTGGCGGTTGCCGATCAGTAGCTCGGTGTTCGTCCCGATGTCCATTAGCGCGACGAGTCGATCTTCGTCAGCCGCCTCGATGGCCAGCAAGCAGGCGGCCGCGTCTGCACCGACGTGGCTGCCGATGAGCGGGAGGCCGTATACCCGCGCTTCAGCATGCGCACGCAGGCCGATCTGGCGGGCGGGCACCGACACGCTTGTCGAAGCGCGCCTTCCGGAATCCAATTCGTACTCGGTAAGCGAACGATAGGGGCTCTGCCCGAGCGATTGGGCGTCTAGCCCAAGGAATAGGTCACGCATCGTGGAGTTGCCCACGGCCACGATCTCGTAGATGCAGTCCGGATCACAGGGGAGCGCATTGACCGCCTGGTTCACATAGGCCGTGAGCGTGCTTCGGAGTCGCCCCTCACTGTCGGCCGAGGCATAGGCGATCCGTGCCATCACATCGGATCCGGCGAAGACCTGTGGGTTCTCGAACGACCGGCTCGCCTCCACGCGCCCGTCCTCGAGATCGACCAAGCGGACGACGACCGTAGTGGTTCCCAGGTCCAGCGCCAATCCGTACAGAGGTCCCGTGCTTCGGGCGACGACTTTGCCGTCGAGAAGAACGCTGGCACCGTCCCGCGTGACTGCCGGATCGAGCGGCGTCGCGCGCTGGTGCGCTGGAATCTGGTGGCCGGCGTCGACGATGCTGATGTCGCCTTGCCTCAGACGCCGGAACTCGATGGTTCCGCTGGTGGCGCTGATCCGCGCGCAGCAGGCGAGTCGGTAGGCTCCCCTCAGATAGTGCTCGTGTTCGGTTGGAGGCGTTAGCAGGTTGGCACCTCCGATGACCTCGACGATGCACTCGCGGCAGTTCCCCAGCCTCTGACAAGAGTTGGTGATGGCCAGACCGAGTTCCTCGGCGCACTCGAACAGCGAGAGGCCCGGCTCGACCTCCAGCGTTTGCGTCTCCATCCGGACGTGAACCGACAAACGCGCCTCATTCCTGCTTGGTTGCAGCGCAGATCATGATCCAGCGAGCCAGAACTACCCGACTGCCAACGCGGCTCTGGCGCCGGACCGGATGCTTGAGTAACTAGCAATATATGTTGGTGTGGTTCGTCGAAAAGAAGACCTAGGCCCTGAAGAACGCGTAGCGGATTCCGCGGAGCCGTCATGAACAGCAGCGAGCGGGTCAGTATCGCTATGGATCTGGCCGAGCCCGATCGGGTGCCGGTCTTCTGCCAACTGGCGATCGGGCACTACTTCCTGAATGCGAGTCATCCCCCCGTCGATATCTGGTTCCGGTCGGACGCCTTTGCCGATGCGCTGGTGGAACTCCAACGGCGATATCGGTTCGACGGGATACTGGTCAACCTACCGGGTCGCGATCCGCACTTCGAGCGGCAGGTCGAAAGAATGGTTGAGGGGAGCGGCGAAACGACGATTCACTGGCGGAACGGCCATTTTACCCGCGTGCCACACGACGACAATCCCCACTATTTCATGCCCGACGGCTCGCGCTATTTCCCAAGCTTCGAGGAACTGGAGCCCGAGATGCTCTGGTATGTGGAACCGTGGGATCTAACCGACATCACCTATCCGTACACGTGGGGATTCGAGACGGAGCCGAGGCCGAGCGACGATTTCTTTCCGCCCTATCACCTGGATGCGATCAAGTCGGTCAAGGATCGGATCGGCGACGAGGTTTCGGTGCACTCCGAAGTCTTCAGCCCGTTCTCGCAGTTCCTCGAGTTGCTGAACTACGAGGCGGCCTTGATGGCGCTGCTGGACGACCCCGCGAAGACGCATGCCTGCCTCGAGCGCCTGGCCATGGGCACCATAGACCTCGCGTGCCGACAGGCGGCGGCAGGAGTTGACGCGGTGCTCATTTCGTCGGCCTTTGCAGGTAGCGGCCTGATCTCTAGGGACCACTACTCCGAGTTCGTCTTGCCGTACGAGCGCCAGATCGTCGACGCGGTCAAGTCGCGCCACGAGGGCGTCAAAGTCTACACGCACACCTGCGGCGGTATCGGAGACCGATTGGACCTTATGTTGGCGAGCGGTACCGACGGGGTCGACACGCTGGATCCACCACCGCTCGGCACCGTCGAGTTGGAGGATGCGGTGGCACAACTCGAGGGCAAGGCGTTCATCAAGGGCAACATCGACCCGGTCAACACGCTGCTCTACGGCGACGAGGAAGACGTGCGGGAGGCGGTCCTCCATCGATTGAGCGTGGCGAAGGAAGGCGGCGGCTACATTCTGAGCTCGTCGTGTTCGGTCGCGCCCGCCGTCAAGCCGAAGACCCTCGAGTGCATGAGCGAGCTAGCGATCGAGTTCGGGAAGTACGGCTAGCAGTCAGCCACAGTGGTAGTGACAAGACCGGTCGGGCGCAACAGGACCCCTCGCTTCATGTCGCGCAGGTCGGTCGGGCGCAACAGGACCCTTCGCTTCATGTCGCGCAGGACGGGCAACGATCGCGGATAGGGAACGGCGCTCCAAATGTCCGCTCACGGGCCCTGTCGCGCCCTCCTTTGCACGCTTGAAGGGCCTGTCGCAGCTAGCGCACCAGCCCGACCCAACCCACGCGTCTCAGGATCAGGGTAACGCCTCCAGCGCAAAGCGCGGCGCCGGCTAGGCAGAGCACAGACCTGCCGTACTCTCCGAAGATAAGCAAGCCGACACCGGGTAGAACCAGGTAGACGATCCCGGCGGCGAGCACGGCTGCCAGCAGAAGCAGCGCCAGGTCTCTGTCCTGTTCGACCTCAGGAACGGCACGCGTCAGCGGTCGCCAGCCGGGCCCCCCGGGGCGGACCTTCCGATAGAACGACTCCAGCGTCTCGCGCCGCTCGGGCGTCGTCAGCAGGGTGACGCCCAGCCAGGTCACGATCGTCAGGCCGGCGACGATAGCGAGGCGATACTCGTTGCTCTCCACGAAACGGCTAACCGCGACGAAGAATACCAGTGAGGCAACCATCGCAGCGATCTCGGACCAGGCGTTGATCCGCCACCAGAACCAGCGGAGCATGAACACTGCTCCCGTGCCCGCGCCTAGCGCCGCCAGGAACTTCCAAGCTTCGTCTACCGAAGTGTCGCGCAGCAGCCAGGCTGCCCCGCTGCCAACGACCAGGATGAGCAGGGAAGCGACTCGCGATACGCGGGTCAGGTGGCGCTGGCCCGCGTCTGGCCGCAGAAAGCGCTTGTAGAAATCGTTCACCAGATAGGATGCGCCCCAGTTCAGTTGCGTGCTGATGGTAGACATGAAGGCGGCGAAGAACGCGACGAGCAGAAGTCCGCGCAGTCCGACCGGCGCCAGGTCGCGCATGACCATCGGGAAACCCGCGCCGGGGTCGCTGGCCTCGCGCAAATCGGGATACATAGCGAGCGCGGCGAAGGCGACCAGCAGC
This sequence comes from Gemmatimonadota bacterium, assembly GCA_039588015.1. Classification (GTDB taxonomy): domain Bacteria; phylum Gemmatimonadota; class Gemmatimonadetes; order Palauibacterales; family KS3-K002; genus JASFMO01. Next base: position 9,914 of record JBDHAS010000098.1, on the reverse strand, counting down.
CAAGGCCAGGGTCGCACGCAGTAGTGCGCGATCTGGAACCAGAGCGTCGCGAGCACCGAATGTCTCTCGTCCTTGGCCGACGCCATCCGCTGCACCACGTAGCCGCCCCCGCCCGGCTCGGCGCCCGGATACCATGAGGCCCACCATTGCACGAACAGCATGATCAGGAAGATGCTGACGGGCATCCACGGATCGGCGGCGGAGAAGTCCGGCAGATAGCTGAACGCCTGCTCGCCGCTGCCGAAGTTCTCGGCGACCCGAAGCCGTAGCGCGTCGACGCCGCCTAGGTGACCGACCGCCACCACCGCCAGAGCGATCGATCCCACCATGGCTATCAGGAACTGGAAGAAGTCGGTGACGACGACGCCCCACAAGCCCGCCAGCGTGGCGTAGATGCCGACGATGCCGAGCAGCACGACGATCATCAGCCATTCATTCGCCTGCGCCGCGTCCGCGCTGGAAAACACGGTGTATTGAAGAACCGTGACCATCGCTCCCGTCACCCAACCGATGATGATCGAGTTGACCAGCAAGGCGATGTACAGCGCGCGGAACCCGCGCAGGAAGGCCGCGGGCTTGCCGCCGTAACGGATCTCCACGAGCTCGACGTCCGTCAGAACGTCGGCCCGGCGCCAGAGGCGCGCGTAAAGAAAGACGGTGATCATGCCGCCGAGGGCGAACGACCACCAAAACCAGTTGCCGGCGAGTCCGTGCCGGGCGACCAGGCCGGTGACGGCGAGAGGGGTGTCGGCGGCGAACGTCGTCGCCACCATCGAGGTGCCCGCGAGCCACCAGGGCAGGGACCGGCCCGAGACGAAGTAGTCAGTCAGGCTGCGTCCTGCCCGGCCTCGGAACAGGAGTCCGACCCCGAGGGCGAAGGCCAGGTAGGCGATCACCACCGCCCAGTCCAAAACGGCGAGTTCCACCTCAGATGCCTTTCGTTCTCTATACCTCGGATTCTTTTCGCACCAGCCGGCGACGGACGGGGAATATCGCCCGCGACCGGGGAACAGCTAGCTGGCTCGTGCTAAGCGCGCTCGATTACGCGGCCCCTTCGAGCAGTTCCTTGACCCTCGCTAGGCTCTGACCGAGCTCCTTCTTGCCTACCGACACGAAGACCGACTTGGGAACGAACTTCAGAACGCCACCGAGTTCGACTTCGACACGCATGGTGACTCGGGTGCCACCCTCCACGGACTCCCAAAGGACTTCGCCCGTCGCCTGGGTGTCGGACTCGGGCGCCGTCTTGTAGGCGACTCTCCGTCCAGGCTCGTAGACCGTGTTGATGTACACGTTCTCGAAACGCCGGCCCATGAATTCGCTGACGTAGCGTCGCACGGTTCCCACGCCGGGTTCGCCTTCGGGTATCTGCTCCGCTTCGCGGAGGTTGGGTTGCCACTCGTGCTCTCGGTTGATGTCCTGCATGAACTCGAAGACTTCCTCCGCAGGCCGTTCGATGATAATGCTGTAGTCATACTCGAGCATTCAGCGTCCTCCGCGTGCTCTACGCGTTAGGGGACCCGGCGAGACAATGCCTCTCGCCCGGCCGCTGATTGGATCTGCAAGTATAGCGTCACCACCGGTCGTACCCGCAACCGGCTGACCTTCTGTGTCTGGTGAATTCGCTCGTGGGGTAACATCTTCTCCCCGATGACGGACGAGCTTGACCGGGTCAAAGCCGCCCTGAGTGAGCGCTACGCGATCGAGCGCGAACTGGGCAGCGGCGGAATGGCCACCGTGTATCTAGCCGGCGACCTGAAACACGAGCGCCAGGTCGCGATCAAGGTCCTCAGACCGGATCTGGCCGCTGCTGTGGGATCCGTACGGTTCCTGCGAGAGATCAGGATAACGGCCCGGCTCAACCACCCGCATATCCTCTCGCTCATCGATTCCGGCGAGGCCGACGGGCTGCTTTACTACGTGATGCCGTACGTGTCGGGCGGCTCTCTGCGCCGGCAGCTGGGCGGCTCGGCCACGATCCGCCTTGACATAGCCGTTCATATCGCGGGGCAAGTGGCGTCTGCCCTGGATCATGCCCATCGGCAGGGCGTGATCCACCGCGACGTGAAACCGGAGAACATCCTGTTCTCCGAAGGCCACGCGATCGTCGCCGATTTCGGTATCGCCAAGGCCGTGAGCAGCGTGGGGCGCGAGTCGCTGACGCGGACGGGAGTGCCCCTGGGGACGCCGGGATACATGAGCCCCGAGCAGACGACGGCGATCATGGAGCTGGATGAGCGGACCGATGTTTACGGTCTCGGCTGCGTCGTCTATGAGATGCTGGTCGGAGAGACTCCTGGGCTGTGGCCCACGGAGGAAGCACTACGTTTGGGACGGTTCGTCGATGCCACTCCGGAGCATCGCGAGCGTTTGGACGGACTGCCGGGAAGGGTGGAGCAGGCGCTGGTGAAGGCGCTGGCGGTGCGGCCGGCCGACCGGTTCCAGGGGCCAGGCGAGTTCGCCGATGCGCTGATCGCGGCCACGGACAGCAATGCGCGGTTCAGCGACAGCGAGTTGCGCGAGATCATCGGCCGGGCCGCCGAGCTGGAGGCGCAGACGCCAACCAGGGGGTCTGCGCTGTCGATCGGCGGCGTCGAACAGGTGGCAGCGGAGGTGGGGATTCCACCCGAACGCGTGCGCGAGGCCATCGCGGAGCTCGAGGGCCGTTCACGTTCCCCGAGCGTCCAACGGCCTCCACCACCCGTCGTGGTGCAGCAGCCGAAGAAGCTGAAGGTCGAGCGGACCGTGCATCGAGAGGTGCCCGAATCCGCCTATGTGACCATGGTGGATGAGATTCGCGCGACGATCCGCGAGACCGGCCACGTAAATCTGTTTTTCGCGGGATCGCTCGTCTGGAGCACGAGCGCCTCGGGAGAGGTGGGCCGGAACATATACATCACGATCACACCCCAGGCCGGCCGAACTCACATTCGCATCGAGGAGAATCTGGAGCTGACCGGTAGCAAGGTTTTGGCGCCCATCTTTGGCTCCATCGGCGGCGGCCTGCTGGGGATCACACTGTCCGTGTTCCTGGGAGGCAGCGATTGGGCGATGATCATCCCGGCCGGCCTGCTGGCGTTCTGGGGAGGTTACCTGTCCGCGAACACGATCATCCGCAACGATGCCGCGCGGCGCAGGCCACAGCTCGAGGGGCTCGCCGATCGGCTTGCGGTGCTGGCGGAGCAGGCCGGCGCCGCTCGCGACTCTTCCATTCGTGCTCTCGAAGGGCCTGCTGCAGCCGACGAGCTACCCGGTCAGGCACGCTGACACAGCCCTAACCGATCTTAAGAGCCTTCGTTTCCTGTCACGGTGTAAGCATGACCCCAACGTAGATGCCGTGCGTGACCATGTCCCATATCACTCTGTCTCTGCCAGAGCCGTCTTCGAAGTCGACGGACAGCGCACGGTATCCAGCCGACAACCAGATCAATTCGCTCAGGGCGTAGGCCACTCCAGCGTTCGCGAACCAAGCGAACGACGATCCCCCCGCTCCCATATCGGCCCGGCCCGAGAAGATCCATTTTTCGGCGAGCGAGGTGAAGCGAACGCCCCCGAACGCATCGAGCCAGCTCGCACCTCGCTCGTCCGTTTCGTTCGTTGGCGTCAAGGCAGAAACGGTCAGGTCGTTGTAGCGCACGGCGGCCAGGATCTCCCACTTACGAGCTAGGCTGTACCCGATCGCACCTTCCACGATGGTTTGCCTCTGGTCCAGTGTCAGCTCCGTCTGGGATTCCGGCAGCATTCCGGTCGTGCCGAGATCGGCGAAGAAGACGTCTCCGAGGACGGTCCAGCCTCTCGATTGCCGGGCTTCAACGTGGAGGGAGAACGCGACGTCCACGTTCTTGATCAGATCTCCGAACGGGACGTCCACCGGGAATTCGGTGAGTGGACCAACCGCGACCGTGCCGTCCACACCGGCCAGCCACCCGTACGCTGCGGTGAAGAAGGCCCACTCCTTGGAATTGCTGTCTCGCTCCTCCTGGGTCAGCATCAAATCGGCCCGCTGGCCGAAAACTGTCGCCGGAGGCCAGAGGAGCAAGGCCGCGAGGAGTACGCAGAGACCAAAGGCCTGTGGGCGGCCCGGTTTGCGCGTGAACTTCTGAGATGCTGTTCCGTGTAAAGGAATCGCGGCCACCTCGATTCCCGGCGTCTTCTTTGTGTTCATCTTTCCAGCGTTTCTGTATGGTCGCCAGGCCAGGAATCCGCGCTTTCGGAGGATTGGGAGGCCGATCATGGTGCCGCGCATGATATGACGTAGGCCGCGCTGCGGCAATGTATGACAACACCGGATTCCTGGTTATGCCCTTGCGCTGCCGTATCAGATCCCTCAATCTTGCTGGCTGTTTCCGCGCTTGCCCTGTCCGAGCAGAGCCTTTCGAGGCCAGCTGGTGCTCTGGTTGCATAGTCGAGCACGTTTTGCCCGGCCGGGCAGTCTGTCGAATGATCAATACGGTAGGAGTTGAGGATGACGAGGACAGCAAAGATTTTGGCCACCGTTCTGTTGGCGGTTGGGACGCTCACCGCGTCTGCGCGTGCCCAGGAAACGGTCGGGCTGCCGCCCCCGGATTCGACGGTGGCGGATGCGTTCAAGGCGCAGAAGCACTACTCCCCGTACGCCGGGCGCAACTTCCCGACCCAGGTGTACTGGGGCGACACGTAGGTCCCCAGGACGCCTACCGCTTCGCCCGCGGTGAGGAACTCACCTCATCGACAGGACTTCAGGCTAAGCTCTCGCGGCCGCTGGACTTCCTCGTGGTGGCGGACCACTCGGACAACATGGGCTTCTTCCCACGGCTGTTCGCCGGCGATCCGGACATGCTCGCCGATTCGACCGGCAAGCGGTGGTACGGGATGATCCAGGAGGGCGGTCAGACGGCAGTGCAGGTCGCGGTGGAAGTCATCATTGCGTTCTCGCAGGGCACGTTCCCCGAGGCACTGGCCTCTCTCCCCGGCAGCCCCGCCTATCGCTCCGCCTGGGAGGAAACGATCGAGGCGGCGGAGATGTACGACGATCCCGGCCGCTTCACCGCCTTCATCGGCTACGAGTGGACGTCCAATACGGGCGGCAACAACCTGCATCGCGTTGTGATCTACCGGGACGGCGGCGACAAGGCCGACGTCATGGAGCCGTACACGACGCTCAAACCTCTGGGCAGCGACAACCCGCGCGACTTGTGGAATTGGATGCAGACGTACGAGGACAGGACCGGCGGCCAGCTCCTCGCGATCGCCCACAACGGCAATCTGAGCAACGGTATCATGTTCCCGATGCTGGACAGCTTCACCGGCCGGCGCTTCGACCAAGCCTACGCCGAGACTCGTGCGGCTTGGGAGCCATTGTACGAAGCCACTCAGATCAAGGGTGACGGCGAGGCGCATCCGCTCCTATCGCCGACCGACGAGTTCGCCGACTACGAGACCTGGGATGCGGGCAACCTCGACCTCAGCGTGCCGAAAGAGAACGACATGCTGCAGTACGAGTACGCTCGGACGGGGCTGCAGGTCGGGCTGCAGCTGCAGCGGCAGCTCGGCGTGAACCCGTGGAAAACTTCTTCGGCAAGCACTCGGGCGTGGAGCCGAGCCCGGAGCGCTACAAGCACCCGATGGCCCAGGTCGGCGATCTGGTATACGAGAGCTGGTCGATGGTCGGCTCGGGCTACGCCGCCGTGTGGGCGACCGAGAACACGCGCGAGGCGCTGTTCGAAGCGATGATGCGCAAGGAGACCTACGCGACGACCGGGCCGCGCATGCTGGTGCGTTTCTTCGGCGGCTGGGAGTTCACGGCCGAGGACGCGATGAACCGGCTCCCGGCGGCGGTTGGCTACATGAAGGGCGTGCCCATGGGGGGGGACCTGGTTCAGGCCCCGGCCGGCAAGGCACCGACGTTCCTAGTCGGGGCGCTGAAGGATCCGCTTTCGGGCAATCTCGACCGCATCCAGATCGTCAAGGGCTGGGTGGATGACGACGGTGAGCGGCACGAGAAGATCTACGACGTGGAGTGGTCCGGCGATCGCGCAATCGGCGCCGACGGAAAGCTGCCGCCGGTGGGTAACACGGTGGACGTCGCCAACGCCACGTGGACCAACACGATCGGCGCGCCGGAATTGCTCACCGTGTGGACCGATCCGGACTTCGACCCGTCGGTGCCGGCGGTCTACTACGCGCGCGTGCTCGAGATCCCCACGCCGCGTTGGACGGCATACGAAGCGTATCGCTATGGCATCACGATGCCGCCCGAGGTTCCGATGATCACGCAGGAGCGGGCGTACACCTCTCCGATATGGTACACGCCCTAAACGACAACATGAGTCGTTCGCAGCAATCGCAACTAGGAGGCGGGGACAACCCGCCTCCTAGTTGCATTACATGCACCCAAGGGGCAAGGCGTAGGTGAAGAGCGGTGTCCTAGGCATCGGCCTCACCTTCGCCGTACTGATCCCCATCCTCGCCGTTGCGGACGTGGGGCCCCCTGCGCACATGCAGATCACGGAGCGCGAGCCCGGCCTCTACTCCGTGCAGTGGCGGGTGCCGAAGGCCCTGCCGCCGCGGGCCGTTCCGACGCCGGAATTCCCCGAAACCTGCAGCCCGGCGGGCGAGCGAGAGGTCACGGACCAGCCGGGCGCCTGGCTGCTCACGCGCGAGTGGCGTTGCGAGACGAGCCTGGCAGGCCAGCAAGTCGGCATGCGCTACCCATTTCCCGATCTGGCGTTGACCACCGTGATCCGCGTGGATCTCCTATCGGGCGACCAATTCGCGCACGTTCTCACCGCCGGCGAAGGGCTCTGGCGGCTACCGGAAGGGACGGCGGCGCCGGACGTAGTGCGAGAAGGCCAGCGGGCCGTCATTGCTGGCGTCCGGCACGTGGCCGGCTCGTGGATTCATATCGCGTTTCTGCTGGTCCTCGGCCTGCTGGGCGGTTACCGGCAGCCGCTTCGGACCGTGTCGGCGTTCACGTTGGGGCAGGTCGCGGGCGCGCTCGCAGCCGGCTCGGTCATAGGCATCGGCGCGGTGCCAGCGGAGATCGGCTTCGCTGTCGGCGCCGCGCTGCTTGCCCGGCAGGCGCTGGAGCCGGCCGACCAACGCCACCGCCTGGCGGCGCTGGCGGCTGCAGCGGGACTTGTCCACGGGTTGGGCATCGCGGGTCTGTTGACGGGCGACCTGGGTGACGCAGGTGCGCGCCTTTTCGCGCAACTGTTCGCGATCCTGGGGATGGACGCCGCGCACCTCGTGGGCGCGATCGGGATCACAGCGCTGTGGACGCTTCTGACACGACGTCGCGCGGCGACCCGAGTTCAGAGGGCGGTTGCTTACGGTGCCGGCGCGGCCGGGTTTGCGTTGGCCCTCGCGCTGTCGGTTCGGGGCGGGGTCCCCGAGGCGGCGGCGGTCGCATCGTCCGTACCGGTGGCAGGCGGTTCGGCCGCCAGCCCGACCGCGGGCCTAGCGGGATCTCGACGACTCGCTCCTTCTGCTCCCGATGCACCTATCCAGAGCTTCCTCTCAGTGGAACCGTTCGAGGTCCGTCACGAAGCCATGGTGCGCCTGGCCGGTATGGCCGAAGCACTGAGTCTGGATGTGGAGTCGGTCCTCGCGATCGAGGAACAGCCGGCGGTTATCGAGCGGCTGACGCAGTTGGTCACGGAGAACACCGTAGTTCAGGTAGACGGCGAGCGCCCAGCGGCCCTGGTCCGCCGGGCGGACTTCATGACGGTCGATCCGACCGGGGCTTTGCCACGACCGAACCCGGTGCCTGAACCGGTGATCGAGTCGATGGTCGGGATTGTCGTGGCCTATCCGACGCCGGGGATTCCTCAGGCCGTTTCGTTGAACTGGGAGCCGTTTCCGAGCGCGATCGGGACCATCCCGGCAACCGTGATCGACCCCGAGGTCGTGGCCTCGAGTGCGCTGACCGCCGACCTACCGTCGCTGACCTGGGAGAACGCCCTGGCCGAGGATCCGATCCCGACCGTCGAGGCGGTCGAGGTGGAGCCGTTCAGGTTGCCGATACCCGTGCTGTCGCTGCCGCTGTTGCTGCTCTCCGCCATCCTGATCTTCGTCGGCGTGAGAGGCCGCAGACCCGCAGCCTCCTTTGCCGCGGCACGTATCGTCCTCGCGCTGGCTTTCGTCGTGGGCCCCGCGGTTCAGACAGCGGCGGCGCTTCCCGGATCCGCAGGGCGAACCCCGTCGGAGCGGCAGGCGCGGCGAATCCTGGCGGGCTTACTGCCCAACATCTACCGGGCACTCGAGTTCCGGGAAGAGGTGATGATCTACGACCGGCTGGCGGTGAGCGTGACGGGCGAGACGCTGACGGATGTGTACCTGGAGCAAAGGCGGGCGCTCGAGATCGAGGAGCGCGGTGGTGCTCAGGCGCGGGTGGAGGCCGTGGAGGTCCTGCAAGCGAGCGATATCGAATCCCGCGAGGCCGGTTTCGAGGTCCGGTCGGTGTGGACGGTGGGCGGAATGGTCACGCACTTCGGACACCGGCACTTCCGTCAGAACCGCTACGATGCGCGGATCGGGATCGTGCCCGAAGGCGGGACATGGAAGATACAGTCGATCGAAGTACTCGAGCAGGAAAGGGTGAGATGAAGCTCCTGCGCGAACCGCTGGTTCATTTCGTCGGTCTCGGTGCGGTGTTGTTTCTCGTTTACGCCGTCGTGAGCGGTGTTTTCACCTCCGATGCCAGCCGCCGGATCGAGATCACGGAATCGGAGGTCCAGTTGCTGGCCGAAACATGGCAGCGGCAGTGGCAGCGTCCTCCCACCGAAGAGGAGTTGCAGGGCCTAGTCCAGGCGCGCGTGCGTGAAGAGGTTCTGTACCGGGAGGCGCTCGCGGTCGGGCTCGACCAGAACGATGTCGTGGTCCGGCGTCGCATGGTCCAGAAGATGGAGCTTCTCTCTCAAGACCTCGCGCTTCTGGCCGACCCAACCGACCAGGAGCTGCAAGCGTTCTTCCTGGAGCAGCAGGAGGAGTACCGCGTCCCGCCTCGCATCAGTTTCAGCCACGTGTACTTCAATCCCGACCGGCGCGGAGCCGCGCTGGAGGAAGACGCCCGGCAGGCGTTGGCCGAGCTGAGGGCGCGAGCGCTACCGCCCCAGCGAGCGCCGGAACTCGGTGACCGCTTCATGCTCCCGTACAACTATGCCCGCCTGTCGCCGCTCGAGGTGCAGCAGCAGTTCGGGTCGAGGTTCGCGGAGGCGCTGTTCGAGCTAGAGCAGGGGTGGCACGGGCCGATCGCCTCGGGCTACGGGCTCCATCTGGTGAACGTGGGCGAACGGGTCTCGAGCCGGATCCCCGAGTACGCTGAGATCAGAGATCGGTTGGTGAGCGACTACAACCGTATGCGCAGTGAACGCGCGAAGAACGCCCTGTACGAGGGTCTATTAGCCAACTACGACGTGGAGATCGATCAGGATGCGGTGCGGCGCTCGGCCCTGCGGGGCGGGAAGTAGTGGACCGGCACGACAGCGTACTGGGTGTCTCTTGGATATTCGATATTGGGTAGTGTTCCCTTTCGTTGACATCAGGCTACGGACACCACCGCCCACGAACTCGGCTGGCGTATGCTGCGCCAGAGCTTCTCGTAGTCGTCTGGGTTGCAGCGCTGCGCCAGTGGGATCGACCAACGGGCTCCGACGTCGACCCTTCGGTTGATCTCACGCATCTCACGCTCGACGATGCTCGTGGTCCGCTCCTCAGAGGGCGGGTCGTCGTAGAGCACAAAGGGCGCAGCGTCGCGCAGCAATGGCCCGCTCCGCCGGTAGCCCTTCAAAGCTTCACCAAACGCCGCGTAGCGGGCACGGGCCTCGGCCTTCGAGGGCAGTGAGAAGACTCGCATGAAGTCCCGCACTAACGCTCGTCGTTCCTTCAGCTTGAAACCGTCGGCCAGCAAGAAGTGCCCAAGCGTGTAGCCAAGA
>JBDHAS010000097.1:0-12334 GCA_039588015.1 Gemmatimonadota bacterium | reverse complement strand
AAACGCTACGCTCGAACCTGGGCGCTCAAGGCGGTCGATCTGAAGGTGGCGCGCGGCGAACTGGTCTCGCTGCTGGGGCCGAACGGCTCCGGCAAGAGCACGCTGCTGCGAGTGCTCACGGCGGTGACGCGACCGACCTACGGCGAGGTGAAGATCTTCGGGCTGGCGCCCAAGAACGGGCAGAACGTGCGGGAGCGGTTCGGCGTGCTGCCGCACCAGAGCTACCTGTACGGCGAACTGACGGCGCTGGAGAACCTGCGCTTCGCGGCCACCATGTACGGCATCCAGCCCACGAAGGACGATCTGAAAGAAGCGCTGACCCATGTGGGCCTGGCCCACGTCGCCGAGGCGCAGGTCCGGACTTTCTCGAGCGGCATGCGCAAGCGGTTGGCCCTGGCGCGGGCGACGCTGCACGACCCGGAACTGGTCTTTCTGGACGAGCCGTACGGCGCGCTCGACGTCGAGGGGATCAGCTGGGTCGACGGCTTCATCACCGAGTTGCGCGATGCGCGGAAGACGCTGGTGATCGCGACGCACGAGATCGGCCGCGCGCTGGCGCTCTGCGACCGCGCCGTTTCGCTGCACGGCGGCCGCGTCGACTTCGACGGCCCGACTTCCGAGTACTCCGGCGCGGTATCCGGCCAGACGGTGGCGGTCGAAGTGGGAGCGAAGACCCGATGAGCGACGTCCGCCGCGCGATGGCGCTGGTCCGCAAGGACATGATCACCGAGCGGCGCAGCAAGGCGGCGTTCAACGCCATGGCCTTCTTCGCCGCGATGGTGCTGTTCATCTTCAGCTTCGCGCTGGGTCCCGACGCGCCGAGCATGTCGGCAGGCCCGGGCCAGACGCTGCTGCAGTACCTGTGGCCGGGTCTGTTGTGGGTCGCGATCTTCTTCACCGGCATCCTGGCGCTGGGCCGCTCGTTCCAGATCGAGATGGAGAGCGGCGGCATGGAGGCGCTGCGCCTGTACCCCGGCGACAAGAAGGCGGTGTACCTCGGCAAGCTGATCTCGAACCTGATCGTGCTGGGCGCGATGGAGCTGATCCTGATCCCCGTGTCCGCGATCCTCTATAACATAGACCTGTGGACGAAACTGCCGGCGCTACTGGGCATCACCCTCCTGGGGAGCGTCGGTTTCGCGGCGGTGGGGACGTTTTACGCGGCGTTGACGGCGAATCTGCGGGCGCGCGACGTGATGCTGCCGGTGCTGGTGTTCCCGATCCTGGTCCCGATCGTCGTCGCCGCCGTCAAAGCGACGACGCTGATCATACGCGGCGACCCGATGGGCGAAATGTGGACGTGGCTGCGGATAATGGGGCTGGTAGACATCGTTCTGCTAACGGTGTGTACTCTTACGTTTGAGTTTGCACTAGAAGATTGAGCGGTTTTGGTCGGGTTGTTGAACATCGAACATCGGACACGGAACATCCGAAATCGAAGTTCATTTCAATGTTCCCTGCTCCATGCTCAATGTTCAATGTTCAAAACCATACAACGGGCACAATCCTATGCTAGGTAACATCATCTTGTTTGTAGTCGTCATTGCGCTCGTCGTGCTGACCGTCGGCTACAGTCTGCGGCTGGCCAAGATGTCCGGCGAGCGGGCGCGCAAGTCCGGCACGATCTTCGGCATCGTCGCCGTGGTCCTGCTGTGCCTTGGGCTGTACCTGGGTCTGGCCTGGGCGCCCGCCGAACGGGTCATGGGCGACTCGTACCGGATCATGTACATCCACTTCCCCAGCTGGGTGGGGACGGGTGCCGGGTACCTGATGGCGTTCATCGCCAGCATCATGTACCTGAGGACGCGGGAGGCCGGATTCGACTACGTGGCGCTAGCCGGCGCAGAGATCGGGCTGCTGTTCAACGTGACCGGGCTGATCACCGGTGCCCTGTGGGGCCGGCCGACCTGGGGCGTCTACTGGACGTGGGACCCGCGGCTGACGACCACGGCGATCATGGCGATCACCTTTGCCGGCTACCTGGTGCTGCGCGCCTTCATCGAGGATCCGGAAGGGCGCGCGCGTGTCGCTTCGCTGGTCGCGATCGTCGGGTTCGTCAACGTGCCGATCGTTTACTTCTCCGTCCGCTGGTGGCGCACGCTTCACCAGGTGCAGTCGAGCCCCGAAACGGTGGACGCGCCGATCGTCTGGCCGCTGCGTACGATGATGGTGGCGTTCCTGATTCTATTCCTCTTCCTCATGTCTCGCCGGTACATGCTGGCGCGTATGCGCGGCGAAGAGGAGTTGGAGGCGTTCCGATTGGAGGTGACCGGTGTCTAAGACGGGTCTAGTAGCGGTCCTTCTGGGGCTCGCGAGCATCGCGCTGGTGTTCGTCGTCACGCCGGGCATGCGGGACGCCGGGTTCATCGTACGCGCCTACGTGATCACCGCGGTCATCGTGGCGGGTTACACGTGGTCGCTCGCGCGGCGGATCGCGCAGGCGGAAAAGGGGCGGGCTGACCGCGAGTCCGTTCAGTAGTTGGGGAGAGGCGCCGCCGGCCCTCTCTCTGGGCGGGCGGCGGGCGGTCCTCTCGCTCCGGCCTCCGCCGCGCTCACGCCTGACGCCGTGACCGCGGCGTCGCTAAAATCAGCTCCGCTCGAGGACCACCCGCCACCCTGGTCGTCATCCGAGAGGTTGGTGTCGGCGTGCTGTCCTCTTCTGACCGGCGTTCACAGAGCTGACCTTCGCCTTTTGCGTGTCAGCGCGCGCTCGACGACGTTGCCCGACTACTGGATGAGGTGGACTTTGGCTTGGTGGCCGGGCGCCGCGGCCAGACGCACGTCGAGGGTGAGGGGAGGCGCGTCCAAGGCCTCGGCCAGGGCGATGTACGCTGCGTCGTAGGCCGTCAGATTCTCTCGCGGCGCCCACACGCGCGAAGCCAATTCGGCGTGCCCGAAGCGTGAAATATCCAGTTGTCCCAGCGCTTCCACACAAATGCCGCCGCGTTCTGCCGTGAGCTCACCGGTTCGCACGTAGCGTCGCAACGCCTGCAGCACCTCGACGTCGACCAGCTCGGGCGCCTGCAGCGAGAGCTCCGCTGACGAGATGGCTTCGGCGACGCGACGGCCGGCGGGGGTATTCAGCAGCAGCGCTACGACCGCCGAAGCGTCCAGCACGATCACTGTACAGTGGCCGACGGGGGTCAACGTCAGGTCAACAGGAGCGTGCTTGGCGGCGCGGGCGCGAGCAGCTGGTAACGTACAGCTGGGCTTTCCCATGTCGGGCGCCGCGCCTACTGTGCCGGACATGAAGGCTCCGTTCTCCGACATCGCCGCGGTCAGCTTCGACTTCTACAACACGCTCGTCTACCATCGTACTGGTCGCGGGAGAGGCAGGATGCTGATGGAGTACCTGCGCGATCAGGGGCTCGCATCGGACCCGTGGGAGCATCAGGTGCTCTACGACGTGTTCGCGCCGCACGCGACCGAATACTCGCCGGAGCTGTCCGTTGAGGAGAAGCATCGCTACTGGCGGCGCTTGGCCGAGCGCGTCTTCCGCCGACTGAACGTGAAGGCGCCGGACGGGGCGGCCGCCCAGCACGCGGCGAACCTGCGGGAGCTGTTGGGGCCGGCCTGCCTGGCCGTGTACGCGGAGGTTCAGTCGGTGCTACAGCGCCTTAAGGGTGCGGGCTTGCCGCTGGTGATCGTCTCGAACTGGCAATGCGGCCTGGCGCACTTCTGCGCCGAGCTGGGTCTCTCACGTTTCTTCGAGCACATCATCGTTTCCGCCGAGGTCGGCTCGGAGAAACCGGACGCGGGGATCTTCGCCGAAGCGTGTCAGCGGCTCGCCTTGCCGCCGTCACGCGTCCTGCACGTCGGCGACAGCGAGATCGACGACATCGAGGGCGGGCGCGGCGCGGGTCTCGCCGTTGCCCTTCTGCTGCGGGGCGACGCTGGATCGCCGGGTGCGGATGTCCCGATGCTCCCTAGCCTGGAGGGCTTGCCCTCGCTCGTCGGTCTAGGCGGGACAGGGCCCCGCCCGACCGGCGCCGACGGCGCGGATTGAGCTTTGACGGGAATCCAATCACGGGTGTTGACGCGGGGTGGGATTGTTGAACGCCCCTTCCTGCCACATCTTTTAGCGCCGTTGCCATGAGCAGCCCAGCTTTTCTTCGTGCGGGAGTGTAGATGTCGCGTCTCAACCAGCTTATCGGCGAACTCCGCCGGCGCACCGTATGGCAGGTGCTGCTGGTGTATTTGGGCGTCTCTTGGGGCGTACTGGAGGCGACGGCGCTGTTCATCGAGCAGCTCGGCCTTCCCCGTTGGGCCTTTCCCGCCGCGACGCTGCTGCTCGTCATCGGCCTGATCATCCTGCTGGCTACGACCTGGATGCAGTCGCGTCCCGTCGCCAGGACGTCCGACGCGCCGGCCCCGTGGGCGGTTGACCTGGGAAGCTTGAAGCAGTCGGTGGCGAGCGGCCGCCTGCCTCACCTGACTTGGGCCCGCGCGGTCCTCGGCGGAGTGGTCGCCTTCTCGCTGCTGTTCGGTTTCGCAGGTCTCTACGTGTTGCTGAGCGGGCCGCCGCGGGCGACGCCTGCCAGCGCCGCAGGCGAGGGAGGGGCCGCGCCCGGCATAGCCGTGCTGCCATTCCATGTAGTGGGAAGCCCCGAGCTGGAGTTGTGGCGCGAGGGCATGGTCGACCTCCTGTCCACGAACCTGGACGGCGCGGCGGGCCTGCGAACCATCGATCCGCGCGGCCTGCTCAGCCGTTGGAATTCGGAGATCGGAGAGGGGAAGGACGCGCCCGATCGCGACGCGGCACTGGCAGTGGCTCGCGGCGCCGGCGCCAGCTACGCGGTGATGGGCGACGCCGTGGCGCTTGGCGGCGGCGTGCGCTTGAGCGCCGAAGTTCACGACCTGGGCTCCGGCGAGCTTCTGGGACGCGTTCGGGTCGAGGGTGCCGCCGACAGCGTGCTGATGCTGGTCGATGAGCTCAGCATCCAGCTCCTCAGCAGCGGGCTCGTTCGCGAGGGAGCCGCGCTGCCCACACTGAATTTCGCCGCGGTGACGACGCGATCGCTCGAGGCGGTGAAGGCTTATCTCGAGGGCGAACAGCAGTTGCGCCGGGGCGATTGGCCGCAGGCCGCCGAACACCTCGGGCGCGCCGTCGAGATCGACTCGACCTTCGCCCTCGCCGATTACGGACTCACGCTGGCGCTCGGCTGGTCGGAAGCATTTTCCGAGCGGGTGTTCGAGCACAGCCGCCGCGCCGCTCGCCATAGCCAGGACCTTCCCGAACGAATCGTCCTTCGCATCGAGGGTAATGCGGAGTTGGATGCGTTGCTGCCGAATGCGGTGCACACTCTCGAGCAGCTGACCCGACGTTACCCGGACGACGTGGAAGGGTGGTACCGGTTGGGCGAGGCCCGCACTCATCTCGGTGCTCGCGCGCTCGTCTCTCCGAAGACGGGCATCGGCGCCCTGGAGCGGACCATCGAGCTGGATCCGGGCTATGCGTCTGCTTACGTCCATCTCATCGACTTCGCGGTCTATGACGCGGACAGCGCTCGAGCGCGGCGCTTCATCGACGAGTACAAAGAGGTGGGCTCCGGTGACCCGGCCAGCATCGCCTACTCGGTGGTTCACGACTACCTGTGGGCCGACAGCGCGACGAAGGAGATAGCCGGTGCGGCGCTGGATACTCTGCATGTTGAGGCCTTGGAGGGCGTTCTCAATCAGTCCCTCAAGCAGCAACCCGACTGGGATGTGGAGGTGCGAGAGATCTCCGAGCATCTGATTGCCGTCCACCGCCCGGCCCACGTACGCGCGGTAGGGTACAACACGCTCGGCTTCATCAACCGACACCGCGGGCGTATCGAAGAAGCGGCTCGCGCCTTCGGCGAAGAGGCGACCCTAGAGAGTAGACGCGCGGATGTTAGCGCTGCGAGGTTCGACCTGGTCGCCTACAATTACGACCTCGAGGACATAGAGACGGCGCGCGCGGCCGCCGAGGTCTTGCGGCGCGATCCTACGCCCGGCGACCGTTTCCGTCTAGGCGTCCTGGCCGTGGATGAGGGGGCGTCCGAGACGGTCGAGGACCAGATCGCCGCGCTGGAGTCGGTTTTTGGCGACAGTGACCTCGAGCGAGAGCGGGTCGCGGCCCTGGCCTCGCGGTCGTTGGCACAGGCGCTCCGCTGTTACGCCGCAGTAGGCGCCCGCGACGTGCCGACGGCACTGGAGGAATTCGAGAAGCCGATGCCACGCCTGTCCAATGAGGCGTACGAACTACTGATATACGAGCTGGGCAAGCTGCTGCTCGAGATGGGTGACCTAGCCGAGGCTGCGCGTTTCTTTGACACACTGATCTACACTCCGGCGCAGACGCAGGCCGAGTACTATCTGGGCGAGGCCTACGAACGGCTGGGCGATGAGGAGCGCGCCCGGCTGCACTACGCGCGCTTCGTGCGCTGGTGGGAAGACGCGGATCCCGAGCTTCGTCCCTGGCGGGAGCGTGGCCGGCGTGCGCTGGAGCGCCTGGTCGGCGAGCCGCGCAGCGGTTGACCGCGGCGGTCCGTCCACAATCCGCTCCTCTACCCTTCGCTGGAATGGAGGCATTGGACCATGAGGAACATCAATCCTGTATCGGCGCTCGCGTTGACCTCGCTCTTGTTCGTCGGCTGTGCGGCGCCTCAACAGCAGGACACGACCGCCGAGGCCCGGTCCGGCATCGAAGCGACCATCTCGGACTGGATGACCGCCATCAGCCAGGACGACGCGGCCGGCGTGGCGGCCTGCTATACGCAGGACGCCGAGTTACTCCCACCCAACGAGGGAATCGTCAGGGGTCGGGAGGCGGTGCAGGCGTGGTTTCAGGGAGGCATCGATGCGGGGCTCGACGTACGGCTCGAGATCCAGGAACTGGAGGTCTACGGCGATACCGGCTACGAGGTCGGAAAGGCTACCGTCATGGGCCCGGACGGACAGACGATCGACGATAGCAAGTACATCGTCATCTGGAAAAAGGTCGGCGACGCATGGAGAATGCATCGTGACATATTCAACAGCAACCTGCCACTTCCAGCACCGGCAGAGGAAGCCGAGATGTGATCGCTCGAGAATCGAGGATCGCGAGCGGCAAACCTCCTTTGCCACGGATACGCAGAGGCGCTGGCTAGCGGACGTCGAGCTGACATTGATATGACAGGCCTCAAACGGCTGATCCAGGAAATCCACAGGCGCTCGCTCTGGCAGGTGATGGGTATTTACGTGGTCGGCGCCTGGATCGCGTTCCAGGTCACCCAGACGCTGACCGAGGGGCTCGGCCTGCCGGATTGGTTCCCGCCGCTCGCGCTCGTGCTCCTCATCGTCGGCCTGCCCATCGTGCTGGCCACCGCATTCGTGCAGGAAGGAGTCCGCCCCGTCGATCGCGGTGAGCCCAAGCCGCTCCCCGGCGCCGACGCCCGTGCGGGTGACGAGCCGGTTAGCGCGCCCGAGCGGGCAGGCGCGCGGCGTCTCTTCACCTGGCGTAACGCCATCTCTGGTGGCGTCGCCGCGTTCGCTCTCTGGGGTGTGGTCGCGGCCGGGTATCTGGTCTTCCGTGGGACTGGGGCCAACCGGGCGAGCGGGGCCGACGTGGACGTCTCACCGGCTCGAATCGCCGTTCTCCCGTTCTCGTACCGGGGCGGTGACGAGTTCGCCTATCTGGCCGAAGGCATCGTCGATCTGCTGAGCCCCACGCTTGATGGGGCGGGCGAGTTGCACAGCGTGGATGCGCGGTCGGTGATTCGGGCCGTCGAGCGGCGCGGCGGCGAAGCGCCGGACCCGGAACTCGGTCAGGCGATCGCGGAAGGGTTGGGCGCCGGCAAGTATGTCGTGGGTGATATCGTCGAGGTTGGCAGCCAACTTCGGGTCAACGCCTTTTTGCAGTCCGTCGAGGGGCGTGAACCTTTGTCCAGGGCCGCCGCGGAGGGTGCGGCCGACCAGGTCTTCGAACTGGTGGACGATCTTACCGCGCAACTGCTGGTCGGCACCGTGGAGGGTCCCGCCGCTATGCAAGCGCGTCTCGCCGCCGTCACCACGGATTCGCTGGCCGCGCTCAAGGCCTATCTGGAGGGTGCCCGGGAGTATCGGGCACAACGATTCAGCTCAGCCGTCGAGGCCTTCCAAAGAGCGGTTCGGATCGATCCCGACTTCGCGCTCGCCTACCGGGGTCTGGAGCTCGCTGCCTCCTGGTCGGAGCGGCGCGACCTGCAACTCGAGGCCGGAGAGCACGTCCAACGACTGAGGAATCGTCTGCCCGAACGGGAACGCCGCTTCCTGGAGGCGGTCGCGACGGGGGCCAATGCCTGGACACTGCTTCCGGAGTACCTGGATTCCTATCCGAACGATGGGCGCGCCTGGTTCCAAAGGGGCGATGTGATCTTTCACCTCGGCCCGCTCAAAGGCCGTGAATTCGCTGAGGCGAGAGACGCGTTCGAGCGGACAATCTCTCTCGATCCCGATGATGCCGATGCGCTGTTCCACCTGGCGGCTATCGCGGCGTGGGAGGGTCGGCGCGAGGCACTCGATTCGCTGACACGACGTGTGTTCGAGCTGGCGCCCGAGGGGGAGTTCACCTACCAGACGGTGGCGCTCAGGGCATACGCGCTGGAGGACAGCGCGGCGCGGCAGCGGCTTGATGACTGGCTGCCGCAGGCCGGTTCGGAGGAGATCGCAGGTATCCCGAAGTACATCGGCGTCTACTCTCACTCCGTCGACGAGGCGTTGGAGCCGCTTCGTCTGCAGACAGATCCGTCGCGTCCCGATGGATGGCGAGGCTACGGGCATCTTCTTCTCGCGCATCTGGAAGCCGCGCGAGGCCGCTGGCGAGCGGCGGAGAGCGAGTTCGAGCAGGCTGCGAGGTTCATTACCGACCAAGCCATCGAATATCGGGCGCACCTCGCGGTCGCTCCCTTTCTCTCCCCAGCAGCCGTCGATCTCGAGGCGCTGCGCGCCCAACTGCTCGGCTGGGACGCGTCGAATGCGGCGCCGGTCGCGGGAGTCGGTGGTTACCTCAATGCTACCGACGAGCTGCATCCGCACATCCGGCTGTACCTGCTGGGGTTGCTCAGCGCGCGGCTGGGGCTGTACGAGGAGGCGATGGACTACGCGGAAGAGCTGGAGTCGTTGGAACGGCCGCCAAGGGGAACGTCTCTAGTGCCGGATTTCGCGCGCACGGTGCGAGCCCAGGCCGCGTTGGATCGCGGCGAGATCGAGTCGGCGCTTGGGCTCCTGGAAAGTCTCAATCTGGAGCCTCACTGGGGCGGCACCTACCGGTCGCCGTTCTTCACTCAACTGCACGCTCGCTTCCTGCTTGCCGAGGTCTTGCTCGCCACGGGTCGGCACGAGGATGCATTGCGCTGGTTCGCGTCGCTGGGCGGAACGTCGAGCTTCGCGCTCGCCTACGTGGCTCCGGCTCACCGTCGACGCGCCGAGATCTACGAGCGCATGGGCGAGAGCGAGCAGGCGGCTCACCACTACAATCGCTTCGTCGCCCTGTGGGAGAACTGCGACCCCGAGCTTCGACCGCTGGTGGAGGAGGCGGAGCGACAGCTTGCGCGCCTGACCGGAGAGCTGGCCGCCCCGTAACCTTGGTCTTTCAGTTCAGCAGGAACCTTCAGCATGAGTACGCGTGAAGGGGACTCTTGACATTGTACGTATAGTACATGTACAAGCGTGCCGAGTACGAACGAGGTGGAAGCCATGAGGAAGGAGTACGATTTTTCTAAGGCTCGCCGAAACCCTTATGCCAGGCGACTCAAGAAGCGGGTGACGATCCGATTGGACGAACCCACGATTGCCTACTTCAAGGAGTTGGCTGAAGAGACCGGGATACCGTATCAGACCTTGATCAACCTGTATCTCCGGGACTGCGCTGCGAGCGGGCGACGGCTTTCGATGAAGTGGAAACCGCGGACGGCAGGCCACGGGGCTGGCTAGCGGGCGTTCGCGGTTGCCGCTGACCCCGTGTTGGGCACTTCGGGGCGAAGCAGCGGGGAGGGTCGCGAAACGGCCCGTGTGAGAATATGATTTGAAGGTTCGACCGGGTAGCTCAGCTGGTAGAGCAGCGGACTTTTAATCCGCAGGTCGTGGGTTCGAGCCCCACCCCGGTCACTGCTAAACTACTAGCTTTTCTGTTCCTCGTCAACTTCGGGTGTAACTGAAATTGTAACTGCTCGGAGGGCCCTTCTAACGTCCTCAGCCTCACCCACGGCGTACTTCTCGAACACGCGGTCGGTGCGATGGCCGGTGATCCGCTTCGCCGTGGAGCGCGGAATCCCACCCTGCTCCAGGCGACGAGCGACGCTCCGCCTGTAGTCGTGGAACCGATAAGGGCCGACCCTCGCCTCCTTCTGCGCCTCTCGCCAGCGGGCGAGCGCGAACTTGTATCCGACCCGGCGTCCGTCGGGCCTCGCGAAAACGCAGATCTCGTTCCGGCCCCGAAGCTCTCTCAGCAGGGCCTCCACCTCCTCAACTTCCGAGAAGTAGAACGCCGCCGCCTTCTTGGTCTTCGAGCCGCTGCCCGCACGGAGCACGCCCTCCGCCCAATCGACGTCCTCCCACTTCAGGTTGAGCGCGCCCTCATCGCCGCGCGTGCCGACCCGCCACCCGCTCCAGAAGAGGAACGTCGCCAAGTGGTTCACCGGGTCAGGGAGCTTGTCGACAATCGCGCGGTGATCGCCGTCCGGTATGTAGACCTCGCGCGCCTCTCCCGGCTCAAACTCGGGGAAGGCTGGCACGCGCTCGATTAGCTCATCTCGGTGCGCGAGGTTGAGCGCTCGCCGGAGCATGGCCAGTTCATAGCGCACGCTCTGCATGGCTCCCCTATCCTCGGTCCGCGCGAGCAGGTACTGCCGGAGATCACGAC
This sequence comes from Gemmatimonadota bacterium, assembly GCA_039588015.1. Lineage (GTDB taxonomy): Bacteria > Gemmatimonadota > Gemmatimonadetes > Palauibacterales > KS3-K002 > JASFMO01. The sequence goes on along the minus strand of JBDHAS010000097.1, from coordinate 1,488 downwards.
TGCGGATCGAGAGCACCTTGCGGGAGGGTTCAAAGAAATCTTCGAGGTGCTTCCGTGCGGTCTTCAGCCGCCCGAGGCTGGCCCTACGCTTGAGCTTGTAGTCCTCCTCGAGCGCGTCGAGAAGTTGCTTCACGGTGAAGCGCAGCGGGCCGCTGACAGGGCGGCCCTTGTCGAGGTCGGCGATCTTCCGCCGGAGGATGCGCTCGGCCTCGCGCTTGTCACGCGTGCCGGTGCTGAACTGCTGCTGTCGCCCGCCGTGGTCGTAGAGGCTAATCCAATAGGTCTTGCCCCGCCGGTAGAGACACCCTTTTTCAGACGCCATGACTATCGTCTCCCCCGTTGGGCTTTCCCACGCCGCCTAATATAGGCATCCAGAGCGGATGAGGGGAAGCGCAGGTGCTTCTTGCTCAATGGTATCGCTCCAAGTCTCGCCTTGTGCCGGTATACCCACTTACGGTCGACCTGCAGCCTCTCCGCCACCTGGTCGGCGGTGAGGAGAGCGTCCTCCTCGGGCTCGCGGTTCTCGGGTTCGAGGAGCCGGGCGAGTAACGTAGCCTTAGCCCGCTCCAGTTCACCGACAACAGCCGGGATCTCGGAGTGGGGAACGCTGAGAAGTTGGTCCCACGACAACAGGGTAGGGGTGTTCTGCGTGGCGCGTCTCGCGCCGCGCTCCACGGTATCAGGTAGTGAAATCATCTGAACATGAAACCTCCAATCTCCTCGGGTTTGTAGAACTCGGGACTCATCTCGACCGCACCAGCCGAGGAGTCAGGTGTGGTATGCTGCGTGGAGCCCGAGCGACGAACTCAGTGTGTTTGTTGAGCGGATAATCAATCATAAGTCTATATACAACAAAGACTTATGGGCCTATGGGGCTATCCGAGCGCCCCGAAATTTTTGACACAGAGTCCCTGCGATTTCGTCTACCGGGGTGGGGAGGGTCCATCCAGGGGGGTCTTTCGCGTAACCCTATGCGCCTCAGCGACCTACGCGATCGAGGAGGTTTTTAGGTTACATAATGACTATTATGCGCCATTACATACGTAAGTGTTCATGTAATAATGTCTTAAGCGTGTTCGTCTCATCCATCTCCAAGGGGGTGCCTCGCGCGCGCGGGACACTGTCCACGGAATGGCCCCGGCGCGCCCCTCCCCCGCAGGCAAGAGCTTGCGGCCGGGGACAGATACAAGCGGTCTACTGACGTCAATGTGGTCTTCCCTAAGCCCAAGTGCTACAAGGTGTTGCCCACATGGACCACTTAGACCACTTGCTCTGTAGTGGGCCTGGTGGCGAATACTGAGTGAGCGTGCCTTCCGCAAACACCTCGAAAGCGAAGACCCGTACGTGTGAGAGCGGCATAGTAGGCACGAAAGCGGTCAGGTGGTCCATTTCCGTGTAACTCATGTTTTCACTTACAGTTAGCACAAAGCCGTCACGTGGTCGAAACGGTCCCGCGCTGGGCCGACCTTTGGCCACGCCGGATCCTCC
>JBDHAS010000096.1:0-13821 GCA_039588015.1 Gemmatimonadota bacterium | reverse complement strand
GTATCCTATGACGAGGTAGACGTTGAAGTCGAGCGTTTCCACACCGCCCGCCAGCAGGCCATCGATCGGACACGCGAACTGAGAGAGCAGGTGGAAGGCCGGCTTGGCGCCGTTCAGGCCAAGATCTTCGATCCTCAGCTGATGATGCTGGAGGATCCCGACCTGATCGACCGAACCATCACCTATATCAGCGAAAGCAACCTGACCGCGGAACGCGCTTTCAGCCTCCGGGTGTTGGAGTTCCGCTCTCAGTGGCTCGACGCCACGCATGCGCGCGTGATGGACCGGGTCGCGGACCTTAACGACGTGCAGGCGCGCGTGCTCTCCGTGTTGATCGAAGTGCCTGTGCCCGATGCGCTCAAGGCGGACTGCTGCGATGCATGCATCGTGGTGGCGAAGGAGTTGACGCCCAGTCACATCGTCGAACTGGACCCGGAGCGGGTCCTCGGGATCGCGACGGATGTGGGCACGCGGACCGCCCACGCATCGATTCTGGCGCGCTCGCTGGAGATTCCAGCGGTGGTCGGGCTAGGCGATCTGTCGCGAAGAATCGAGGATGGCGTGGAGCTGATCCTGGACGGAAGACGTGGCAGGGTCGTCGTTGCGCCGACAGCCCACGAGAAGCACAGGTACCACGACCGCGACGTCAAGGCCAAAGAGGCCGCGGAGGAGCTGAAACACCTCATCAACCTGGATGCCGAGACGACCGACGGTGTTCGCATCGGGCTGTATGCCAACCTCGAGTTGCCGAGGGATGCCGAGGCCGCCGTAGCTGTCAACGCCGATGGCGTCGGGCTCTTTCGAACGGAGTTCCTGGTCGTCGGCAAGGCGGCTGCACCGGACGAGCAGGAACAGTACGAGGCGTTCAAGAGCGTCGTTGAACGGGTAGCGCCGCGACCGGTAACGATACGGACATTCGATCTAGGCGGCGATAAGTTCCCGCTTTTCCTGCCGCCGATCACGGAAGAGAACCCATTCCTGGGCTGGCGCGGACTGCGCGTCTACGAATTGATTCCGGATCTCTTCCACGACCAGTTGCGTGCTGTGCTGCGGGCCGCCGCGCATGGGCCGGTGCGGCTGCTCGTCCCGATGGTGAACAGCGTCGACGAGGTTCTCTGGATACGTGCCTTTCTTGACAAGGCCAGGGACGAGTTGAAACGCGAGGGGGTCGCCCACGGTGATTGTCTGTTCGGCGTAATGCTGGAAACGCCGGCAGCTATCGGCATCACCGAGAAGCTCGCGCGGCACGTCGACTTCTTCAGCATCGGCACCAACGACCTCATCCAGTACATGCTGGCTGTGGATCGCGGCAACGCCCAGTTGTCGGCGTACTTCGATCTCTACCACCCCGCCATGCTCAGGTACATCCGCGATGCCGTCACTGCGGCGAAACGGGCGGATCGCCCCGTCTCTGTGTGCGGCGAGTCTGCCTCCGATCCCCTGGCCGCGACCCTGCTCATCGGACTCGGCATACGCAGCCTCAGCTGCTCGACGGGCGCTCTTCTGGAGCAGAAGCAGCTGATCCGGTCGCTCGAGTTGCGGGAGATCGAACGCCTCGCCGAAGAGCTGATGGATGCCGAGACGGGCCGCGAGATTCGCGAGCGCCTGCTCGAGAAGCTGACCGCCGTAGCCGACCTGCCTTCGCTGGACAGCAATTCCAGCTTGTCACGCCCGGGTTAGCTAAGTAGCTTCTGAAGTTCCAGTTAATGGTATTGGCCGCAGATGATCGCGGGCCCTGCAGCGCCTGCGACCTTGGGTAGGAGTAGAAGCTTGTCGAGAAGGCACCTTTTTACTTCCGAGAGCGTTACCGAGGGGCATCCGGACAAAGTCGCGGACCAGATCTCGGATGCGATCCTGGACGCGATCCTCGAGGAGGATCTAAACGCGCGGGTTGCCGCCGAGTGCTTGGTGACCACCGGCCTCGCGTTTGTGGCGGGAGAGATCTCGACCAGCATCTGTGTCGACATTCCAGGCGTCGTACGCGAGACGATCCGCGATATCGGATATGCGGATGCGGCGCATGGGTTGGACTACAAGACATGCGCGGTAGTCACATCGATAGATCAACAGTCTGCCGACATCGCCATGGGTGTGGATACCGGGGGCGCCGGCGACCAGGGGATGATGTTCGGCTACGCGATCAAGGAGAGCCAGGAGCTGATGCCGTTGCCAATCACCCTGGCTCACGGACTGACGCGCCGGCTCGCCGAAGCACGCAAGCAAGGAGACGTCGGCTGGCTACGCCCCGACGGCAAGTCGCAGGTAACCGTCGAGTACGATGGCGACCGACCGGTCTGGGTTCAGGCCGTTGTCCTGTCTACCCAGCACGACGAGGACATCGAGAACGGCGAGATCCAGGAGACGGTCAGAAAGTCCATCATCGAGCCGGTCATGCCACCCGACCTCTACGACCCTGCGAAGACCGAGATCCATATCAATCCGACGGGCCGCTTCGTTACCGGTGGCCCGCAGGGCGACGCGGGCCTCACCGGTCGCAAGATCATCGTCGACACGTACGGCGGGATGGGCCGCCACGGTGGAGGCGCCTTCAGCGGCAAGGACGCTACCAAGGTGGACCGGTCGGCCAGCTACGCAGCACGCTGGATCGCGAAGAATATCGTTGCGGCTGACCTGGCCGATGTTTGCGAAGTGCAGCTGGCCTATGCGATCGGTGTCGCGGAGCCGGTGTCCGTGCTAGTCGACTCTCGGGGGACCGGACGGGTCCCCGACGCCAGGCTCGAGAAGGCGGTGCGGAAGGCCTTCGACCTGACGCCGCTGGCGATCATCGAAGCGCTCGGACTGCGACGGCCCGTGTTCAAACGTACGGCCGCCTACGGACACTTTGGGCGCAAGCCCGACGAGGAGGGCGGCTTCTCCTGGGAAAAGTGTGACAAGGCGGATGAGTTGAGAACGTTGGCGCAGCGAGGGTGAAGTAGTCCTACGCTGACACAATCATTCTGGAACAGCTGAATTCGGGAAGAGATACGATGTCGTTGGAGACGATTGATCATCACATACGTGATATGAAGCTGGCGGACGAGGGGCAACGTCGCGTGGAATGGGCCGAGCGCTCGATGCCAGTGGTTCGCATGATCCGCGAGCGCTTCGCGAAGGAGAGGCCGCTGGAGGGTCAGAGACTCTCGGCGTGCCTTCACGTGACGACCGAGACGGCCAACCTGGTCATCACCCTACAAGCGGGCGGTGCCGACGTGGCGCTGTGCGCGTCCAATCCGCTGTCGACGCAGGACGACGTGGCGGCGCACCTGGTACGCGATCACGGAATAAAGGTGTTCTCGATCAAGGGCGAAGACCACGAGGTCTACTACGATCACATAAGGGCTGCTCTGGCTCACCGTCCCAGCATCACGATGGATGACGGAGCCGATCTTGTGGGATCGTTGCACATGATCGCCCTCAGGCGGCTCGATGATTTGGCCGAGCCGGTGCGTCGTTGGGTCATGGGTCTCACACAGCGAGGGCGGGAGGAGGTCGTCGACGGCGTGATCGGTTCGACAGAGGAAACGACGACCGGGGTCATCCGGCTGCGCGCGATGGCCCAGGACGGCGTACTGCAGTTCCCGGTCGTCGCGGTGAACGACAGCCTGACCAAGCACCTGTTCGACAACCGCTACGGCACCGGCCAGTCCACACTCGATGGCATTCTTCGTGCAACGAACATGCTGCTAGCGGGTGCGCGCGTGGTGGTGGCCGGGTACGGATGGTGCGGTCGCGGTGTGGCCAGCCGTGCCCAGGGAGCCGGCGCGAGGGTGATCGTAACGGAAGTGGAGCCTCTTAAGGCGCTCGAGGCCGTTATGGACGGCTTCGAGGTTATGCCGATGGCGGAAGCCGCCAAGATCGGTGACGTTTTCGTCACGGTCACGGGCGACACCAGCGTGATCCGGGAGGAGCACTTCCGGGACATGAAGGACGGTGCCATCGTCGCGAACTCCGGGCACTTCAATGTCGAGATCGACTTGGAGCGGCTGGCTTCAATCGCGGACGGGCCACCCCGGACAGTACGCGAGTTTGTCGAGGAGTATCGGGTGGATGGAAGTCGCGTGTTCGTGCTGGGCGAGGGTCGACTGATCAACCTGGCAGCGGCGGAAGGCCACCCGGCAGCGGTGATGGATATGTCCTTCGCCAACCAGGCGTTGGCCGCGGAATACCTGGTGAAACAGGGGTCGAATCTGGATGTGGCGGTGCACCGAACGCCCGACCCGATCGACCGAGAGATAGCGCGGCTGAAGTTGGAAACCATGGACATCGGGATCGATACGCTCACGGAAGAGCAGCGGCGATATCTGTCCTCTTGGGACTTGGGAACCTAGTAGTCTGGCGGGGTTTACAGACACCCGAGGTCTGGTATTTTGGGATCGAATCCCCTGCCGGATGAAGAATCGCTTTGGACGAAATGAACCAGGTTAAAGTAACGAGCCTCGGGCTCGACAAGGCCTCAAATACCCCGGTCGTGATCCTGCAGGAGATGGAGGGCGATCGCGTGCTGCCGATCTGGATTGGCCCCGGCGAAGCGAGCGCGATCGCGATGGAGCTCGCCGGCATGAGGTTCTCTCGTCCTTTGACCCACGACCTCTTTACCGCGCTGCTGCAAGGACTCAACACCGAGTTGCAGCGGGTACTAATCACTAAGGTAGTCGACAATACTTACCACGCCGAACTGATCCTGCGTCGAGACGGCGATATGGTGTCGATCGACGCGCGACCGAGCGACAGCATAGCTATCGCCTTGCGCGCGAAGGCGCCGATCTATGCTCACGACGACCTGCTCGAGGAAGCCTCGATCGAGGTCCAGCATTCCGAGATCGAGCCGGGCCAGATTCCCGACGCGCTGACCGAGTCCGAGGAGACCGGCGGCATGAATGCGGAGCAGCTCAAGGAGTATCTGAAGAGGATGAACCCGGAGGACTTCGGTCGATTCAACCCGTGATGCTTCTGCGAAGTTGTGGTGAACGCCGCCGGCGCACGTCGCTCCGGCGGCGTTTCTTTTCGGCCTGCACCCTCCTGGCTATCTCTCCGTTCGTACCGACCGAGGGGGTGCTTCGCGCGCAAGAGGGAGCTGGGGCTCGGATTCTTACACGTCAGGCGCGGGTGACCCGAGACCAGGCCGGCGCTGTTCGGATGATCGAGTCGTTGCTCGTGAGGATCGAAGGAGTCGGGGAGGATAGCGTGGGACTATCCGAGCCTCTGGCGGTGGTGCGGTTGCAGGACGCCGTCGACGACGTGCGCGGTTTAGGGGGTGATATCGGGCCCGCTCAGTTGGTCTTCGATCCTCCTCAGCTGACCGTCATCGGGCCTACGGTACCCCGCGAGTTTCAGGTGGTCTTCACCTATGCGCTGACTAGAGATGCGACGGAAGTGGAGATGGCTGCGATGCTGCCTGTGGACACGTTGATCGTAGAGATCCAGCGTGGCAGCGTCGAAGCCCGCCCCGATCCGGTTTTGGCAGCGCGCGGGGAGGGTGGACCGGAGGCGCGGCCGTATCGACAGTACGTGCTGGAAGGCCTGCCGGCCGCGAGGGTCGTGAAGATCGAGCTGATCCGGGGCAGTCTGGACTGGAGGAGTCGCCTTACGGTGCTGTTGGCCACGACCATCGCCGCGGGCGCCGCTGCGGTCTGGGTCTGGCGGCGGAGATCCGGGACTCAACCTGAAGTGGCCCGCGCGGAGTAGACGGGCCGCGGCCGGCCACAGTGGCCTCCGTTCGCTCGGGGTCCTACTTTAGCGAGCATGGCGCTCGTTACGTCTCCTGCGACAATTCTGAAGACCTACGAGTACAGCGAAACCAGCAAGATCCTCCGTCTGCTAAGCCGGGATCATGGCTTGTGCTCGGTCATAGCCAAGGGTGCCCGGCGTCCCAAGAGCCGGTTCGGCGGTCTGCTGGAGCCGTTCACGGATGGGATAGCGACCTTCTACGCCAAAGAGGGACGGGAACTCCACACGCTGTCCGGGTTCGAGCTGCTGCGCGAGCGCCAGGCTCTGGGCAACGAGCTGATCCGCTACGCCGGCGCGGGGATCCTCACCGAGATGGTGCTCCGCTTCGCGCCTTCGGCCCCGGACCTGGAGCTGTTCACGCAGCTAGGCTGCGGGCTGGACCGCCTGCTGGATGAACAGGGCGACCTGGAGATCGCCATTCTGGAGGAGACTTGGAAGCTGGTCGCCTACCTCGGCTTCGGACCCAGCGTGGACCTTTGCGCCGCGTGCGGCGAGGTCCCGGCGGAGGAGGAGACGGCTCACTTGGATCTCGTTGACGGAGTCATCATCTGTCACCGCTGTCGGCCCCAGACGCGGGATCTGCACCTGCGTGCCCTCGGCCCCGAGGCGCGGATCGAGCTGGCCGCCCTGCTGGCCGTAGGCGCGCCGCTGGATCGGCTTTCGACCGCGCGCTCGCAACGCGACCTACTCCGGGAGTTCATAGCCTACCATCTCGCGGAGCACCGCCCATTGAACTCATTCCGCTTCTTGGAAGAGCGGCTCGGATGAAATCCGTCATCCTGGGAACGGCGGGACACGTCGATCATGGCAAGACCGCCCTGGTGGAAGCCCTGACCGGCGTGAACACGGACCGCTGGGCGGAAGAAAGGGAGCGTGGAATCACGATCGACCTGGGGTTTGCGCCGTTCCCGTCCGGCTCGGACGAGTTGGAGATCTCGGTCGTCGATGTTCCAGGACACGAAGATTTCGTGAAGAACATGCTCGCCGGCGCGACGGGAGTGGATCTCCTATTGCTCGTTGTGGCCGCCGACGAAGGTCCCATGCCGCAAACGCGCGAACACCTCTGGATCGCACGCCTGCTCGGAGTCGAGCGCGGTGTGGTCGCGGTCACCAAATCGGACCTGGCCGAGCCCGATTGGTGCGATCTGGTCAGCGAGTCCGTCCGCGAAGAACTCGAGAAGGTGTTCGGTCCAAACGACTGGCCGTTCGTAACCGTCTCGGCCGTGACCGGGCAGGGGCTGGCTGAGCTTCGGGCCAGACTGCTCCAGGCGGCCGGCGATGTGCGCGCGCGCAGCGATGACGATCTGTTTCGACTGCCGGTTGACCGCTCCTTCAGCGTTCGCGGCGTAGGCACCGTCGTCACCGGAACGGTGTGGAGCGGACGGGTCCAGGCGGCGACGGAAGTCCGCATCCTCCCGGAGGATCGGAGCGCGCGCGTGCGGGCGGTCCAGGTGCACGGACGCGAGACGGGTGTGGCCCACGCGGGCCAGCGGGCCGCCGTCGCCCTGGTTGGCGTGGAGCGCTCGCAGGTGGGTCGCGGTGATGTGCTGGCCTCGGATCCGGTGTGGCGCAGCACGCGCCAGATCGATGCGCGGCTCGATCTCGTTCCCGACTCTCCTTGGCCGCTCAAGCATTGGCAGCGGGTTCGCTTCCACCTCGGTACGGCGGAGACGCTCGCGCGGGTCGTCCTGTTCGAGCGTGACCAGGTCCGCCCGGGGGAAGACGCGCTCATTCAGCTGCGGTTGGAGGAACCGGTGGTGGCGCGGGCAGGTGATCGGTTCGTGCTGCGATTCTACTCGCCGGTGACGACGATCGGTGGGGGCATCGTGCTGGACCCTTGGGCGGAGCGGCGCGGGCGTCGGGCCGCCGCCGTCAACGCGGGCCTGCAAACGATGGCGGCGGCCGAGAGCGTCGAGCGGCTTGGCTTGGTTTTGGAAGCGCGGCGCGCCGGAGCCTCGGTGGAGGAGTTGTCCTTGCTCTCGGGGCTCAGCCCGGCGGCGATCCTTGTCGAGCTCGGGTCCCTCACGGACCGAGGCGCGATCCGCGAGGTCGGCTCCCGCTGGTTCGGTGAAGCGGCGCTTCGTGCCGCTCGCGAGTCGGTTCTGGACGCCTTGTCCAGAGCGCATGCTAGGGAGCCGGGAGCCAGAGGCTTGTCGCTCGAGTCTCTACGCAGCGGGATCGATGCGCTCCCCGATGTGGTCAACGCCGCCCTTTCCGACCTGCAGGGTACGGGCGAGATCCGCGTCGAAGGCTCGACGGCGGCGTTGCCCGATCACGTGCCGCGACTCAGCCCCGAACAGCGGGCCGTCGCCGAGGCGGCCCTGTCTAGGATTAGGGCTGGACAGGCAACTCCGCCGACTGTCAAGGAGCTGGCTGCGTCCTTGGGAGTGCGTGGCGACGAGTTATTACCGCTCCTCAAGTTCCTCGTCGATCAGAGCCAACTGGTGGCCGTCACCGCGGATCTTTACCTCGACTCTGGTGCTATATCTGATGTGAAGCAGCGCGTGAAGGCGGCCCTGGGTAAGGGAGGGGCGGCGACGCCATCGGAGTTGCGGGAGGTCTTGGGGGTGAGCAGGAAGTACCTTATCCCACTTCTCGAGTACCTGGACGGGATCGGGTTCACCCAGCGGAGTGGGGAAGGGCGGGTGCTTCGAGATCTCTCCCCGGAAGGCCACTGATGCTTGCCCGTTGAAGTTTGGCGTCCTATAATGGCAATAAGGATAATCGGACACTGGGGGACGAGTTACCCGGGAGGTCTTCACAGGAACTAGGGCTACAGTCTAAAGGAGGCGTAGGGCGAATGAAGCACAGTAAAGCTGTGCTCCTCGTCCTTCTGCTGGTGCTGCTGCCCGGTGTTCCAAAGGCGGCGGCGCAACAGACCGACAACGCTGCGGCCCCTCAGGACACTGTGTCTGGGGAGGTCCGCGGTCTGGGGCTCGAGCAGAACTATCCAAACCCGTTCAGCGACGAGACGCGGATTCCGTTCGTCTTGGGACCTGATCTATTTCAGGACGGGAGGCCGGTCGTCGTCAACGTACGCATATATAACGTACTGCGTCAGCCCGTCGCGATTCCCACCGCACTCGATCACCCGATGGGGGCTGGGCAGCCGGCCGTGGAGCTGAGATACGACGCCCCCGGACGCTACACGCTCTTTTGGGATGGTACGGACCGGAGCGGCCAACCTGTGTCTTCGGGGATCTACTTCTGCCACGTAGTGGCCAACCGCTCGCAAGACGTCGTCAAGATGGTGGTTACTCGCTGAGGCGCCCTCTCCAGCTCAATCGACAAAGTAGACGAACGACCCGCAGTGCTCGCACCAGCGAATTTCCTCGTTGGTTCTGACGATCGCGGTCGGCGTGGACATGAAACAGCCGTAGCAGACGCCGCTGAGTACCGGCACGACGGCCCGGGCGCGCCTTACGGAGACGAGCCTGTAGCGGGTCAAGACCTCGGGCTCGAGGGCCTCTTCCATCTCTTCGATCTTGGCTCGAAGGTGTTCCACAGCGTCCCCGGGCTTGACCTTGAAGACCTTCTTCTCGATCTCGAGGGTGCTCTCTTCGGCCGCTTCCTCCATCTCTCGCTTTTGCGCCTTCAGATCTTGCAGCTCCAGGAGAATCTCAAGCTGTGGGTGCATTTTGTCCGTCCTCCGGTCACACCTGCTTCTCGTCCAGTAGATCGAGGAACTCGGCAGGCGTGTCGATCTTGTTCAGGCGTTTCGGCACGTCGGCTTCGCGACACAGCTGGGCGACCTTTCCCAGCACCGGCAGATACTGGTTGGAGACTTCGAGCGGTGGAGCGACGATCAAGAAAAAGAACGAGACCGGTTTGTCGTCGATCGCCTTGAAATCGATCCCGGTCCGCTTACGCCCGAAAGCAACGCGCAGTCGATTGACCACAAGCGAGCGGCAGTGCGGGATCGCTATCCCGTGTCCAAGGCCGGTGGACCCCAGGTTCTCACGCCGCTTCAGCATTTTGTAGAGGATTCCCTCGGACTTCTCGGGCAACTTGAGCAGCGATATCAACTCCTTGAGGATTTCGTCTTTGCTCTCGCCGTTCAGGTCGAGGGTGATCACATCTTCGCTGAAAAACTCTCTCAATTCCATTCCGACCTCCCGTTCGGGCATCCCGGCAACATGAAGCCGGCTACCTGCCACGCCCGGTGGACGCATACTGCGACCTCCCAAACGGCAATGAATATGACATATGCACCGCCATGTCAAAGCCTATCAGGCCCCGCGCGGATTCGGCCTCCGGTTTGACTGCCTCGGCGCCAGTGATATTATTCGCCGCTCAGTACCTCGTGCCCGCCGACGGGACCATTGCGTATGAGACCTGAAAGACTGAAGAGCCTGCTAGAACGATTCCAGCGGGGCGAGGCCTCGTTTCGCGACGTCCTCGACCAACTCGGGCGAGCTCCGTTCGAGGATCTGGGCTTCGCCAGGGTCGATCATCATCGGGCCGTGCGGCAGGGCTATCCAGAAGTCGTCTATTGCGAGGGCAAGACCGCGGACCAGGTGTCCGAGATCTGTGCGCGGATCGCGGCCACGGGCGAAGGGTTTCTGGCCACGCGGGCGGACGAGGCGATCAGGGAGAGACTCGCCATCGAATACCCGGCGATCGAGGTCAACGACCTGGCTCGAACCGCCTACCTTCCGCCGAGCGAACCGATCGAGGTCAAGGTGCGGGGGGGCGTGCTCGTCGTCACCGCCGGTACCTCAGACCTGCCGGTGGCAGAGGAGGCTGCGGTCGCCGCTGTAGCGATGGGCAACCCCGTGCGCCGGCTGGACGACGTGGGCGTCGCCGGCATTCACAGGTTGCTGGCCGATCAGCAGGAGTTGCGCGAGGCCGCCGTGATCATTGTCGTCGCCGGCATGGAGGCGGCGCTCGCCTCGGTCGTAGGCGGGCTGGTCTCCGCCCCCGTCGTCGCCGTTCCGACCAGCATCGGCTACGGCGCCTCGTTCGGCGGGCTCGCGGCGCTGTTGGGCCTTCTGAACAGCTGTGCCCCGGGCGTGACGGTCGTCAATATCGACAACGGCTTCGGAGCTGCGGCGGCGGCGACCCGCATCAATCGTCTCACCTGACCGTCGGCGATGACTGGCAGGGTGACCGGGCTCGATGCGATCGCGGGCGAGATCGGCTCCTGGTTGGAGGCACTGCGATTGGCTTTGGGCGCTCGGACGGCGTCGCTCTGGACTCTGGCGCCGGGCGGCGACCGTCTGGTCGTGCGTCTCAGCACGCCGCCGGATGCCGATGTCGAGCCGGGTGAGATCCCGCTTCACGGGCACGCGCTCGGTTGGGTCGTCAACGAGGGTGTCTCACTCAGAGCTTCGCGCGAGGACATCTTCCACGCTGCCGACGCCGGCTGGATAGTGGCGGCGCCGGTCGCCGAGAGCCACGGCTTCAAGGTCGGTTGTGTCGCCCTCGAGTTCGATGGGGTGCCCCGAGCGGAATCGGCACGCGCGCTCGAGCTCGGCGCCGGCCTGGCGGGACGGCTGATCAGCGATGTCCGCGCCGCCGAGCAGTCGCTGCGCGACCTCTCCAAGTACGAGGCTTTGTACCGGGCCGTCCAGGACCTCGATCGCGAACTCGATCTGGCCGAACTTGCACGCGACGTCTGCCGGCGCGCGCGAGAGGTGTCGGGCGCCCGCGGCGCCGTCGTCGCGACATGGGATCACAACGCCGGAGCCGGGAGCATCCTCACCACCGACGGTGAGGTGGTGCGCGGCCTGTCACACGCGCGACTGGACGGCGAATCGTCATTCCTCAGCCTTGCGCTCAGCAATGTCACCGAGCTTCCGCGCGACGATCTGACGGGACGGACACGGTTCCCGCTGTACGTGGAGGGGGTGGACACCAAGCCGGGCTCGGCCGTGATCGTGCCCCTGATCGCCGAGGCTCGGCCCATAGGTGGCCTGGCGGTCGAGTACGACCGGCCCCGCCGCTTCGGTGAAAAGGACCTCGAGCGGCTCCGAGCGCTGGCGGCCTTCGTCGCTCCCTCGTTCAGGAACGCGGTCGAGTATGGCGCGGTCAGAGCGCTGTCGTTGACCGATGCTCTGACCGGCTTGCCGAATCGCCGCGCTACGGAGCGCGCGCTGGCGTCCGCCATCGCAGTCGCGGAACGGACCGGCGCCCTGTTCGCGGTCGCGGTGGCCGACGTGGATCACTTCAAGTCTGTCAACGATCGACACGGGCACGACGCCGGCGACATGGCGCTCAAAGCCGTCGCGCGAGCGATTCGGGACGAGCTGCGACCGGGTGACCACGCCGGTCGTTGGGGCGGCGAGGAATTCCTGATCGTGTTGCCGTCGACGGCTCTCGAAGACGCGGCGCGGGTGGTCGAGCGCGTGCGGCGTGGGGTAGAGCGAGTGGAGCTGCAGTGGCGCGGACAACGCCTGAAAGTGACGGTCAGCGCCGGCGTTGCCGCCTATCCGGAATTGGTGCGGACGGCGTCCACCGCCGTCACCGCCGCAGACGCCGCCCTCTACAAGGCAAAACGGGGAGGGAGGAACGCCGTCGCCCTGGCCGATCCGGAATGATCGGCGTTCGTCGTCGCTTCCAATTGGAACCGCCGGAGTTTAGATTTCGTCATTGCAGTCACGTACGACTTGTGGGGGCGAACAGGCTTCGACGGGTCTAGTGAACGTGGAGCAGCGTGCCGAGGGCGCCTGGCCCCTCGTAAATCAACTGGGCGGGCAAAAAACACAACTGCCAACGACAACTTGGCACTGGCCGCCTAAACAGGCTGCCCGTCTCCTGATCGACTGGGCCCGAGGCCGGTCTTGAGGCGTCGATAATTCGGGCTGGCTGGATCGCGCGGCCGCTGCGTGATTCGGCGAGACTTTAGCGGCTGGCTTCGGGGCGGTCGCCTATCGGCCAACGCGAAGCGAGACAATCTACGATAGGCTACGCACGTAGAGGTTCTGCCGGATCTATTCTCGGACGCGGGTTCGATTCCCGTCGCCTCCATTGTCGCAGAGAATTCGAACCGCCGTCCGGGCCCTCGTGGCCGGGCGGCGGTTCGACAAGTGCGATGTAGTAGTCGATTGGCTCCGAAGTATCGCCGCCAGCTCGCGTTTACCGGCTCGCATGCTCACGCACTGACGCCAAGTCGGTGACAAAGACACTCCGGCCGTGAGTGCCGATGACGATCTCCCCGTCCCGCCGGTGGATGACCAGATCGTGCACCGGTGTGGTGGGAAGGTTGGTACAGAGCGAATGCCACGTACTGCCGCGGTCGAGTGAGACGTATACCCCGAGATCGGTTCCGACATACAGCACATCCCGTGTCGGGGGTCCTCGCGTATAACATTGACCGACTCGGTGGGAAGGTTTGCCGCGATGGACGTCCACGTGTCGCCGGGAGACAAGTAGACGGTGCCGACATCGTGCTCCGACGCGACGACGCGGCTCACCCATTTCTTGGGAAGCCCCTGGCTAATCTCGGTCCAGGTCGCTCCGTGGTCCTGCGTCAACCTGACGCTGCCTCCTTCGGGGAACGGCCCGTGGGCACGTCGCACCAGGGCGTAGGTCCCCCGGATCGCGGCGTCATACCCACCAGTTCGGCCACCACTACCGTGCGCAGTAGTATGAACAGGCCGCCCAACACCCAGAGGGACGCAAACATCAACGGATCGGATACAACCGCTGCGACTTCCCCGGGCGTGCGTAAGATGCCCAGGCCAATGATGCCGCCGATGATGACAGCTAATGTGAAACCGCTGCCGAGCATGCGCCTCGGATGACGCTGTGTGTCTATGGTGCTCTATAGCTCAAGTAAGAGCCCCTGACGCTTGAAATGTGGAAGTCAAGGTCTCATCCAGCCATTTGTCCTCACCGGCATCGATTCCCCTATAGGCTTGCTTTTACATCTTGAACATGTCCACATCAATTAACAACTGCTCATGAGAGTAAACCGTCGAGCCGGTCGGCACATTCTCCCTGGATCAGCGCACGGGGGATCCAGTCTCCGCGATCCTAGCGGTGGCGGCCACCAGCTCCCGGGTGATGCCCGGTTCGTGGGACGAGTGACCGGCATCCGGGACGATCACTGCATCTAGCTCGGGCCAGGCATGGCACAGGTCGTCGAGGTTC
>JBDHAS010000095.1:0-19216 GCA_039588015.1 Gemmatimonadota bacterium | reverse complement strand
CTAGCGGCCGGGGGTTCTCGCTCAACACGCGGGCCACGATGGCCTGCGCGGTGGGTCCGGTGAACGGCGGCTCTCCACCAATCATCTCGTACAGCGTCACTCCGACCGCGTACACGTCGGTGCGCGCATCCAGGTCCCGCTCGCCCATGGCCTGCTCGGGACTCATGTACTGCGGCGTACCGAGGCTCATCCCGGTCTCGGTCATCCGGGTGCCGCCCGCCCTGCTGGCGGCGAGCGCGATGCCAAAGTCGGCCACCATGGCGCTGCCGTCGTGCAGGAGGATGTTCTCGGGCTTGATATCCCGGTGGATCACGTCATGGCGGTGGGCGTAGTCGAGGGCACTGGCTACCTGCAACGCGATCCGGATCGCGTCGTTAACAGGCAGCTGTTTCTCGCGCGTGAGCCGGTCACGCAGAGACTCGCCCCCGATGAAGGGCATGACGTAGAAAACGGTGCCCTGCACCTCTCCAGAATCGAACAGCGGCAGGATGTGGGGATGCTGCAGATTGGCGGTGGTCTTGATCTCGGCCAGGAACCGCTCCGGCCCGATCACCGCCGCCAGCTCCGGCCGCAGGACCTTGAGCGCAACCTTGCGGTCGTGTTTCAGGTCCTGGGCCAGGTAGACGGTCGCCATGCCGCCCTGCCCCAGCTCGCTCTCGATCACGTAGCGGTCGGCGAGCGCCTCCGAGAGGCTTGAGGCGATCCCGGTCAACTCCCCATCCTTTCCCGCAACTCCTCGAACCAGTTCAGCACCACCAGGTACCGCGATACCGCCGAGGACTCAGTAGCAACGGCGTTCGGGACGAGGACGATGAAGCGATCACCGTCGGGGTGAAGATCCCAGCCCTGCCCGGTTTCCAGAGCGAGCACAGCCTCCGCTGCGCCGACCCGCACGCCTTGGTCTCGGACCACTTCGACGGCGAAGAGCGTGTCGGTCCCCGAGGTCCTGCGCCAGAAGTAGAGCGTCCGCCCGTCGGGTGACCATCGGGGCCAATCCCCACCGCCGAACGAGACCCGCCACTCTCCTACCGGTGTGGGAAAGTCGCGAAGCCATACTTCCGCGTCCCCGGTCTTCTCGGACACGTGGGCGGCGATGGACCCGTCAGGGGAAAGCGCGAATCCGTCTTCGTTCCACGGCGCCTGCAGGTAGGGTTCGGGTTCGGAGTCTCCCGAGAGGGAGTACATCACCAGGTCATCATTCCCGCCCTCGTCGGAAGCGAACACGATCAGGTCGCCTTCGAGCCAGGCCAGGGGCCACTGGTTCCCGGGCCGGCTCAATACCAGCTCGGCGGGACCACTGTTGTCGGCCGGCTTGACCCACAGATCTTCCGCGTCGCTGCCTTCCCCCTCGTTATTGAAAAGGATACGCTTTCCGTCCAGAGACCACACCGGATCGTCGTTGTCCTCCTCGAACGTGACCTGCGTTCTCAAGTTCGTCACGAGGTCGTATGTATACAGGTCGTGGCCATCGTCACTCGAAACCTCGAAAGCGATGGTACGTCCGTCAGGTGAGAAGCTGGGGTTCCGCATCCCTTCTGGTGGAAGACGAAGGGTGTCCGCCCCTCCATCCATGTTGATAATCGACAGCAGTTGACCGCTTCCTCCACCGAACGCCTCGCCCTCGAAGTGAACGAGCACGCCGTTTCGTGACAGGGAGTATCCTCTGCGGGAATTCGAGGCCGCCACACGGTCGAGTACGCGCATCGGAGGGCCCGTGATCGTATGGCTCCGCTCGTCGAACGGTGCGGCGAACAGCCCGCCACCCTGGCCAACGTACAGCAGGATGCCGGGGTCGACGTATGTGGGGTGACGCCCGTCGGGTACGACTGTCCGGGAGGTGTCGGCGGAGATGTCTACGAAGTAGATGCCGCCACCAAATCTGCTCACGAGAACGCCGGAACCGTCCGGGAGCAACCGGGGAATGCCCGGCGGACCGTTGAGCAGCTCGACGGGACCGCCCGCGCTGGGAACGCGGTAGATCAGGCCGCCCTGCGTCGAGAAGAAGACGATCGTTCCGTCATCTCCCCAATTGGAAAAGATCGGGTTGATCGCGTCATCGTCCAACAGCGTCAGTGAGCCGCCACCGGACACCGCCACTTTCACCAGCGTGTTGTCGGAAAGATTGGTGAACACGAGCCACTGACCATCGGGAGAGAAGCTGGGAAAGAGACCGTCCTCGGTGCCGGGCACCATACGGAAGTCGGCCTCGCCCAGCCTTCGGACGAAGATCGCGTGCGTTCCATCGGCCGTGCCGGCGACGGCAACCGCAGACCCGTCGGGTGAGATGACCACATCCTGATTTCCCACAACCGAGACCGTGCCCAAGCTAAGATCGAGCCGCGCGACGGGCGCCTCGGGCGGTTGCCTCAACCAACCCCACACCGTCGTGACCAGGAACAGCGCCGCGATCGCGCCGGCCGGCAGCGCGAGTCGTCTTCGCCAGTCCGCGGCTGCAGCGGTGACGGCGACGGCCTCCGACGTGCCCTGCGTGAACGCCGGATCAGTCAATGCCTTCGCGAAGCTCGCAGCGCTCTCGAACCGGTCCGCGGCCAGATTCGCCAGCGACATCGCGGTCGCCGCCGCGACATGCGGCGGAACCGACTTCCGCAACTCGGTCACCGGTCGCGCCTCGTCGGTCACGATCTTCATCACGATCTGCTGCGCGGAGGAGCCCGTGTGCGGCGGATCGCCCGTCAACATCTCGTATAGCACGGCGCCCAGCGAGTAGATGTCCGAGCGGTTCGTGAGGTCCTTGTCCGCCGTGGCCTGCTCGGGGCTCATGTAGTGCGGCGTGCCAAGCGACATGCCGGTCTCGGTCATGCGCCCGCCCGCGGCGGCGCTAACCGCCAGCGCGATGCCGAAATCGGCCACCATCGGGCGTCCATCGTGCAGCAGGATGTTCTCCGGCTTTATGTCTCTATGGATCACGCCCTGTCTGTGCGCGTAATCGAGGGCGTCGGCTACTTCCGTCGTGATTCGCAACGCTTCTTCGATGCCAAACTGCGTCTCGCGGTCCAGCTTGTCGCGCAGCGTTTCGCCCTCGATGTAGGGCATGACGTAGTAGAGGAAACCGTCGGCTTGTCCCGAGTCGAACAGCGGCAGGATGTGTGGGTGCTGCAGGTTGGCGGTGGTCTCGATCTCCTGTACGAATCGTTCGGCACCGAGCACGGCGGCCAGCTCGGGCCGCAGAACTTTCACCGCGACCTTGCGCTTATGTTTAACGTCCTCCGCGAGGTAGACGGTGGCCATACCGCCGGCGCCGAGCTCGCGCTCGATAGCGTAGCGGTCGCTGAGGGCGGTATTCAGCTGTTCGATCTGATCAGGCATGTCAGTTCTGCACCCGTCTCTTTAGTTCCTCGAAGAAGTTGTTCACCAGGAAGGTGCGGGCTCCGGTGGACCCGGCGACGTCGACCCGCCGCAACACGATGAATCGATCGTCACCAGGTGCCACGTCGAAGTAGAGGCCAGAATTCCTTCCGTCGCGGAATTCCACGGGGATGGCGAACAGGGAACGAGGGCGGTCGGTGCGGAACCCGGAAGCCGTCTCTACGTCCACGGCGACAAACTCGTCGTTCGCGTTGGTGAAGAAGAGCTCACTACCGTCGTGCGACCACTTCGGTCCTCGCCCCCCGGCGACCGAGACCTGCCACAGACCGCCGTTCACGTCCGGGAAGGGCCGGACGTACACTTCCCAGGCACCGGTTTCGTCGGACTGATAGGCCAGCCACCGCCCGTCGGGTGACAGGGCCGGCGATTCTTCCCTTGCCGGCGTCGCGACCAGCGGCCTCGGGACGCTGTCCACGCCGGGTCGGATCGCCAGGATATCTCCTCTGCCGGTCGCTGTGACCACACGCAGCACGAGCCACTCGCCGTCCGCACTCCATACCGCCCCGAAAATGGGCTCATCGAGGTCGACGAGAAGCTGGGCCTCCCCAGTGCCGTCCGCCGCTTTGGTCCAGACGTCCCGGTCGCCGGCCCGGTCGGACACGAACGTCACGTTCCGCCCATCGGGCGTCCACACCGGTTCCTGATCGACTGCCTCAACGAAGGTGAAGCGGGATCGGGGGCCTGCATCCAGTTGCTTGATCCAGATGTCATCACCGAACTGAGTCTCCTCGCGAACCGCCAGCCGCCTCCCGTCGGGCGAGAGACTCAGGTCTACACCGCGATATCCGCTCCCGTCGAGGACCCACGAGGAGTCGACCGGTGTGGCCTCGCCCGTGCGGGTTACCCAGACGACCTGGTCCGGCGCGAAAGCGTCCGCAGCTGAGGCCGAGTAGAAAAGAGTCCCGTCGTCGGAGACGGCATAGTGTATCAAGTCCTCGAGTATCGGTACGGGCGCCGCCAACAGCTCCAGCTTGCCGGGGTCGAACCGGACCGCCATGAGCGTGCTCCCCACGTCGCTGTCAACCAGGTAGAGCAGATGGCCAGAGGGAACGAATCGGGGCTCCTCACCGAAGGTGAGCGGCGTCATCTCTCCCGACCCAAGATTCACAACACGGATCTCATGCTCGCCGGGGCCGGGAAAGTCTACTTCCAGAAGCGCGAAGCGGCCCCCGGGAAGGATGTCCGTGACCTGATGTTCTTCGCCTTCACCGGCCCGCGTCAGAGCCTCCACAGCGCCACCCGAGGCGGGGACCCGGACAGCACCCGAGTCTCCCTCCGCGTAGATGTAGCCGTCCGGTCCCCAAAAGGGCGCATCCCCCCTCGTCAACGTTCGGACCGGCCCGCCGGCGAGGGAGAGCGCCTTCACCTCTCCATCCTGGTCGAAGGCCAGCTCCACGCCGTCGGGAGAAAACGCGGGGGAAGCCGCGTCCAGCGTCCCCCGCACCGGCGTCGCCTCGACCTCGTCCCATCGCCGTACCATCAGGATCTGATTCGCGTCCAAACGATGTCGATACGCCAGCGCCGTCCCGTCACTCGAGATACCGAACCCGGCGCCACCCAGGTACGTCGGCACCTGGCCGTCTTCGAAGGGATCGCTGAACCGCTGGACGTGCCTGACCGGCTCGGGGCGACGCAATGCCCAGCCTACGACCACTGCGAAGATCAGGAACAGCGCCCAGGTCGCTATGGCGACGCGTTTCCAGGGGCCGGCACCGCCGGCGCCTACAGCAGCGGCGCTCTCCTCGCCGTGGCGGAACGCGGGATCGGTCAGCGCCTGAGCGAAGTCCCGCGCCTCGACGAACCGATCCGCCGGCAACTTCTCCACCGCCTTGGCCACTGCGGCCGTCACATTCGGTGGCACGGACCTCCGCAGCTTCGTGATGGGCTGAGCGTCCTCCGTCACGATCTTCATGATGATCTGCTGGGCTGTCGACCCCGTGTGGGGCGGGTCACCCGTCAACATCTCGTACAAGACGCAACCCAGCGAGTAGATGTCCGACCGATTCGTGATTTCCTTTTCCGCCGTCGCTTGCTCTGGCGACATGTAGTGAGGCGTGCCAAGGGAGAGACCCGTCTCGGTCATGCGACCGCCGGCCGCCGCGCTCACCGCCAAGGCGATGCCGAAGTCGGCGACCATTGGGCGCCCGTCGTGAAGCAGGATGTTTTCAGGCTTGATGTCTCGGTGGATCACGTCGTTGCGGTGTGCGTAGTCGAGCGCGTCGGCTACCTCGGACACGATCCGCACCGCGTCATCGACTCCCAGCTGAGTCTCGCGGTCCAACTTGTCTCGTAACGTCTCGCCTTCGATGTAGGGCATCACGTAGTACAGGAACCCGCCAGCTTCTCCGGAATCGAACAGCGGCAGGATGTGCGGATGCTGCAGGCTCGCCGTTGTCTTGATCTCTTGCACGAAACGGTCGGCGCCGAGCACGGCGGCGAGTTCGGGCTTCAGTACCTTGAGCGCGACCTTGCGATCGTGCTTGAGGTCCTCGGCCAAGTAGACCGTGGCCATGCCACCTTCGCCCAGCTCGCGCTCGATGGTGTAGCGCTCGGCGAGCGCGGCCGCTAAACGTTCCAGTATCTCGGTCATCGAGCAACCTTCGCCTTGAATTCCTCGATCCAGTTGAAGACAAAGATGACGTCTTCTCGAATCGACTCGTTGGAACCGATCATCACGAAGTGGCTGTCGTCGGGACTGAGGTCGTAGACGGCGTGGTAGTTGTCGCCAGCGAAGTTCGACGCGTCGAACAGGATCTGCGGCGGCTCCATCTCGAACGTCTCGGTCCCGCCGACCGCGCGTACGACCATCTCGCCCCGTGGTGTACGGTAGAACAGCTCGCGCCCGCTGTTCGCCCAGCGCGGCTCGACACCGCCATTCACCGACACCTGGTACTTGGCCCGGTCGGCATCTGGGAAGGGACGCACATAGACTTCTTCGCGGCCCGACTCGTTCGACACGTAGGCCAGCCAGTGCGAGTCCGGCGACAGCGCGGGTGCATACTCGTCGAAGATGGCGCCGACGATCAAACGGGATGCCGTGTCCTGGGCCGGTCGGATCGCTCGGATGTCACGGGTGCGTGTACCCACCCTGCCTTTTCGGAAGACGATCCAAGAACCATCGCGCGACCAGAAGCCCTCGTTTACAACATCCTCTGCCAGCAGACGCTCGGCCCGGGCGCTCGCATCCGCACGCACGCTCCACATCGACACAGAGGTTTCGCGGTTTGTGATGAAGGTGACCGAGCGGCCGTCGGGGCTCCACGCCGGCCGCTGGTTCGACGTCCCCTCGAAGGTGAGCCGAACGAGCGGGCCTGCATCCAACTGCTTCACCCAGATGTGTGTCCCCTCGCTCCCCGTCGAGGTGACGGCCAACCGCGTCCCGTCGGGCGAGAGGACGATATTGTCGAAGTCGCCCTTCCAATTGGGGTCGACCGGAATCACGTTGCCTTCGCGATTGACACGCACCACTTGCTCATCGCCGACACCGCCGCCGGATTGGTAGACCAAATGGCCGTTCCCCGACACGTCGAACTGCGCGACACCGGCGTAGCTGTCGATTCCCACACCCTCCTCGACCACGGTTGGCGGGCCGGTGATCTCGAGGCGTCCTTCGTCAAACGGCAGTGCGACCAAAGATCCATCGTACGTGGCGTACAGTACGTGCCCGGTTGGCAGGTATCGCGCAACCACTCCTCCCAAGCGCTCCAGCATCTCGCCCGTCTGCAAATCGAGGATGCCGACCTCCGCATCGGCGATGGAGCCGTGCCAGATCTGGATCAACGCACCTTTTGCTGACGGCAGGATATGCGGCCACTCGTGCTCGGTCTCACCGCGCGTCGTATCTGGAAAGCTGACCGCCTCCAGTTGGCCGCCACCGGGGCGTGCGCGAACCAAACGTCCGTTGGAAACGCTGAAATACAGCATCCCATCGGATCCCCAATCCACGCCCCAGGGGTTCACAGAGTCGGAGGCGACGGTCTGCGAGGGACCTCCGTCGGCCGGCATGATCTTGAGGTTGCCAGGCTCGCCGGTGATGAAGGCGACGGATTGGCCGTCGGGTGAAAAGACGGGCGCCCGCGCCCCTTCGGTACCTGAAAGTGGACGGGCGTTTAGCTCGTCGAAGCGTCGCACCCAGAGTTGCGGTGCTGCCGCTCCCTGTGCAGTCGGTCCGATGTAGACGATGCGAGATCCGTCCGGCGATATCGCGAACCGCTTGGTGCGGGCGCGTTGTACCATCTCTTCTTCTGGGAAGGCGATGCCGAGGCGAAGAACCGTATTGGGCGTCGGGCGCAGCCAGCCCCAAAGCGAGGATCCCAGCAGCACGACGAGTAAGAAACCGAGGGCGGCGGTCAACCAGGTCGGGCTGTCGCGCCGCTCTTCGCTGGCGCCGGGTGTCGAGACCGAGATCGCTGGAGCTGTGAAGCTGGCGTTGGTCACCGCCTGGGCGAACTCGCCGGCGCTGCCGAAACGATCGGCCGGCACCTTCGCCAGCGCTTTGGCGATGGCCGCCTCCACGTTGGGCGGGACCGTCCTGCGGGTGCGACTAACCGGCGAGGGCTCGTCAGAAATGATCTTAGCTACGATCGCCTGCAGGTTCGAGCCGGTGTGCGGCGGATCTCCCACCAACATCTCGTAGACCATGGCGCCCAGAGAATAGACGTCGCTACGTGCATCGACGTCGCGATCGCCGGTGGCCTGTTCCGGGCTCATGTAGTGAGGCGTGCCGAGGCTGAGACCGGTCTCGGTGAGGCGCGAGCCGCCGGCCTGACTCACCGCTAACGCGATCCCGAAATCCGCCACTAATGCTTGGCCCGACTGCAGCAGAATGTTCTCGGGCTTGATGTCCCGATGCACGACCCCGCGCTCGTGTGCGTACTGCAGCGCCGACGCCACCGACTCGGCGATCTTTACGGTCTCGTCGATCCCCAACTGCTTGTCGCGATCGAGCTTGTCGCGCAGCGTGTCGCCCTCCACGTACGGCATGACGTAGTAGAGGAACGTGTCCGCCTCGCCCGAATCGTATAGCGGCAAGATGTTCGGGTGCTGGAGGTTCGCGGTGACTCTGATCTCATTGAGGAAGCGCTCGCCGCCGAGGATAGCCGAGAGTTCCGGCCGCAGTATCTTCAGCGCCACCTTCCGGTCGTGCTTGATGTCGTGCGCGAGATAGACGGTGGCCATGCCACCCTGGCCTAGCTCGCGCTCGATCGTGTATCGGTCGGCGAGTGCGGCGGTCAACCGCTCGAAAGCATCTGTCATCTGATAACCTTTGCCTCGTTTCGTCGATCTGGCAGAAAAGACAGAGTCAACCTGACGATCAGCTGTATTGTTATGGCGCGGGCAATTGTTCGCGCAGGCCCTGCATCCAGTTCACCGCCACAGTCAAGTCGATCACCTCCTCTTCATAGCGAAACAACAGGATCCGTTCGCCGCTCGGATCGACGTCGTATTGACGCTGCCAGGAGTAGGCGTAGTAGCGCCCTTCGAACAGGGCCCGGGGTCGACTGAGAACACGGAATGCGTCACCGGTCTCAACCGCCACTACCTCCAACCGGCCGGCGGTACGATAGAGCAGTTCCGTGCCGTTCGGCGACCACGCGGGTTCGGTTCCACCGTCCGTCGACACCTGGATGCGCCCTCCCGGACCGGGGAAAGGCCGCACGTAGACCTCGTCGCGACCTGACTCATCGGAGGAGTACGCCACCCAGCGTCCGTCGGGAGAGAAGCTCGGTGCACGCTCGAGAAACTCTGTGGCAAGCCAGGGCTCCGGGGCGCCGCCGTCGAGGCTAAGCGCGTACAGGTCGTATTGCCCTCCGGCCAACGCCAAGCGGGCACCGGCGCTAGAGGCCGTACTGCCGGTCGGCAGGGCACCCGCGGCTTCCGGTGCGTCGGCGATGGCGTTTTGCCGCAAAATCAGGCTCCTGCCATCCGGACTCAGATCTTGTGTGCGATGCTGACCCGGCTCTTTGACTAACGGCACCGGCTCCCCACCGCGGTTTGACGGCACCTTGTAGATGTTCACGTCCGGGCCTTCGGCGCGCGAGAACAGGATTTGTCGACCGTCCGGCGTCCAGAGCGGATAGAACCCTCCGCCGAGGGTTAGCGGACCGAAGGTGCCGAGGTCAAAATCATAGATCCAGATCTCACCACGATACCCGACCGCGAAGGCCCGGCCGTCGGGAGAAAAGCGCGGCCCTTGGTAGTCCCCCGCCTCTAGCGGTAGCGGCTCGGCCTTGCCGTTGCCGTCCATGATGATCGGCACCGTGCTACCTAGGGAACTGAGGAAGGCGAGTGTGCCATTTCTCGAGAGCGCGTACTGGGCTGCGCCATCGCCTCCAACCAGCAGCGAGTCTAGGACGGTGACGGGCGAGCCTTTGATCCGGGCGCCCGACGCGTCGAAGGCCACCAACCGCAGGGCACCCTCAGGGCCGGCCAAGACCAAGTACCCGTCGTCCACGTATCGGGCATCGGAGCCAGCGATCAGGTCTCGAACCTCGCCGCTCGCGAGCGAGACAGCAGCCAACCGCGCCGACTCGAGCGATCCGCTCCAGACAGTGAAGACCACCCACTCCCCGTTCGGTAGGAAATGCGGCCAGCGATGGTCAAGCTGCCCAGCGCCCGTGTCGACGGCGGTCAGCTGCTTCGGATCGGCACCCTCGACGTCCACGATCATGAGTCCCGAACCGAAATCCGGCTGAAACACGATCTGGTTGTCCGGCCCCCAACTGCCTCCACCGCTGGTCGGCGACATCCGGGCCACCACTCTCGCTGCCCCGCCGCGGATTGGAACAACTCGCAACTGCTGGTCCGAGTAGAAGCCCACCTGCTCCCCGTCTGGCGAAAAGAACGGCGACATGACCAAGCTGCCTTCCGTCCCAGCAATAGGAACTGCTTCCACTTCGTCCATCGGTCGCCGGTAGAGCTGCGATCCACCCTGCTGACCCACGCCGATGTAGATGAGATTGCTTCCATCCTGGGAGAGCACGAGGCCGTTGCCAAAGTCAACATCGCCGAGCCGGACACCGACCGTGAACCGCGCGACATGAACGGGCCCCCCAGCGTCGTTGCCCTCCAGCCACTTACCAAGCAGCGTCCCCGCGCCGACGCCTATCGCCGCCACCGCCAGCCCTCCTATGACGAGGGGCCAGGGCCTTCTTGAACTCGGCAGTCCTGTCAGGCCTCCACGTCGTGCCGCCGTGGTGTGCGTGAAGGAGGTATCGTGGAGCGCATCGGCAAAGCGCGCCGCGCTAGCAAAGCGATCGGCGGGAAGTTTGGCGAGCGCCTTCTCGATAGCCTCAGCCACGTGCGGAGGTACGGTGTCCCGGCTCGCCATTACTGTAGGCGCTTTCTCCGTGATCACTTTCGCTACGATCGCTTGCGCGGTGCTGCCCGTGTACGGCGGGTCGCCGGTCAGCATCTCGTACAGGATCACTCCCAGCGAGTACACGTCGCTCCGCGCGTCCACCTCTCGGTCGCCCATCGCCTGCTCGGGGCTCATGTAATGCGGTGTCCCGATCGACAGCCCTGTCTCCGTTAGACGGCTGCCCCCCGCTTGGCTCACCGCCAGGGCGATCCCGAAGTCCGCGACCAGCGCCTGACCATCGTGCAGCAAGACGTTCTCGGGCTTGATGTCGCGGTGGATCACGCTCTGGCGATGCGCGTAGTCCAGCGCCGCCGCTACGCTGCGCGCGATCTCCACCGCCTCGTCGATCCCCAGTTGCTTTTCACGCTCCAGCCGGTCACCCAGCGTATCGCCCTCTACGTAAGGCATCACGTAAAAGAGGAACCCATCCGCTTCACCGGAGTCGTAGAGCGGCAGGATGTTCGGGTGCTGCAGGTTGGCCGTGACCTTGATCTCGTTGAGGAAGCGCTCGGCGCCGATCACCGCCGCCAACTCGGGGCGCAGCACTTTGAGCGCGACGCGGCGGTCGTGCTTGAGATCCTGGGCCAGATAGACGATGGCCATGCCACCCTGGCCCAACTCGCGCTCGATGGCGTAGCGATCCGCCAAGGCGGCCGTGAGACGTTCGAACTGTTCAGGCATAAAGGGCTTCTCTACTTGCGATTTCCTGCGGCGCGGGCTTCGTCTTCGAGCACGGCCGCCCGCTTGGCTTCAGTGCCGCTCCGCCGTGGCGGACTGAACCCACGCCGTGGCGGCAACAATCAAAAAGCCGATGTATAGAAGTAGCAAAGCTACCGGCTGGATCGTACGCGGTAGCTCAAAGGACAATTGCAATACATCGGTCGCCTGGGTTATCCCCCAGGAGGCCGCAAGGTATGCGACGACGACCTGGACGACCTGGGCGTTCCTCGCCCACGTCCAGAAGATGTTGGGGCCAATCATGGCGGAAAAGATAACTATATACAGTCATCATCTACAAATGCTGTGGCGAGGTATTTCTCCAACCAGGTTAGGTATTAGTGCAACGGATCCTCAATCTTCGGGAATGAACTCGGGGTCCAACTGAAACAACTCTTCCACCTGTACCTGGAAGACTTTGGCAAGCTTGAGAGCCAGGTACGTTGAAGGCACGTACTTACCTCTCTCGATGGTGTTGATGGTCTTGCGAGTTACCAGTACACGGCGAGCCAGTTCCTCCTGGGTCCAGTCGTGCATCGCCCGAAAGACCTTGAGCTTGTTTCGTATCGGCGCGCTCGACATCACCGGTTGCTCCTATAATAGAAGGAGGTCAAGAACGCACCTGCGCCTATTGCGGCGGTTGTAAGAGCTACCAGCAGCAAGTCGTTGATCGGGGACAGTGAGGAGAGCAGCAGAAACGCGAACGGCGTCGCGACCGCCCCGATGAATCCCGCTTTCCATGATCGCGCGAGGTGCCACTTGACCAACTCGTTATCGAGCAACGCCTCTTTGAGTCTGGGGTCGGCATTCGCTCTCAACGACAACAGTGCCAGCTTCGCGACGAGGAATGCCATTGTGACCACCAGGGCCACCGAAGCCACTAGCACCACGATTCCGACCGGGCGCGAGTTCAGTTCGTGTTCCTCAAAGACCGTTCCGAACAGATGGCGCACGATCAAAAGGACCACGGCTAGGAAGAAGGCGAGCAGAAACAAGGACCACGGCTAGGAAGAAGGCGAGCAGAAACCGCGTCCAGAGCCTTCGTTGCTGTCTGTCAGTTTCTTCGATGATGTTTGTCATGAGTTTCCGTCCTCCAGTACCAAGGCGAAGGGTGTCACACTACTCTAAACGTAACCTCTATAGGATAATAAGTAACGTATACGTTACTGTTTGTCAAGAGCCGAGCCGCGTCCGAACCGCGGCTGGAGCGCCGCGGTCCTGCGACGCTCCGCCCAGCGACCAGCGGTTCCGAACGATTCTGATGCTGACATTCGGCGTATGCGCGACTATGCTGGCGGGAGCCGGTGTGTTCGGCGTGACGCTGCAGCTCAGCACGGTTGGTATCGGCCTGGGGCTGCTGGGGGCCCTGTGGGTCACACGCCTGCCTGCTCGCCAGCTTCCTTTTCGGCGTCGCGAGTTGGGACCCGGCCACCTACGCGTCCGCAGCCTTGACCTTGCTAGGCCTCACCCTGCTCGCCGGATACCTACCGGCCCGACGAGCGGCACAGGTGGATCCAGTGCGGGTGTTGCGAGAGGAGTGACGACCCGACTCGTCTACCAGCGCGGCGGCAGGTAGTTCCAGCGTACAAGAAACGCGAGCACGAGTACGACACCGGCAGCCAGCAACGTGTAGTATCCGCGCCGCACGACCCCCCAGCGGGGACGACGCCACGCTCGCCACGTGGAGCCCAGCACAATCAGACCTAGTGGCACGAGGAGATACGGGACGACGGCGAGCAGTTTCATGTCATCCGTCATTCCGTAGACGATGCCCCTGGTTTGCTCGAACATGCGCACCGATCGGGCAATGAATCCGAAACCAAAGACTGCGAACAGCACGAAGAACCCGTTCGCCGCTCCCAGAGCCAACCAACCGCCGGGCCATCGTCCGCTCTGAGTCGCAGCGTTGCGCCGCCTGCGCCACCACCATCCCCCGAGTGATGCCACGGGCCAGAGCGCGAAAAGCACGATAAGCGGGATACCCATCAAAAATGACAGGTATTCGTTCTTGAAGCGGGGTTCGTCGTACCACGCTAGTCGCTCGTAAGCGCCGGGCATCTCCGCCCCGAACACCTCCACCGGCGCGAACATGTGGGTGACGTTTCCCGTTGCGTCTTTGCGGAAGGCGACCATGCGCGTACCGTCGACCTCGCGAAACGCGAGTGAGTCGAGCGGGGAGAACCGTACCCTGCCGCCTCCCAAGGCCAAGGAGAGGCGCCCGTCCCGTGAGGTCACGATGGTGGCCATCCCGAACAGCATGGGGAATCGCTCGATGGTCGAATGCGCGTACCGGGTGAGGAGGTACGCACCCGCCATGTCCTCCACGTTCATCGAATCCGGCGTACGAATCGTCTCACTGGATTCGGGACGAGCAATAGGGGGAGCGAGACGTGCCAGTATCGAGTCCCGCAGCGCTCGGCCAAACCCCTGCCCGCCACCGTTGGCCGCGAAGAAGAAGCCAAGCCGTGAATCCGGAAGGATCAACAAGAGACTGCTCGTCCCGGGGACCCTCCCCGCATGGGCCAGCGCCCTCCGCCCACCGACGTCCTGGTTGAAGAAACCGTAACTCATTCCCGGAAGCCGCCGGTCGTGCCTGAACTGCTCACGCTGCATGCTTTGTATCGCGGTCGCGGGCAGCACCTGCTGGCCGTCGACGATTCCGCCGTTCAGGTGGGCCGTAAGAAACCGTCCCATATCCGCGGCCGTCGCGTACGCCAGGCCGACGGGATAAGGATGTGAGAACACTTCGGCGACCGGCTCACATCTACCATTGCGGCACCTGTGTCCGACCGCGGCGAACTCGGCGATCGAATCGAGCCGATCGCGATAGCTGGTGCGCTGCATGCCCAACGGAGCGAAAAGCACGTCATGCGCCAGCCGAGCGAACGGGACGTCCGCTTCGCGTTCTAGTACGTACGCGGCGAGCGCCATCCCGTGGTTGGAGTAACCCACCAATTCGCCGGGCGCCCAACCCAGCGGGGGCATGTTGCTCGCGAGATACTCACCGAGCGGCAGGATCCCCTCACGCGAGGTCGCCGCGTACCCGATCAGTCGCTCGTCGAAGCCGCCCGTGTGGGTCAGTAGATGATGCAGAGTGATGGATCGATCACCGTGCAACGGGACACTTGGCGCTATCTCACGAATGTCCGCGTCGAGTGACACCAAACCGCGTTCGGCCATCACGGCGGCGGTCGTGGCCACGAATAACTTGGCAACTGAGGCTATACGGAATGTCGTGCGTTCGGGATCGACGCTTATGTCGTCCGCGACCCGTGCAAGACCGAACCCACCGAGATAGGCTACGCTATCGCCCGTGACGATGACCAGGGCGGCCCCCGGAACGGAGTACTCGCGCATCAAAGCGGGAACGAGGTCGTCGAAGTCGGTGGTCGGCTGTGCCGAGAGGTCACCGCTGGAGATCGCTACAGCCAGGATGCCAACGCCGGCGCGACGAATGACTTGCGTCATCTTCATGGGATCGGCCCTAGGCTCGGCATGAAGGTGTGGAGCACAGGCACCTTCACGCGGTTGCCGCTTACGCGATAGCGATTCAGGAAGATGATGAACGCGGCTTCCTGATCCGGGAAGCGAGAGAAGCTCGCCACGAACCCTGCAACCTGTCCGCCGTGATACTGTTGTCTAAGACCTTCATACGGACGGAGCCCCCAGCCGAACCCGTATCCGGTTTCCTCTCCGTCCGGGAGTACGGCCGAAGTCCACATGGCCGCTTTGGATTCGGGGCTCAGGAGCTGATCCCCGTAGAGAGCTTCGTCCCATTTCGCCAGGTCGTAGGCGGAAGACAAAATCCCTCCGGCACCAAGCGTCGACGAGGTCTCGGTCGGCATCCGGTTGATCAATTCGCCCGTCTTGTCGACCCAGTAGCCCGCGGCACGGTGACGGATTATGGCCTCGGGGTCCGTCATGCGCGTTTGCGTCATCCCCAACGGGCCGAAGATGCGAGACTGCAGCACGCGCCCCAGCGGCCGGCCTTCGATCCGCTCGACGATCATGCTCAACAGGAAGTAGCCCGTGTTGCTGTAG
Source organism: Gemmatimonadota bacterium (assembly GCA_039588015.1). Taxonomy (GTDB): domain Bacteria; phylum Gemmatimonadota; class Gemmatimonadetes; order Palauibacterales; family KS3-K002; genus JASFMO01. The sequence continues at coordinate 3,711 of JBDHAS010000095.1, read as the reverse complement.
TACGATCCCGTACCCGGCGCAAAGTCCATCGGTCGGGAATGTGCTATCTTGATGACATCCTCCGGCGTGAGGCGAAAGCGATATACATCATAACTCCGTATTTCCTCGTAGTCGGGAATGCCCGACGTGTGCGTCATCAATTGCCGCACCGTCACGCCGAGCCACTCGCTTGGCAGATCCGGCAGGTAGCGATGAATAGGGTCATCCAGCCCGAGCTTGCCTTCCTCGACGAGCAGCAACGCGGCCGCGGAAACGAACTGCTTGCTGATCGAGCCGATCTCGAACACCGTGCTGTCTGTGACAGGCACCGAAAGCTCGACGTTGGCCAGCCCGTAGGCCTTCAGATGAACGATCCGCCCTCGCGAGGCCACCGCCACGAGGCCTCCCGGGATGTTGTATTGCTCGAGGTGGGCTTCGATCCGTCGGTCCAGCTCTTCGAGCGCCTCGGTAGACGGTTGGACGAGTTGCGCCCATGCGGTAACGGGACCACACACGAGCAACGTCGCGATCATGACCGATCCGACAACGCCGTAGAACCGGCCTTTGCGAATAGCGCTGGCGATCATGGGTCTCTCCTGGTGGCTGGTCACTTACCACTGTCTTAGATGCCGATTACATGTCCGGTTGTCACACCGCCCTTCGTCCCGGGGACGCATCACTAGAGCCGCCTTTAGCGTGACTCCCCTGCCAGCAACCGCTCGCGATCGACGACCTGGCCGCGTTGGATGACCATCGCGATCCGCTGCGTGTTGCGGATATCGTCGATCGGCGACGCGTCCAGCACGACGAGGTTCGCCTCATCGCCCGGCCTCACACCCCAAGAGCGTCCAAGAAATTCGCCGGCTTGCGTGGTTGAAGCCGCCAGAGCCTGCCACGGCGTCAAACCCGCCGCGACCAGCTTGATCAGCTCACGGTGGAGCGAGTAACCCTGAATCGTGCCCCAGTTGCCCGAGTCGCTGCCGGTAAGGATCGTAACGCCCGCATCCGCCATCGCTTTGACCGAAGCAAGTATCGTGGGCGTTCGATTGCTGCCGCGTGCGATCGCCTCCCTCCGCCACTGTAGCATTTCGTCAGAGCGATAGGCTTCGATGATGGCATCGGTCGTCAGCGAACTGGCCAACGGGCTCTCGAGCACAGACCGATCTCCCACGAAGTCACCGAGCTCCGTCTCAACGGCTAGAGTGGGTATACTGACGACGCCGCGCGCCGCCATGAGAGGCGCGATATCTTCCGGGATCGGTTCCCCGCCCGGCACGTGTGTAACGGCAGAGGCGCCGACTTCAACCGCATCCCTCACGTCCTGCCAAGTATTGATATGAATAACCGTCTTGATCCCGTGCGCGGACGCCTCGGATACGGCGGCCGCCAGCGTCGCCTTGTCGATGGACGGCATCCGCCCGGTCGGCGCGTAGACGATCTTGACCACATCGGGCCGCTTCCTCGACAAGTCGGCCACCTGGCGCCGTGCGTCCTCGGGCGTATCCATCACCCGGGTCTTGGTGCCGTACTCCGTGCAGTGACCTTCGGTGGCGGTGAGGCACGAAAGACTGGCAAACAACTCCGCACCCCCAACCGCGCCGGATCGCTGCCGTTCCCGTAGCGCGTACAGCCCGTCTTCGGCTCCGAAAAGATCGAGGAACCCGGTGACGCCCGCGTACAGCATCCGCTTGGCGACGATCGCCGATCCCGGCGCGTCGAACGCCTGGCCCGGTGCCATGTTCCCGTATGAATGCGTGTGCAGATCGTTCAAGCCCGGTATGACCCACTTGCCGGCCAGATCCAGCGTCGTCCCGGCGAAATCGGCGGGCGGCGCGGCGACCTCACCGACGATCGCTCCATCGACGATCAGCAGGTTGGCCTCCCGAACCTCTTGCCCAGCGGGATCCACGATCCGGGCGTTTGTGATGAACAGGTCTTGTGCGTGCGCGTGGGGCGATGCGAAAACCAGAGCACCGAGAGCGAGGACAAGTGTGCGAGTCATATCAGTGCCGCTCCCATATCACGTTTGGGATTGACGCCTCCATCTGCAGCAGTACGCAGAGCCGTCCGCCGGGGATTCAGCGACTGGATCACTGCACTGTCCCGGCAAGGGCGCGAATGTCTCTATTCTCCAGCACCGGGTCCTCGTGCGCGCCGGTCCCGTGAAGGCCGGCATGTAACATCGCGCGGGCGAGCTCGTCGGAAGCAATCCCGACGTTCGGATAGACGCGGCGAACTATTGGATACAGCGCGCGCATGATGCGGTACGTGACGTTCGGTTCCCGACGCGGCGTCACCGGATAGATGTAGCCCGGTCGAAAGATATGGGCACGAGGGAAGTCGAGCTCGAGCAGCGCCTTCTCGGCCGCGCCCTTGTGGCGAGCGAACGCGATGCGGCTCCGCTCGGTCTGGTCGGCGCCCTGCCCGCTCAGAAAACAGAACGCGGCCTCTCGGCTGCGCGCGTGAAGCGCTTCAGCGAACGCCAGCGTATAGTCGACCGTTACCTTGCGGAACTCGTCGTCAGGGACCGCGCTGGTGTAGACGCCGATGCAATAGAGAGCGACGTCCTGTCCCTCGAGCGCGTCACCGACCCGGCCGTAGTCCGAGAAGTCGTCGTGCAGAACTTCGCGCAGCTTGGCGTCCTTCACACCGGTCGCACGGCGTCCCACAGTAGTGACCGTCGCAACCTCGGGGCGATGCAGGCTCTCATGCAAGGCGAGGCCTCCGACCATGCCCGTCGCGCCAACCAGAATGACACGCTTGCCGCTCATCTGAAGGCTCCTATCGAAATCGCCGCTCTCACCGCGGCGACCGGCTGATTGCAGTCCGTTGCGGCCCCTCGAGCCAATGCCACGCCGCGGCGCCAGCCAGCAGTAGCAGAATCCAGTCCAACGGTATTCTGTAGCGGGGCATGTAGATGACTATGTAATAGACGAGCGGGTAGCAAATCAGCGGTATCACGAGCGCCCCTATTTGCTCGGGTGTCATCGCGGGCAGTGCGCGCCACGCACCCAACAACGCCAGAATCGTGAGACCTGTGATCGCCAGTGCTATCCCCGGTCGGTCGAACGGACCGAGCCAGAATTGAACTGTCCGCGAGGCGGTCAACCCGAGGAACCTCCCAGGATGCGCTCGTATCCAATCGACGGCCTCGACCCTGGCTCGTCGCATGTACTCCGCCTCGCCCAGGTCACGGACCTGTCTCGCTTCATCGGGGTGCGAGCGCGGGTGCCGGTATTCGTGGCTAGCCATCGCGTCGGCGTTACCCGTTGCGCCGTCATGGTTGCCCATGCGCAGTTCCAAGCCCAGGTCGCTGCGAATGAAGTAGGCGTCGCCCAAGACCGTGTAGTTCCGCCATGCCCAGGGTGCGCAGGCGATGGCCATCCCCAGAATCAACAGCGCCGATAGATACCACTTCCGCCGATCCCGGCTCCACCACAACTCGAAGACCATCCAACCCAGGACGACGGGGAGCAGCACGGGTTGCAGATGATACGCGGCTCCGCATGCCGCACCGAGCAGCAGCGAGCCACCGAATGAGCCGAGCCCCGCCGTCCAGCGGCGCAGGAACGCGATCGCCAGCAGGCCGAGAACGATGGCGGCGAGCTCTTCGCCGTTTCCGAGTTGCATCCCGGGCCGCATCACGATCAGGGTGCCGACGATGCCTGCAAGCACGCCGGCCTCTCCGCCGAGCCCTAGCTTGCCGCCAAACCAGGGCAGCAAGGCGTACAG
>JBDHAS010000094.1:0-13184 GCA_039588015.1 Gemmatimonadota bacterium | reverse complement strand
ATTTTCGCCTTCAACGCGCGAGACGGCCGCGATTTCGACGAGAGCGATGCCGAGATCCTGGAGGCGTTCGCAGCGCAGGCCGCGATCGCGCTACAGAACGCACATATCTTCGAGACCGAGGAGAAGCGGCTAAGGGAGCTCACCGAGCTTCGGGCCGCCCAGGACGACAACCTGCAGCGCATGCAGGCCCTGATCCGCGCCGGTATGGCGTTGAACAGCCGACTCTCTCTGGACGATGTGCTGCAGACGCTTGTCGATTCGGCACGCGAAGTGATCAATGCTCGTTATGCCGCGCTTGGAGTGCTGGACAGTTCCGGCATGTCGCTGCAACGGTTCCTTCACTCCGGGATCGACGCGCAGACGGTGAGCAAGATCGGACGCTGGCCGACAGGCGGCGGCACTCTCGCAATCATGCTGAGGGATGTGCGGACGATTCGCCTGACGATTCGCCTTCGCGACCTCCAGGAGCACCCAGCGTTCGCCGGGTTTCCGAACGAGCATCCGTCCATGCGGTCACTGTTGGGCGTCCCGATCCATATCGGCAGCCGAGTGTTCGGCAACCTGTATCTGACCGAGAAGATCGGAGCCGAGGAGTTCACCGCCGAAGATGAAGAGCTTGCCGAACTACTGGCGGCCCAGGCTGCCGTCGCCGTCGAGAACGCTCATCTAGCCGAACAGCGGAGCCAGTTTCTCACGATCGTCAACCACGAAATAAAGAACGCCGCCGCAGGTGTCGTCGGGTGGACCGACCGGCTGCGCAAACTCACCGGCGACGAGGAGGGGCGCGCCCGTGAAGCGGCCGGCTACGCGTTCGACGGCGCGCAGCAGCTTCATCGACTCGTGGTGGACCTTCTCGACCTCAGCAGAATAGAGGCGCGCCAACTCGAGCTCGATATCCGAGGAGCGGACCTGCGCGCCCTCATCCGCGAGGTCCTGGCTACGGTCCGGCCCTCGGCGGAACGGCAAGAAATCGGACTGGGCGTCTCCGGTCTGGAGGAACGCACCATCGTGCAGACCGACGCGACACGCGTGCGACAGATCCTGCTCAACCTTCTTTCCAACGCCATCAAGTTCACCAAGCGGGGTGGACAGGTCGATCTCGTCCTAGCTTCCAGCAACGGCGGGTGGTCCATCACAGTTTGCGATTCCGGGCCGGGCGTCGACCCGGCCATCCGCGAGCGGATCTTCGAAGCGTATCGCTCGATGAGCGTCAAGACGCCGAAGAGCGGCGCTGGCCTGGGACTCGCCATTTCCCGCGAGCTCGCGCGACTTCTGGGCGGCGATCTGGACTACAAGGAGGAGCACAGCCCGGGCGCTTGTTTCGAGCTGTGGCTGCCATCCAAACCCACCGCACTCGGTCGCGAAGGCGGTCGCCAGTAGGTCGGCACGCCTGGGGCGAATCCGTGCACGGACTCGACATGTCGGGGCAGGATGTCCCCACCGATAATAAGAGACATTAAGAGTACAGACCTCGTAACCCATTATCTTTAAATAACTTATCAAGCCGGAAAGGCCCGGCACGATTCATCCATATGGCGAGCACAACGTGGCCGGCACGGCCGGAGCGATAGAGCCTACTGGCATTACGGTCCAAGAGAGACTCAGGGTGATCACGCGCGCGATATTCGTACTGACCAGCTCGGAGGCGGGCGAGCAGTTCCTCCGTGTGCTGCCCGATCTGCGCGAGATCGGGCTCACCGAGGCGACGCTGCTGCATCTCGTCTCGGCGCAACCCGGGCCGGTCGAGCCGATGCCCGAGCTGGCCAACTGGGTACGCCACTTCGAGGCGGCGATCCCAAAGGTGGAGCTCGCGCTCAAGCGCGGCGATCCCGTGAAGTGGATCTACGAGCTGGCGCGCGTGCGGCACGTCGACATCGTCGTTATCTCCGGGATCCCCAACGGTACCGACTGGGACTTCGAGCGCGTCTCGTCGCCCCTGCGCAGCCTGGGCATCCCGATCCTCTACCTTCCGGACCAAGAGATCGAGGCGTCGCTGAACGAGCAGGTCATGGTGGCGGTGAGGGCGCCGGAGACCTTCGATGCCGCGGTGCCGGCGCTACGGGAGTGGTTCGGCCCGGTCGAGCTGCGCGCGATCCGCGTGACCAGCACGGGCCAGAACGGCGGCGACAAGGTCTACAACGGTGTGAATCTGGAAACGGTCGCCGAGAGCGGTGATGTCGCCATGACCTTGCTGCAGCACGCTGAGGAGTGCGGCGCTACCCTGCTGGCTATCCTCGCGGAAGAGGCGACGGACGACGGCAATACTCCGCGCGGGATCCCGGTCGTCAAACCCCTTATCGAGACCGCCGACCGCCCGATCCTAATCTTGCCCTCGCCTTAACTCCCCATCCCCATCGCCATCCAATCTTCATCCTCATCCTGACCTTCATCTCCCTGGACGAAGAAAACGATGGCGATGAGGATGTGGATGGGGAGTAAGGCGACCGGAATGAGAAAGGGCCCTGTCCACAAATCGAACAGAGCCCCTTCTGTTTCGCTGACGAACTAAAACGGCGAGAAACCGCGCGAACCGAACGTCGGCATCGATAGGTGCTGAGAGATCGGAATCGCGTAGGCGGCGATGATCAGGATGATCGCGACGATCAACCACAGACCGAACCGGTCCAAAATGGTCGCCTTCTCACCCGGTTCCTCCAACGGCTCGGCGAACTCGACATCCCCGAGCGCGGTCTTCCGACCGGCGAGACCGGTACCGAACATCACCAGCACAAAGAACAACGAGCTGATGAACAGAAACATGCCGCCCAGCGCCGATATGGTGGTACCGGCGGCCCACTGCTGGGCGACCTCGCTGCCGCCGTACTCGAAGGTGTAGATCCTCCGCGGCATGCCGGCGAGCCCGGTCAGATGGTTCGCTACCGAGAACAGCAGCATACCCATGAACCAGAGGTACGGCTGAATTCGCGCGAGCAACGACAGCTCGAGCTCGCGGCCCAGCAGCTTGGGCATCATGTAGTAGGCGATGCCCATGAAAGTCAGCGCCGTTGCGGTGCCGACGGTCAGGTGAAAGTGTCCCTGCACCCACGCCGTGTTATGGATCATTGCGTTCATGCCGAACGAAGCGTTGATCGCTCCCCCGAACCCGCCGATGGCGAAGATCAGCATCGAGAGCGCCACGCTCGAAAAGGCAGGATTGCCCCAGGGTAGCTCTTCGAGCCAATCGAACCACCCTCTTGCCCCTTTCATTCGCCCCGCGACCTCGAACGAGGCCACGACCGTGAACGCGGTCACGAAGCTCGGGAAGAGGATCCAGAGCGTGTTGAACGTGTGCACGCCTTTCCAGAACGCGCTCACGCCTGGGTCCATGAACTGGTGATGGAAGCCTACCGGCGTCGATAGCAGGACGAACAACACGAAAACCAGCCTGGCGAGCGGGTCGCTGAACAGTTTCCCGCCGGCGATCTTCGGCGTCATCGTGTACCAGATCACGTACGCCGGCATCAGCCAGAAGTAGACCAGCGGATGACCGAACCACCAGAACAGGGTACGAGCCAGAATCGGATCGACCTTATCGACGATGCCTAGCGACCACGGTATCAGCAGCAGCACGACCTCGGCCGCCACGCCGATCGTCGCTAGCGCCCAGACGATGATCGTAGCCACCATTCCGTGCACCGGCAGCGGTGTCCGCACGCCGGGGTTCTCGCGCTTCCAGACCCGATAGGAACGGATCAGCACAAAGCACCATCCCCACGAGCCAATCACCAACAGAGCGGCACCGATGTAGAATAGGGGATGGGCTTGGAGCGGCGGATAGAAGGTGTAGAGAACCGTCGCTTTGCCCCAGAATATCGCCCAAGCGGCGAACGCGGTCCCGATCAGCGCCACCCAAAAGGAGCCCCACGCGAACTTCTTCATCACGATCGGCCGGCCCAATGACCGCTCGCTTATCACGTAACCTAGACCCATGATGAAGAAGGTCGTGAAGACCAGCGCCATCAACACGCCGTGCGCCGTCACCGACAGGTAGTACATCTTCGCGGTACGCCACGGGAGGTCGAGATCGGCCCGCGACAGCGCCTGCATCAGCGCCATGGCGGCGGCCACCGCAAACGCCGAGATCGCGACCCAGAAATTGGCCAGCGCGAGTCGTCGTGATTCGATCATCGCGCACCTCCCGTCCCCGCGGCGCCGGCAGAGCTACCCATGTCCTCCACGATCAGTTTGGCCGACATGATGTGGTGGGCCAGCCCGCAGTACTCGTTACAGACGATCAGGTACTCACCCGTCCGACTGAAACTGGTCGTGAACTGACTCACGTAGCCCGGCACCACCATCGTATTACCGTTCGTCTGTACGATCTGGAAGCCGTGGATCACATCGGGGCTGGTGAGGCGAAACGTCACCGGTACGCCGCGCGGCACCCGAATCTCGTTGGGCTGAAAGGCGAACATGAACGCCTGGACCACTACGGTCGCGCTGCCGTCCGCATTGATCGTTACACCGGGGCTCCCGAATTCCTCATCCGTGCGCACGCTGTCCGGGTCGATCGTCTCGATATGGCTGGGCGGTTGGATCGCCTGCCCGAACGTGGTGAAGGCGATGGATCCAAGAAAGACCACGATGATGCCCAGCGCCGCCCACATCCAGATCTTCTCATAAAGGTCTACATGCATGGCCGCCTCACTGTGTCAGTGCCCCGCGCGGGACAAAGACGCCGAAGTAGAGGATCAGCCAGCCGATCGCGAACAGCAGGCCGTAGACGCCCACGATCGCGAGTGTCCCTTTGGGATGGCCTCCCAAATCGGGATGCTGCTCGGACGCCGGTTCGAGGTGCTCGTCGGTCACGGGTCCCTCCGTTAGCTGTGGTTGGATGACCTAAGACTGTCGCAAACCTGGTGTTGGGATTCGCACCACGTTATCCGAAACAACCGGTTTGTGTCAATAACGGTTACGATTAGCCTCAAGCACGCATACTGCTGCGGGCCTATCGGTTGCTCGGCAGCCTGGATCTGCTAAGCCTTTATATTTATTTAGCTTAGGGGTAGTGCTTCGGTGTGGAAACCGTGCGACCAGCCTTCCGCGCGCCTTCCGCGTCAGCCAGCTTAGTTCTCAACCGATGAGACGGCTCCATCCCCTTCCGGCAACACATCAGCCACCGTCGTCTTGCGGAAGAACAGGCAAACAGGCTCCCTCACCTGCTTCCAGTAGTCATGGACGGCGCAGGCGGTCTCGTCGGAGCACGCTGGGTTACCCAGCAAACAGTCGGCCCTAAGTACTGCCGGATCCAGCGCCTCGAGTAGCTCCGCGAGAGCCATTTCGTCCGCCGGTTTGGCGAGCTGGAACCCGCCCCTGGGGCCGCGCCCGGAAGTGAGAAGACCGGCGCGAGCCAGCGAATGGAGGATCTTCGACAGGTAGTTCGCCGGCACGTCCAGCGCTTTGGCGATCTCGTTCGCACGAGTTGGCCTAGATTGGCGCGCAATGAAGAGGACGGCGCGCAGCGCGTATTCAGCGGTCTTCGAGATCAAGCGTGCACTCAACGCAAAGGAGAAGATCTGTTTCTCATGCAAATATCGTGGAACGGCCCCTCGACGCAAGTCTGACCTGCGATTCGCGGCCTAAGACGGCGGTTCCCACCTACTCGACCCAAAGTGGGCTGCGATCGTGTCCACGACCGCCACAAGGTCGTCCAGCACTGGTGCGCCGAAGGCCCGAAAGCCGTAAATTCAGTGGCTCCAAAGGACAGGAAATAGACACAATCTTCAGTCGCACCCATGCACGATTCCTGCATGCGAAAACCGTGAATCCCGGGAGGAAATCTATGCGGGAAGCCGTAGAAGAGCTGTGGCCGGAGCTGGAGTGGATCGAAGACGCGGAGCTGCGGGGACAGGTAACTCAGACCTGGATCCGAGCCTTCGAGCAAAGCCCCTTGGACCCCAAAGATCTGAACGAAATCCCCTTCACGCTGCTGGTGCCGAACTGCCCGGCGACCTTCATGGAGCACAAGCGGTGCGTGGTGCACATCGCGCGCGGGGCAGCGGAATCGATGAAGGATTTCCTGGGCCGGGCTCTCGAGATCGACATGGACACCGTGATCGCCGGCGCGATCCTCGCCGACGTCGGAAAGTTGCTCGAGTACGAGAAGGAAGGGGGCGTGGCGCGTCAGAGCGATCGCGGCAAGGCGCTTCGCCACCCGTTCACCGGTGTCGCGCTGGCCATGGAGTGCGGCGTACCGGACGCGGTCTGCCATATCATCGCGGCCCACGCCGCCGAGGGCGACCTCGTGAAGCGCAGCACCGAGGCGTACATCGTCCACCATGCCGACTTCATGAGCTTTCTGCCTTTCAAGAACCTTTAGGGACCGCACGAGACGCAGTAAGGGAAGCATCGAGGTGTTAAGCAGGCGTTTGAATATCGAATACCGAACAAGGAATTTCCAATAATGAAGATCTTCATTATTCCCTGTTCGGTGTTCTGAGTTGGATATTCGAAACACGACCGAAGAGATGACTCGGGAGAGAAAGAGATGACCGAAACGATCACAGCTGCTATGTCAAGATGGGCTGCCCAGCTAGAGTACAATCAGCTAGGTGACAAGGCTGTTCATGAGGCCCGCCGTTACCTGCTCGACTCGCTGGGCTGCGCGTTGGGCGGATACCGCCAGGAGGACGCGCTTCACGCGCTGGCTGTGCTGGACGAGATCGCGAACGCGGGTCCGGCAACGATCCTGGGCAGCGGCAAGAAGACCGACGTGGTTTCCGCCGCGCTCGCCAACGCGCTGATGGTCCGCGTGATGGACTACAACGACATCTACTGGCAGCAGGACCCTTCACACCCGTCCGACATAATCCCCGCAGCGATGGCCTGCGCGGAGCGCCAGGGGACCGGGGGCGTGGAGCTGATCGTTGGGATCATCCTGGGCCATGAGTTCGAGATGCGGCTGTGCGAGGCGGCGTTTCCGGGGATACGGGAGCGTGGCTGGCATCACGCAACGCTGACGGCATTCGTGTCGCCGATCGTGGCCGGCAGAATGCTGCGGCTGACGTGGGAGCAGATCCAGCACGCGATCGGCATCTCGGCCTCCCACCACTGCACGTTGGGCGCGGTTACCGCCGGCAAGCTGACGATGATGAAGAACACGGTCGACCCGATGGCCACGCAGGCCGGCGTCATGGCGGCCCTGCTGGCCGAGCAGGGCTACTCGGGGCCCGAACACGTCATCGACGGCAAGGAAGGCCTCGTCCACTGCATGGGACCCGAATGGAAGCTGGAGCTACTGACTGAGGGATTGGGCGAATCGTGGCGCATCGAGCGCTGCGGGATGAAGGCCTTCCCCACGGAGGCGCTGACGCACGCGCCCATCTCGGCGGTGCTGAAGCTGGTCCGCGAGCACGACCTCGAGCCCGACCAGATAGAGAAGGTCTATATCCGCTCGCTGGCCCGGGCGGCGGACATCCTGGCCGACCCCTCGAAATACGACCCCCGCAGTAAGGAGACCGCTGACCACAGCCTTCCGTACGTGATCGCGGCGGCGATCGTGGACCGCCAGGTGACTCCGGCCCAGTTCGAGCCGGGGAAGATCATGGACGCCAAGATCCGGGAGCAGCTGAACAAGGTCGAGGTGGTCGCCGATCCCGACATCGAGGCCGTCTTCCCCGAGCTGCAGAGGGTGATCGTTTCCGTCCGCACCACGGATGAGCGCGAGTTCAAGGAACAGCTCGACTATCCGAAGGGCGACCCGCGCAACCCGCTCACCGATCAGGAAATCGAGGAGAAGTTCGACGCTTTGGCCGCTCCGGTGCTGTCCGACGACGCAAGGGCGCGACTGAAGGACGCCGTGTGGAACCTCGAGAAGCTGGACTCGGTGACGGCGCTAATGGACCTGTGCAAAGCAGACCGTTGAGGTGCGTATGGGCCAGACAATCGTCGAGAAGATCGCCCAGAGCCACATGACCGAGGGGCCGGATCGGCCGCTTCGAACCGGAGACGTGGTCTCGCTGCAACCGCGGCACGTCATGACGCACGACAACACCGCGCCGGTGATGAAGAAGTTCACGGGGATAGGCGCCACGCGGATTCATGACCCGAGACAGCCGGTCTTCACGCTCGACCACGACATCCAGAACAAGTCCGAGGACAACCTGGCCAAGTACTCGAAGATCGAGGCCTTCGCGAAGGACCAGGGCGTGGACTTCTACCCGGCCGGGACCGGCATCGGGCACCAGATCATGGTCTCGCACGGCTATGTGGTCCCGGGATCGCTCGTGGTAGGGTCGGACTCGCACTCCAACATGTACGGCGCCCTGGGCGCGCTCGGCACTCCGGTCGTGCGGACCGACGCCGCCGCGATTTGGGCCACGGGCGAGTTCTGGTGGCAGATCCCGCGGTCGGTTCAGGTTACGCTGACGGGCGAGCTGCGTGACGGCGCGACGGGCAAGGACGTCATCATCACGCTCTGCGGTCTATATAATAGCGGCGAGGTCCTGAATGCCGCGGTGGAGTTCACCGGCCCCGGTGTGGCCGCGCTCAGCATGGACGAGCGGATGGCGATCTCCAACATGACCACCGAGTGGGGCGCGCTCGTAGGTTGGTTCCCGGCAGACGAGGTCACGATCGACTACCTGTCGAAGCGAAAGGAGTTGCTGGACGCCAGGGGCGTCGAGCGCTTCTCCACCGTGGACCTCGCCTCCTGGTCGCGCGATCCACTGCGACCGGACCCCGACGCGGTCTACGCCGGCCGCATCGAGCTGGACCTCGATGAGGTGAGCCCGCACGTCTCGGGACCCGACACGGTCCAGGTGATGCGCTCGCTGGCCGATGTAGAAACCGAGAAGATAGCCGTCCACAAGGCGTACCTCGTCTCGTGCGTCAACAGCCGCCTGCAGGATATCGCGGCCGCCGCGGAGGTCATCCGCGGAAAACAGGTCGCGGATGGGGTGGAGTTCTACGTGGCGGCGGCCAGCGCTGAAGTCCAGCGCGATGCCGAGGAGAGCGGCGACTGGGGTGCGTTGCTGGAGGCCGGAGCCAGGCCGTTACCGCCGGGCTGCGGACCCTGCATCGGCTTGGGAGTCGGCCTGCTCGAGCCCGGTGAAGTCGGGATCTCCGCGACGAACCGCAACTTCAAGGGCCGCATGGGCTCGCGCGAGGCACAGGCCTACCTGGCCAGCCCGCAGGTGGTCGCCGCCTCGGCGGCCGCAGGCTACATCACCGGGCCGTCACCGTCGGACGGCCGGCGCCCGGAATATCTGTTCAGCGCCGCCGAAGCACCGGCGGCCGCCAGCGAGCGGGTCGCGATCCTCGAGGGCTTTCCCGAGCGGATCGAGGGCCGCTTGGTCTTTCTGCCGCAGGACAACCTGAACACCGACGGCATCTACGGTAAGGACTACACCTACCGCGAGCTGGGCCGCGATGAGATGGCGAAGGTAGTGATGGAGAACTACGACCCGGCGTTCCGCGAGAAGGTCCAGCCGGGCGACGTCGTCGTCGGCTGCTACAACTTCGGCACCGGCTCGAGCCGCGAGCAGGCCGCCACCGCACTTCAGGCGGCCGGCATTCCGCTGGTGATCGGGGGCAGTTTCTCCCAGACCTACCTGCGCAACGCCTTCAACAACGGGTTCGTCTGCATCGAGTGCCCGGAATTGGTGGACGGCCTGAAGGCGCAGCACGCGGATTCCGTGGCGGCCGGCGAGCTGACGATCGTGCCGGGCGACCTGATCGAGATCGACTTCGCCGCCGGGACGATCAGCCTGCGCGGAGGGGTCTATCGCTTTCCGCCGCTGGGATCGGTGCCACAATCGTTGGTCGTGGCCGGTGGAATCGAGAACCTGGTGAAGCAAAAGCTGGGGAAGTGAATATCGAATAGCGAATAGCGAATGTCGAAGAACTAAGTGAAAGGAAGGAAAGTACTGGCATGGCAAAATACACGGTTGTGAAGATGCCGGGCGATGGCATAGGCAAGGTGGTCTTACCGGAAGCGCTTCGCGTCCTCGACGCGGTGGGGTTCGATGCGGACTACGTCTACGCCGACATCGGTTGGGAATGCTGGGTGAACGACGGGAATCCCCTGCCCGAGAAGACCATCGAGCTGCTGAGCGAGCACAAGCTGGGGCTCTTCGGCGCCATAACCTCGAAACCGAAGACGGAGGCGGCCAAGGAGCTGCGGCCGGAGCTGCAGGACAAAGGCTATGTTTATTACAGCCCCATCGTGGGGTTAAGGCAGAGGTTCAACCTCGATGTCTGCATCCGGCCCTGCCGGTCGTTCACAGGGAATCCTCTCAACTTCATTCGCCAGACCGCCGGGGGCGGCTACGAAGAACCGAAGGTCGACGCGGTGATCTTCCGCCAGAACACGGAGGGCCTCTACGCCGGCCTCGAATGGACCAACCCGCCCGACGTCGTCCGCAACGCGCTCGCCACTCATGTCAAGTTCAAGACGTTCGAGAGCGTGGCCAGCGAGGACATAGCCATCTCGACGCGCGTGTTCACACGCAACGCCTGCCGCCGGATCGTAACCGCGGCGTTCGAGTACGCGAAGAAGCACGGCTATCCCTCGGTAACGATCTGCGAGAAGCCGAACGTGCTGCGCGAGACGTCGGGCATGCTGGAGGAAGTGGCCAAGGAGGTCCACGCCGACTTCCAGAACATCCAGCTGTGGTCGACCAACATCGACGCTCAGATGATGTGGCTGACCAAGAACCCCGAGGACTACTCGGTGATCGTGGCCGGCAACATGTTCGGCGACATCGTCTCCGACGCCTTCGCCGGGCTGGTCGGCGGCCTCGGTTTCGCGTGCTCGGCCAACATCGGTGACGAGGTAGCCGTCTTCGAGCCGACGCACGGATCCGCGCCCAAGTACGAGAAGCTCGACCCGCCGATCGTGAACCCGATCGCCATGATCTTGAGCGCCGCCATGATGCTCGACCACGTCGGCGAGACTGACATGGCGGGGGCGGTTCGCAACGCGATCGCGGCGGTCGTGCAGGAGGGTAAGATCCGCGCCTACGACATGGCGCGCATGCCCGGCGGCCCGGACGTCATCGGCAAAGGAGCGGCGACCACGACCCAGCTGACCGACGCCATCATCGCGAACCTCGGCTGAGGAGGCACGACATGTCCCGCAATGCTGGTAGCGCTACGGCCGGCCGGGGCGAAGCGGGTCCGCAGGGCGACGACGTACGCTCTGATCTTCACGTCGCGGTCGAGTTGACGTCGTCCGGCGGCCTGCAACTGCAAATGGAGTCGAAAGTCGGTTCGCTCTACGGCGCATCGATAGAACAGATCGCCAGGCACGTGCTCGAGGCGCTCGAGGTCGAGCACGCGACAGTCGAGATCGACGACAAAGGCGGCCTTCCCTTCACCGTCGCAGCCCGCGTCGAAGCCGCCGCGCTTCGAGCCGGGGCAGCGGGCAAAGGCGATCCCCGGCCCGAGCGGACCGCATGGCGCGAGGGGCCAACTCCCCGGGACCGTCTACGTCGCTCGCGCCTTTACCTTCCGGGCAATCAGCCCAAGCTGATGATCAACGCCGGGCTCCACCATCCCGACGGCGTGATCCTCGACCTGGAGGACTCCGTCCATCCCGACGAGAAGGACACCGCGCGGCTGGTGGTACGGAATGCGCTTCGCACCATCGATTTCCTGGGCGCCGAGCGGATGGTGCGGATCAACCAGTTGCCGCTCGGGTTCGAGGACCTCAAGGCCATCGTTCCGGAAGGACCCGACCTGATCCTTATCCCCAAGGTCGAGCAGGCGGACCAGGTGAGAGAAGTCGACGAGCGCATCCGCGGCGTCCGCGCCAGAGACGGCCGCGGGCACGCGATCTGGTTGATGCCGATACTCGAATCCGCGCTGGGCGTCGAGAACGCCTTCGAAATCGCCGGCGCATCCAAGATCGTCGTCGCGCTGACCATCGGCCTCGAGGACTACACGGCCGACCTCGGCGTCAGCAAGACACAGGAAGGCGGCGAGTCGGCTTTCGCCCGAATGCGCCTGGTCAACGCCGCGCGCGCGGCCGGCGTCCAGGCGATCGACTCGGTCTACGGCGATGTCGGGAACGTCGAAGGCCTGCAGCAGTGGGCGCGCCGTTCGCGAGCGCTCGGTTTCGAAGGGATGGGATGCATCCATCCTCGCCAGATAGAACCGATTCACGAGGCCTTCGCTCCCTCGCCCGAGGAGATCGAGAAGGCGATGAAGATCGTCGCCGCGTTCGACGAGGCGAAGGCCAAGGGTCTCGGCGTCGTCAGGCTAGGGACCAAGATGATCGACCCGCCGGTGGTGGCGAGAGCTTTGCACCTTGTCAACAACGCGCGGAAGATGGGGCTGATTCCGGAGGACGAATCCTGAGATCGCGACGGCATCTCGGATTGAGGAGACACAGAGGATGAGCGGAAGCACCGAACTGGTGGTCAATGCGGTCGGCCGGCGTGTGCCTACCGTAGTGAACGGCAGAGATCAAGTCCCATTTCAGGGCGTCGGCGGCTACGAGCCGCAGGGCGCAAAGCGGGCCCCGCCAATTCGCTCCTGCCGCGACTACCCGGCGGACGGTGACAAGCGGGTATCGGACCTGAAAGCCGCGCTAAAGATGTGCGGTCTACGGGACGGGATGACGATCTCGACCCACCACCACCTGCGCAATGGCGATGAAGTGGCGCTGATGGTGCTGAACGCCGCCGCGGAGCTCGGCGCGAAGGACCTAATGTGGCTGCCCAGCGCCTCCTTCCCGTGCCACGCGCCGGTGATCGACCTGATGGAACAGGGCGTCGTTCACCACATCGAGGGCAGCATGAACGGCCCGCTGGGCGAGTACTGCTCGCGGGGGAAGATGCGCGGCATGGGAGTCCTTCGCTCTCACGGCGGCCGCTGGCAGGCGATCCAGGACGGCGAAGTGCCCATCGACATCGCGGTCATCGCCGCGCCCACCGCCGATCCGTTCGGCAACGCCGACGGCTCGCACGGGCCCTCCGCCTGCGGCTCGCTAGGGTTTGCGCTGGCCGATTCGGTCTACGCCGACCACGTCATCGTCGTCACCGACAACCTGGTCCCCTTCCCCTGCATCCCGTGGCAGATTCAGGGAAACAACGTCGACTACGTAGTGGAGGTCGACTCGATCGGCGATCCTACGAAGATCGTTTCGGGCACCACGCAAATCACCAAGAGTCCCGACCGGCTGCTGATCGCCGAGTACGTCGCGCGCTTCCTCAAAGACGCGGGCATAATGAAGGATGGTT
>JBDHAS010000093.1:0-12793 GCA_039588015.1 Gemmatimonadota bacterium | reverse complement strand
TTCACTCAGCTGAGCGAGAAGATCGACCCCGAGCAGGTCCGTGAGCTGATCGCCGCCTGTATCGATCGGCTGTGCGAGTGCATCACGCGCTGGGACGGCTATGTCGACAAGTTTATCGGCGATTGCATCATGGCGCTCTTCGGTGCCCCGGTGGCCTATGAGAACGAGGCCGAACGTGCCGTGCGCGCCGCTCTTGATATGCAGGAGGCGCTCGAGGACTGGTCGGCATTGCATAGCGTCGAGTTCGAAGGAGAGGAAGGCTACAGACCGCAACAACGAATCGGCATCAACACGGGACCGGTCGTCACGGGCTTGTTCGCCGGCGGCGGCGCCCAGAACTACACGGCAGTCGGCGACACCGTAAACGTCGCCGCGCGGCTGGAAAGGCACTGTGAGACCGGACGCATACTCGTAGACGCCACGACATACGAGCAGACCCAACACTTGTTCGACTACGGCGACGAACAGGTCTTACAGGTGAAAGGGCGCCGCGAGCCCGTCCGCGCTCGCTACGTGACGGGCGTCAGGATGGACCGAGGAACGGCACGCGGTTTTGCCGAGAAGCGCATACCGCTGATTGGCCGCGGCCACGAACTCTCCCTGCTGCAAGAGCGCTGGCAGCGCGTGCTCGCCGGTGAGTTCCAGCTGTGTCTGATCACCGGGCCGGCAGGGATCGGGAAGTCGCGGCTGGTCGAAGAGCTGATCGCTTCCGAGGACCTGAGCGCCGAACAGGTAGCACAGGGTCGCAGTTACCCCTATGCCAG
Organism: Gemmatimonadota bacterium; assembly: GCA_039588015.1. Taxonomy (GTDB): domain Bacteria; phylum Gemmatimonadota; class Gemmatimonadetes; order Palauibacterales; family KS3-K002; genus JASFMO01. Next base: position 12,029 of record JBDHAS010000093.1, on the reverse strand, counting down.
CAGCACGCCCTGGGAACCGGTGGCCGAGCTAATACGGGACATGCACAGCCTTCCGGTCGACCTCCCGCCAAGAGACGCCGCGGCGCGGATCGCCTCCAGCACAGCTGAGGCCTGGCCGCCGCAACTCGAGGCCGGCCTCACAGTCGCGCTTGGAAGCCCCGTCTCGGAAGTGGCCGAGTTACAGGGATACAGCCCCAGCGAGCGGCAAGAATGGATCAGAAACGCGGTGATCCGTTCGCTGGGCGCGGACCAAGGCACGCCACGCATCCTCGTGCTGGAGGACCTGCACTGGGCAGACGAAACGACGCTCGCAGCCTTGTGTCGCCTTCCCGACGACCACTGGCCCGGAACGGTCTTCGTCATCCTGGTGGCGCGTCCACCGCTTCCCGGCGAGGCGACGCTGGCAAAGTTGCTGGAATCGATTCGAGACCGGATCGACTTGGCGCCACTCTCTACCGATCACTCGCTCACGCTGCTCGAGACGATGCTGGGACCGCACGACCTGCCGAGCGACTTCCTGCGTCGTGTGATCGAGAAGGCAGAAGGGAACCCGCTGTTCATGGAAGAGCTGCTCAAGTCGCTGCTGGAGAGCAGCACGATCACTCGAGTCGAGGAGGTCTGGAAGGGCGAAGGCGACCTCGACCGTTTGCACATGCCCGACACCATTGAGAGCGTTCTCAGTACGCGCATCGACGGGCTGGATACCTCTACGAAGTCCGTGCTCCAGTACGCCGCTATAGTGGGACGGAGGTTTTGGTCCGGGGTCCTGGCCGATGCGTTAGCCCAGCGCCCGGTCGACCACGAGCTCGGACGACTCTTGGAAGGCGATTTCGTCCGCGCTCTCCCCTTCTCCACCGTCAGCGGCGACAAGGAGTTCCTCTTCGAGCACCTGTTGCTCCAAGAAGTCGCCTACGAAGGGATTCTCCGCCGTTTCCGCGCCGAGCTGCATCGCGCCGTAGCCGAGTGGCTCGAGACGCGCCTCGGAGACCAAGCGGCCGAATACGCAGAATGGATCGCTTACCATCACGAACGCTCGGATCAGCCGGATAGGGCTCTGCCCTTCCTCGAACGTGCCGCCGACACAGCGCGCGAGCGCGGCTCACTGCGGGATGCCCGTTCGCTGGTGGAGCGCGCGCTGAGCCAAGCTTCTTCCCCGGGTTCCAAGGCCCGCTTGCTGATCCTCTCGGAGGACATCGCGGCGGAAGCCGGTGACGTGGAGACTCGCCGAAGGGCGCTCGAGGGTCTCGAGGCTCTGGCCGCCGAGCGGGAAGACGAGCGCACGGAAGCGGAGGCAGAATACCGGCGCGCTCGCTATCAGCTCCACTCGGGCGACCTATCGGGGGCCCGGTCCAACGGCGAGAAAGCGCTGGCGCGGTTCGAGAAGCTCGAGGACATCTCGATGCAGGCCGACGTGTTGAGACTGCTGGGGCGGATATCAACTCTCTGGGGCGACCAGCGGGAGGCCTTGAAATTCTACCGGTCGTCGCTGCCCTTGGAGAGAGAGGCCGGCGACCGGTATGGACAGGCCGAGGTGTTCGATCAGTTAGGACTCGTCCAGATCGACCTCGATGATTTCACGACGGCTCTCGACTACTTCGAGGCCGCGCGCGAGATCTGCGCCGAATTGGCGCAGCGGCCGGCTGAAGCCCGCGTCATCGGGCACCACGCCATGGCGCTACATTGGCTGGGCCGCTACGACGAGGCCGTGGCTTCCGCCTCGGTAGCCCTCGAACTGGCCGAACGGTGCGGATCTCTACAGGCTCAGGCGGGCGCAAAGCTGGCCCTGGCGGCTGCGCTCAACGCGCTCGGCAGGCGAGGCCAGGCCGAGCCGTTGGCGCGGAACGTCGGCGAGATCGCCGTCCAAACGGGCCAGCCCGGGATGGAGGCGCGTGCCTGCCTGCTACTGGCACAGATACAATCGGGGACTCAGGCAGAGAAGAGCGCCCGCCGAGCGCGCGACTTAGCTCGCCAGGCCAGTCTTGCCCACGTGGACATACTGGCCCTCACGCGTGAGGCCGAACTCGCTCTGGCCGCCGGCGATCTCGAGGACGCCGAACAGTCGTCGGCCGAAGCGCTCCACAAGCTGAGCATGAGGGGCAAGATCGAGGGACCCGAGGAAACGGTGCTGTACGTCCGGGCACTTACTCTTCAGGCGCTGGGGCGGGAGGAAGAGGCGTCAGGGCTGCTCGAACAGGCGCGCGTGACCATCAAAGCCAAGGCCGAGAAGATCGAGGACCTAGAGCTGAGAGAGCGATTCCAGCACGAGATCCCGCTCAACCGCAAGATCATGGAGACAGGGGCCGCCACATGAGGTATCCGTCATGACCGGCCAGGCGGTTCTCCTTCTGTGTGGCCTCTTCCTCGCTCATTACTTGGGTGACTTCACGCCGCTGGTCACACGCCGGATGCTCGAAGCCAAGGCGGCAGCCGACCCAATCTGGCCGATCGCGGTACACGCCGGCATCCACACGGCACTGGTTGCTCTGGTGATCGTGCTGGTCGCCTTCCCAACCTGGCCGATCCTACTCCTCGCCTGTGCGCTCGAGTTCGTCACGCATTCCGTGATCGATACGGCCCGCGCGAGGCTTGGCCGGCGCTACCCGGTTCTGAACGACCCAGGGCGCGCGCGCTTCTGGCACTTCCTTGGCGCCGACCAGCTCCTGCATGCTATCGTCCTGATCGTCGTGGCTGCGATCGCGCTGCGATAGGAACGCTCACACGCTTTCCATCACTCAATCGGTCGCCCCAGCTCAATAATGTGGCGCGTATTACCTGTCATGTGTTCAGACCGCCGTCTAGCAGCCTCGTCCCAAAGAATGATTCCTACCTGATAGGTACCTGATAGTCGCCCACCCTACATGACCGCTTCCTGATACCCACCTGACTGCCACCTGATTTTACTAATGTAACTTCCGCACGGAGTTGACCCTGGATTCTTCTGGGGGCCGATTCAAAGAGCTGATGCTTCCTATAGTCTCGTACTGAAGTAGACTACCTCAGCTGTCCCACCTGCCCGCTGTGGAAGCGATAGTAGCTCGGTGAATGGGCCCCCGATCCTCCAAACGCCACCGGTGGCGAATCAGTCACCGGTGGCGCTTGTCTTTCTAGGCCAGGGTTTACGGGTCAGCGTACGGTCGGTCCGATCAGGACAGCATTCAGAAACAGTCTGCTGAGAGATGGCCAGAGGAGTCTGTAGTTGGGGTCATCGGCAAGAAGTACGACGCGCCCAGAACCGATTGGCTCGTCGATCATCCAGGCCGTTCCCTGGAGTAGCCTCTCGGTGTTCTCAGGCCACACGAACCCGGCCACCTGCAGAGACGGCCCGACGAAAGCTACCGGGTTCGACCCGTCCTTCGATGGGTGGTAGAAGTCGTCGCCCGACACGAGAACGCCGATCTCCTGAGACTCGAAGCCGAAGGTGAACGGGTGCGTGAGGTCGAGCGATGCCCGCATGACCGCGCCCGGCACGGACAGAGGCGCCGTCTCGCCGGCTCCCGGACTGGCGAGAGGCGGCATCGTGCCCCCGTGCGGTGGAGGCAGTTGCTCCTCGGACGGCACTGCTCCCTCGACGGTGTCGGCTGGCTCCTCATCACCGACGAGCCGAGCGGTCGTGAACTCCAGGTCCGGGTCGGCCAGGTACTCCGCTGCGCCAGCCAGACCGATCAGCACGCCACCAGCTCGCACCCATTCGCGGAGTGCGTCGGCACCGTCCTCGCCGAAGCTGCGTCGATAGCCGCGTCCCGAGGGCAGGACCACGACGTCGTAGTTGGCGAGCCGGAGGCCGCCCAGCCGGTCGGCGCGAACCGCAGTGAACGGCAGGCCGTACTCCCGCTCGAGCAAATACCAGGTGTGACCGAATCCCGACACGCTCACGCCCTCGCCGACCATAACCGCTACCCGCGGGAAACGCAGAGTGACAACCGGGTTTGAACCGACGCCGGTGGGACCCTCATCGTAGTACGCCGTATGCACGGCATCGACCTGAACACCGAACCGCCCAGCAAGGGTTTCAACGCGCTCGTGGACGGTATCGGGATTCCGGCTCACGCGCACGACAACGCTACCTCGAGGATACGAAGTACTTCCGGAAGCGAGCGGCTTGGCGGACACGGCAACCTTGTAACCTTCCTTCATGAGGTTCAGAGCCAGCCGCACGGATGCGTCGGTATCGAAACGGAAGATGTAGGCGGTACGCGCGGGCCCGTTCCGAACGCCGCCAGCGATGCCCGCTCGGAGTTGTTCCGGCAGCCGACCGACGTCGCGGGGACCGGTGAACGCAGGCGGTCGCCAAGGTCTGGCTCGCTCGTCGAAGACCGCCTCGATCGGCATCGCCGAGACGCGGGGAGCGTCCTCCAACCAGTAAGCATCGACGCCGAACGAAAGGGCGAGGCTCCAACCGGTGACGTCGTAGAACCCGTACCTCTCTCGAGCGGCCCGCGCGCCACGACGCGCATTGAGAGCACGCTTCTGAAGCTGCCGCTCGATGAACACCGGGTCGAGCTCTGCGTCGGGAGCCAGCAGCGCATCGACCAGCCGCGCCTGCGGCTGCGCGAGATCGATGACGTAACTGCCAGCCGGGAACTCCTGGCGCCCGACTGCACCCGTCAGGTAGGAGTGTGCGCTTCCGGCCCGGAAGCCGTCCGTCGCAACGCTCACATCGATGTCGTTGCGAAGCAGGATTTCGACGAGACGCGCCGCCCGCTCGGGGTCGCTGCCCGGAACGATGACGAAGCGCTTCCAGTCTCGCGCCGCCGCGAATTCGTTCATGCCTGAACGGAAGAACTCGTAATAATCGCGAAGCAGCGCTTGTCGATGCTCGGCGGTCGTTCGCAGCGTCGCCAGCGAGGCCGTGAAATGCTTCGCGATCCCATCCCTGAAGGTCAGAACCGTCCCATCGTCTCGAGCCCAACGGTACCCTCTGTAGCCTCCGCCGTCCGTTTCGTACGTCATGCCGATGGCGCCGTTCAGGCTGGGCCAGCTATCCCAGTACCCCGGGTAGTGGAGGTCGAAGACATCGCGCACGTAATAGTTCCAGCCGTAGCGATCAAACGCAGCCCCGTTAGCACGACCGTAGATCTCGGTCCAATGGATTATCTGCTCCTTCGGCAGGCTCGGATTGATCGGGAGAACGGGTGGAGCCATGAAGAACTGCGTGGTCTGACCGTGATGGTCGACGAATACCTGGGGACTCCACTCGTGAACGGCGGCAACGATCGCCCGCGTCTCCCGTTGGCTGATCGCTAGAGCATCGCGATTCAGATCGAACTGGTAATGGTTGTTGTTCGTGCTCATCCCCCACGGCGCGTCGTGCTCGAGCGCGATATGCGTCGAGTCGCCCACTGCAAAAGCGTTGTACCACTCGACGAATCGCTCGTGGCTCTCGGGGTTGTGCGCCGGATCTATGACGGTGACGACGTTCTCGAGGATCTGTTGCGTCATCGTGTCCTCGCCGGCCGCAAGCTGATACGCGACCTGCAAGGCCGCTTCGAACGCAGCCGTCTCGTTCCCATCGTTCGCGTAGTTCATCCAACCGACGGCGGGCGTAGCCGCCGCGATCTGCGCCGCACGCTGACGGTCCGTGGCAACGGGATCGCGCAACCGCCGTATGCTCGCCCTGATCTCGTCCAAGCGACCGATGTTCTCGGGAGCGCTGACGACGATCAAGATGAGCCGCCTTCCTTCGGTCGAGCGGCCGTAATCGAAGATCCTCACCCGATCGGATGCCGCTTGCGAGAGAGCGTCGACGACCCGGAGCATGTTGCCGTGGTTGGTGTGAAACTCGCCCGGCTCGTAACCCAGGATCGCCGCAGGTCTCGGCACTTCGGAACGGTAGGAGCCGTGCGAGTAGAAATCGAAATCCTGGGCGCGGACGCTCGCCGGGCCCAGCAACGCGATCAATGCCAGTGCGATTCTGCGCATTTTCTCCAACCTTCGGACTGTTGTGAGGCTCAGCTAAGGCGCGGTTGACGGAAGGGCAGAACACGATCTCCCTTCGCGCTCCTCTCCCGAAGGGAGAATATGACTCCCGCGCACGATCGCTGTCCACGGGGCGCCGCGTAAGCGCCTGGGCGCGGTCTGGTTGTGTTTTTCCGGATGACGTTGCAGCTTAAATGCGGATGTGGCTCATTGACCTGTTTCTGCACGCCGCCGTCGGCGTCCTATGCGCCGGGGCCGGCCAATTCCTGACCGGCTACTCGCGGGCCGGTTGCCCGATCTCCGTTCTAGCCGGCCTGGCGGGAGCATATGCGGGCCCCTGGGCCGCCCAGCGGTTCGAGTGGCCCGAACCCTACATCCTCCCAGTGGGCGAGGTCGAGTTCCCCGTCGTCACCGCCGCCGCCGGGGCTTTCATCTTCGTGGTGATCGTCAACCTGGCCTTGAAGAAGCGAAAGTTCTAGCGCCTCTCGCTAGCGGCGCCGCTCGGGCGGAACCCTCAGCGCTCACGTCCGCAGGCGCGCGTTCCGTTGACCGATCTCCGCATCCCACCAGCGCAGCGGTCGCCAGCAGTGCGAGCGACGCTCCGTGTCTATACGTACCGCGGCTGGTCATGCTGCCCCCAATGTGCACCAGAAGCTGGTTGGTTCGTTCCATCATGGGCTCGGTGTCCCCCAGTATCCGAACTGCCGGGCAGGCGCTTGTCCTTTGCGTTCAGTAGCCCATCCCGATGGCCGTATGAATGATGATTTCGATCCGCCGGTTCTGCGCCCTACCCGCCTGCGTGCCGTTACTGGCGATCGGCCGCGACTCTCCGTATCCAACGGCATCGATCAGAGACGGGTCTATCCTCATAGCGTCCAGAATATACCGCCTTACCGCTTCCGCCCGTTCCTGTGATAGGCTCTGGTTCTTGGAGCTTCTACCGACGGAGTCCGTATGCCCCTCTACGGTCATCCGCGAATCCGGGAACTCCTGAATGGCCCTAAGCACCCGATTCAGCACATCGTGATGCTGTGGGTCGATGATCGATTCGCCGACTGGAAAAGTGAAACCGAGGAGGCGGATGATCACATCCCCACCTTCTCGCATCACGCGCACTTCCTCGCGGCTGAACATTCGTTCGACCGTCGCGAACTTCTGGCGAAGACGCGCCTGCTCTTCCATCCGCTGGACCAGCGCCGTCCTTTCTTCCGCGAGTCCTCCAAGCTGCTCTTCCAGTTCCGCAACCCGGGCCCCCAATTCATCTACCTCTTCTTCGCGATCGTTCAGGTTTCGCTGGAGTCGGCGGATGTCGTCCTGGTAGCTCTCGGTCCGACTGACGACAGCTGCGGTCGTTTCGCTCAAGCCGGTCTCGAAGGAGGCCGAGATGTCCATGGTTTCCGCGATCGTGCGGAGTTCGTCCTCCGCCGACAACATCACATTTTCGAAGGTTTGCTCCTCCGCTTCTACGCTAAATACGACGCCGGCCAAGTAGGCCGCATGCTCAGCTTCCCGCTTGGCTTCCCGAGCCAGAGCGCTCGGCTCATCGGTATCGTAGCGGTCCTCTGCCAGCAGGCTCTCCGCTTGCGCCACCAAGGCCTCGGCGCGAGCGAAGCTGCGAGGTGCACGCTCGCGAAGTCTCGCCTCCCGGGCCTGCTGCAGTAGATCCCACGTTCCCTGCAGGTGGGTCGCCTTGATCGCCTCCAGCTCGGCCTGGCGAAGGACCGCTTCGGCTTCCGACGTGCGTTGGCGCGCATCGCTCACGTCGCCGCCTTCCATCTTGTGAGCGGCCTGGTCGAGCTTGTCCACACCATCCTGCCACAACCTGGCCGCCAGATCCGGCGCCTCGGCCCTTTCGGCATCGTCCCTCGCTTCGAGAGCCGGCGCGAGCACCGGGTAGCCCAGCTGTGCGATCTCGATCGCCTGCTCGAAGTATTGGCGCGCTTCCCGCAACTTCTTCTCCACGTCTTCACGACTTCTTTCCCTCTCGAGATCCCGCTCTGCCTCCTGGTAGCGCCGCATCGCCTGGCCGAAGCTCCGGGGCGCGAGGATATCTGCGCGAGCTTCTATCGCATCAGCTCGCACACGATCCGTCCTACGAAACAGCTCTCGCTCCTGCTGCTGGGCGGCGGAAGCCGTGCCGCCCAAGAATGTGAGCCAAGCGGCTACAGCCAGGGTCATCCACGCTTCAGGAGTCCCTACTCTCTTACACATCTTCGCACGTCCTCGACTGACGGAAGGGCTCGGCCGGCCGGCGGCCGCGGTGACTACTTCCAGACACTCTTCACCCGGTGCCTACAAACTAGCAGTCCCCGCGCTGCCACGCGATCAGCGAGAGGCGCACGTTAGTGGCAAAGACGACAATACGTCTTACAGATCATCGTCAACGTCAGTGTCCGCTGGACACGCCTCGACCGTCTCCCGGAGACACGAACGAGCGCTACCCGACAACGGAAGGCCAAAAACCATGCGGTTGCCTTCACAGATCCCAACGGCACCCTGCTTGCTCTGTAGGCTAGTGCAACTGGGAGAAGTACGATGCGGTACAATCGCGTCATTCCTGCCGCTGCTTTGCTACTCGGGATCGCTACCGCGCTTTCGCAGTCGAGCCTTCACGCGCAAGACCCTCTGGCTACGGAGACCGTTGAGCGCGTTGAGCGGTATGCGGAGGAAGCCGGTTTCTTGGCTGGATTCCCGACTGGAGAATTCGGCTCTCACGTGGGCACGAGCGCTGGGCTCGGCAGCACAACCCTCCACCACATTGACAAGCACGGGATTGTCGGCCTGCGCATCGACGGCTACTACGTTCTCTTCGACAGCGAAACCCGCACGTTGCCGCCGGGCGTTGTGGCCCAACTCGTCGACATCGCCCCGCCCCACGGCCCGACCGAAGTCACGACGGAAAACATGCTGTACTCACTACTGGCAGGCCCGCAGATCGGCTTCCGCACCGGTTCCGTGCGAGGTTTCGTGAACGGCAGCATAGGCGTCTCGCGGTTCGCGACGGAGTCCTACGTCGAAGTCTTTGACCCCTCCGCCGAAGATGGCCACAGCAAAGAGGGCAACACGCACTTCGCTCACTATACGTTCGCTTGGGCCAGCGGCGGCGGACTCGAATTCGACCTAGGGAGCGACTTCTCGCTCTTGCTGGCGACTCAATACCTGAACAACGGCACGAGTCGCTACGTGAAGCAGGCCGATCTGAACCTCCGCCCGGACGGAGCGGTCGACTTTCTCCCTATCGAGAGCCAAGCCAACCTAGTCGTACTGCAGATACAGCTGTCTTACCGATTCGGCGGGTCACGCTAGCGCCCCATCAAAGCGGGGTCGGCCAGGAGACGAGGGCGCAGCTGGCGACCCGCAATCTCCTCGTCTTTTGCCCTGGCACGCCCCGCATACAAGCAACCTGTTACATCGAGAACGCACGAACTGCCTTTTGGGTTCTCGCGGGAGTCAATCAGCGGCCTCGCCTCCCTGGTTGGCTTTCCTTGCCATTTGTCCGCCGTGGGTGCATACTGCGCGGATTCCGCACCAGAACATGATGATGGGGAAGGCCGTATGAAGCAGCGATTTCTCAGCACCGCAGTGACCCTTGCATTGATCACAGGCGCCACCAGCCTCGCTGGAGCCCTACACGCCCAAGAGGCCTTGGGCACCGCTTCTCTCGCCGAGGAGTACCGTGCCGTAGCTGATCGTCTGATCGATGCAGCGCTGTCCGACAGCTTTGCCTACGAGCGGCTCACGGAAATGGTGGACCGCTTCGGCCACCGGTTCAGCGGCTCGGAGAACCTCGAACGAGCGTTGGATTGGATCCTGGCGGAGATGGAAGAGGACGGTCTAGAGAACGTGAGAGGCGAGTTGGTACTCGTACCGCATTGGGTGCGAGGCGAGGAGTCGTTGGAGCTGATCGCGCCGCGCCGCACGAGACTGCCGATGCTCGGTCTGGGCGGCAGCGTCGGAACGCCGGCGGAGGGTATCCGCGCAGAGGTGCTGGTGGTCAACAGCTTCGACGAGCTGTCGCTCCGCGTTGACCAGGCTCGCGGCAAGATCGTGCTGCTGAATGCGCCGTTCACGAGCTATGGCAAGACGGTGACGTACCGGGTGGTCGGCGCTGTGGCGGCGGCTCATGCCGGCGCTGTCGCCAGCCTTATCCGCTCGGTCACGCCGTTCTCGCTAAGGACCCCGCATACCGGCCAGATGCGCTACGACCCGGCCGTGCCCCAGATACCGCACGCTGCCATCACCGTAGAAGACGCCGACATGCTTCAGCGGATGCAGGAGCGGGGTGAGCGAATCGAGGTGCTGCTCAAGATGGAAGCGCGTAGTTTGCCGGACGTCGCCTCGCGCAACGTGATGGCGGAGATTGTCGGTTGGGAACACCCCGAAGAGGTCGTGGTACTGGGCGGCCACATCGACTCGTGGGACGTCGGTCAGGGCGCCATGGATGACGGCGGCGGAAGCGTAGCCGCTTGGGAAGCGGTGCGACTGATGCAGAAGCTCGGCCTGCGGCCGCGGCGGACGGTGCGAGCGGTCATGTGGACCAACGAAGAGAACGGGCTGCGCGGGGCTCTCGCCTACCGCGACGAGCATCGCGACGAGATCGCCAATCACATCCTCGCCATAGAATCCGACGGAGGCGTGTTCAAGCCTTCGGGGTTCGGGTTCACCGGCTCGGATGATGCCTTCAGAATCATCAAGGAAATCGGGAGCCTGCTCGACAAGATCGATGCCGGGAGGGTCACTCGTGGTGGTGGAGGCGCCGACATCGGCCCGATCATGAGAGAAGGTGTCCCGGGAATGGGTCTGCGGGTGGACGGCGACCGGTATTTCTGGTACCACCACACCGAAGCGGACACCATCGACAAACTGGACCCGCGCGAGATGGCGGAGTGCGTCGCCGCGATGGCGGTGATGGCGTATGTCGTAGCCGATATGCCGGAGAGACTTCCGCGATAGCCAACCTTTCGCGCCGGCTCCGAAGCTCCAGCCCGTCGAAGACGAGCTATCCCTCAGCCTTCCGCATAGCTCATCGAGTCGAAACCCAATATCCGGCGTAGCAGCGCCAGTTGCCCGATGTGGAAGGCTTCGTGTTGCAACAAGAACGTGATACCACCGGTGACGCTCGGATCTGCAACGGGGAATTCCTGCGGCGATTCCCGCTCGACGTCAGCCGTGCTCAGGGCCGGCAACCGCTCGTCCAACAACTCTGACACTTCGGTCCAAGCTGCGAGCAAGGTCTCGATCTCGGGGAACTTCTCGACGTCGTCGATCGCTGTGACATCGGCAAACTCGTCCTCGAAAGGATGCCTGTATTCGAATCCGAGGTATCTAGCCATCCAGGCGCGCGCATCAAGAACGTGCACGGCGATAAAGGCCATGTTGTTGGCTCCCGCGCCGGGCCGGACCTGCGCGGATGCGTCGTCCACGCTCGCCAGCGTGTTCCGGAGCAGGCGCGTGTTCAGCCTGAAAATCTCATAGAGCGGCGCAATCTTCGGGACCATTGTGCTCCTCGCCTATCGTTTCTGTCATGTCACTCGGCCTATGTGGTACAGCCTCGATCACACGAACGTCGCGATTCCGTCCAGCGCCTTCCGCTCGATGTCGGGTACGACGGCCCCGTCAGCCGGATAGCCGAGGACCAGTAACAGGAAGGGCCGCTCGTTCTGCGGCCGTCCCAAGATCTCGTTCAGGAAACCCATAGGACTGGGGGTATGCGTCAGCGACGCGAGGCCGGCCTGATGGATGGCGCTGATGAGCATGCCTGTAGCGATGCCCACCGATTCCTGAACATAGTAGTGTTTGGCCTTCTCTCCGTCCGCGGTAAACCCGTAACTCTGAGCGAATACTGCTATCAAGAATGGCGCCGTCTCAAGAAACGGCTTGTGCTGGTCCGTTCCCAACGGAGCCAGAGCGTCGAGCCAGTCTTGCGGTGCACGACCGCCGTAGAACTCGCGCTCCTCCGCCTCGGCGCCCTTGCGAATTCGTCGCTTGATTTCCGGGTCCGAAATGACGACGAAGTGCCAGGGCTGCAGATTCGCGCCGCTGGGCGCCGTCCCGGCGGTGCGGACGCATTCTTCTATGATCTCTCTCGGTACCGCTCGGTCGGAGAAGTGTCG
>JBDHAS010000092.1:0-49290 GCA_039588015.1 Gemmatimonadota bacterium | reverse complement strand
CTCGAGCCCGGTCCCTCAGCACAGCTATAGTCCGAATGGCCCGCCTCTTCGAGCCTGGCGTCTGGCGACCTCTATCTGTTCGGGTGCCAACCGGGTACGGTCCACCGCCGGACAACCCGGCGCCATCAGGTTCCCTTCCGGCGTGCACGGGACGTGTCCCAGGCCAAGCGAGTGCCCAAGCTCGTGGGCGAGGATTCTCCGGCCCGCTCCGTCGGGCGGTTGAGCTCCGTTCGGTCCGAACTCGGCGAAGATCACGACGCCCAGCTGGTCCAGATACACTCCACCAGCGATGTTCGCCATATCGTTGACCACGAAGACATCCCATTGGCCGGGCAGCAGGTTCTCTCTGGGAACGATGGACGCGAAGGCAGTGAAACTGGGCGGGATGTCGCCGCCGAGAATGGCTTCGTACGTGTCACCGTTCTGCGCCATCTCGCGTACGACTGACTCGACCTTCCACTCAACTCCACCTTGCCGCCAGATCTCGTTGACGCCCGCGAACAGCGTATCGACCGCTTCATCGGTGAGAGTCGCGTTGAGCGCGGAAATCCCCGCCGACCGCAGTAGATGTACTCGCACGTTCAGAGCGAGGGTTTCGGACTCCGAGTCTGATGGTGACTGCGGCGCCTCGCTGTCCGAACAAGACAGCGTCACCAGCGTTGCCGCGATAATCACGGCCAAGCGCCTGATTTGACTTCGATATCCTGCTTGGAGCATACCTGCCTGCCTCATCGCCCTGATTGAGCTTTGTCCGTGAACATCCTCTTGCGGGGCCTCCCGCGGCCGTGAGCGGATAGCCCATCTCCTCGTCATCCTCCGTCGCATCTCACGACGACTCAGTAGCTGAAACGTGAACTGGAACGCGCGGTGTTCCCGCGTCGATCGAGATCTGCAGGCGTGTTTCGCTAAGGCCTACGGGTGCGGTGAGGGTCGAACCCGTCTTCCGCCGTCGGCGCAGCCACGAGCGCCAACGGCCTAACTCCAATTGTTGCAATGTTTTACGGTGCGCCTACAACTCTGGCAGCACCCAACCCCGAGGGAGTCTCGGTTGGCCCTGCTACACCAGCAAGTTGCAGAAGAAGGCGGTCGCGACGCCCAGGTAATTGCCCAGTGCGTAACCGAAGAGCGCCAGCATGATGGAGATCGGCACCAGTTCTTCTCGGTGATAGGCCGCCGCCACGGGTGCGGACGCCGCGCCGCCGACCGCGGAGACGCTGGATACCGCGGCCATGCTCACATCGATTCGGAAGAACCGGGCTCCTATGACGATGAAAACGAAGTGGACGGCGATGCAGATGAAGCCCGCCGCTAGGAACCACTGCGCGCCCCCTATCTTACTCAGGTCCGCCTGCGCGCCCATCATCGTCATATAGATGTACGTGAGCGTCATGGCGAGCGGCATCGTTCCGGGCACTTTTCGAAGCGCCGTCGCCGACAATCCGATTCCGATCGTCGTCACCAGCAATATCGCCCACGTCTTCTCCGTCATCACTCTCCCGAACTCGGGGAAGAAGCCGGCGAGCCAATTGGCAGCGAGGACGGCAGCGAAAGCCCAGCCTATGAGGGTCAGCAGGTCTGTGAAGTGGACTTCGTGGCTCTTCTGTTTGACATCCGCCGTCGCCTCGGCGAAGTGATCGAGGTGTTCCTGAGATACGCGGGACCAGCGGTTGAAGCTCTTTGCCCACTTCCTACAAGTCAGGATGATCGGGAAGTAGACAACGTAGACGAAGTTGTCCACGAGCACGACCATACCGACCATTTCGCCAGGCGTGTCCAGGCTCTCGGCCACAGCGGCGAGGTTGCCCGTACCTCCGATCCAGCTGCCGGCCAAGGCGCCATAGCCTCGCCATGTGTCCGGCGGTAACCCGCTCCTGAACATCCAGAACGACAGCACCGCGCCGGCGACGATCCCAAAGGTCCCAAGCACCATCACACCCGCCCCGCGCCAGGCCACTTTGAGGACTTCCTTGATGTTGATATCGAGCAGCATGAGCACGATGAACATCGGTACCGCAAATGCCCTGAACGTGGAGTAGATGGGGCTCGATCTTGGAATGACGCTGGGGACGTTAGGTATGACGCTCAGGTTGCTGAGAAAGATAGGCGTCAGGAAGATCCAGATGATCGCCGGCAGAACGTCGAAGACCTTCCACTTCGTCTTCTTTTCCAGCCAGACGAAGAAGACGGGGATCATAGTGATCACCGCCATCACGCCGATCAGGTCAGTGAAGAGTGGTTCCGACGTCATCGACCCTCCGCATCATCTTGCAACCTGGCTGCTTCGCACACGGTCACCGCGCCCGCAAACGCGGCCCGGACAGCGAGGACGGGCGACGGTAGCACCAAAACTTCGCGAGCGAAAGGCCCGGCTCTAAACCGATTGCAGACAATCGGGACTCCTTACTGAGCAGTGTACTTTCGAGGCATCTAGTTCAGCCATGCCAGGCTTCACCCGGACAGCCGATTCCAATGGTAACACAGAGTTAGGATCAGGAACGATGCCTGCTCCAACGGCAACTACAGAGCTGCCGTTGATTCTACGGCGCCCCGACGCGATTCCGCGGCTCCGCTTCGTTGGCGCATGTCGCGGCGCGGTAAGCGCTCGTCAAAAAATAGCCGAACCAACTGACGATTCCAAAAAGCTTGAACCCGTCTTCCAGCAGAAATAGCCACGACTGCATCGGCTTGGGCCACTGATCGACTATCACCGACAGTCCGAAGAGCCCAAAGGCGAACACTAGGAGAAGGTACTCTGTCCTTTGGATAAGCCTCCTGAACCATGCCAGGTGGACTAGAACAATGACCCCGTATAGCGGCAAGGTAAAACGTTCATCGATACCGAGGTGTGCCGGGAAGATCCACTCGTGCAAGAGAAAGAAATCATCGATTAGAAGCACCGCGGTTATGAGACCCGCGAACAGGAAGAACGCCGGCCATCCCTCTTTGACGGCCCTCGCGCGCAGCACTGCCGAGGCAAAGACACAGACACCCGCACAGACTGCCCACAGCAAGACACCGATGTTTGAAAGCAAGCCAAAGAAAGGATGCCTGTCCGGGATCGCCACCGGGTCACGTGTCAAGTACGATATCGGTACGTCAGCCTTGACGCTAAGAATTACAGCCACTCCGAGCACGGCCAGCGTCGGCACGTACAGTCTAACGATAACAGGGAAGAGAGATCTGAATTGATCGTGCAGCTTAGATGTCATTCTAAGCCCCCTCATCGAGCTTGAAGGCTGGCGATCTCAATACCCCGTACGCAATTGTGAGTCCGATGTCAACGCCGGGTCAGAATTCCCATCTGTGTCAGTTGAAGATTACACAGATCGGCGGCGACGAGCCGGGCCGCCAGGTCACGCCACGGCCGTCGATCGCTGCAGAGGTGCTATTCAGAAGAGAGCGGGAGACGGGACTCGAACCCGCGACCCTCAGCTTGGAAGGCTGATGCTCTGGCCAACTGAGCTACTCCCGCATTCGACATTCCTATCAAAAAACATGGGGCGGGAGGGACTCGAACCCCCGACCTCTGCGATGTGAGCGCAGCGCTCTAACCAACTGAGCTACCGCCCCTAAGTACCACTACGACATGTGACAAACAATCACCGCACCACATGTCTTGAGAGCGGGCGACGGGGGTCGAACCCGCGACCTCGAGCTTGGGAAGCTCGCGCTCTGCCAACTGAGCTACGCCCGCAAAACGAATACGCACTGGGTCATCAAAAGTGTCCGCGACCCCGCGGAAATACAAGCCCTGACCTCAGAGGTGCCGGCAGGAATCGAACCTGCGTAAGAGGCTTTGCAGGCCTCCGCCTAGCCACTCGGCCACGGCACCACGCTCTCCGCGCTGCAAGCCCGAGTGCGGGGAGCCGGAATGTATGTGAGCGCTCCGTAGCGTCAACCGGAACCTTATCCTCCACGGCTGAGCGGAATGGCGTGTCGGCCGAAGTTCTGTTTGGCGGCGTCGGAAACTACCACCTCCAACTCCAGATCGCCTGGGCGGCCGCCCTCGGGCACCGAGACAGTCCCCCTGAACATGCTAGTCTCCCCGGCGTACTCGAGCCGCGACGTCGAAACCACGCGCCCGTTCTCCTTGAGCCGAGCCACGAACTCCTTTTCGTTCGCGTCCCATAGTCCGCCCGGCTCGATCACGCAGCCGCACATCATCCTCACGCGTGCCGTCACGTCGAACGCCGATGCGACCGGCGTCAGAGGTTCGGGCACCAGGATCTCTACTATGAAGCCGTGCAATTCGAGTACGATGCCATCCCCCTCGACGTGACGCCCAGGCACCAGCAAGACCTGCTTGGTCGCGGAGCGAATCGCCTGCGGATGGCCCAACGGACCGATCGCCGAGATGTTCACGATCGTCGGCTCGGTCAGGTGCAACTCGGCGGTGAAACCGGCGGCGTCCTCTGTATCATAGGTCGCCGTACCGCGCGCGTGCGGCGTAGATATGATCCGGTCCGTATCGCCCGTACCGCCTTCCTGCTTTCCCGCCGCTAAGGTCTCGCCGGTCCGAGCATCGACGATGCTTACCTGGGCCCCGCCGACTCCGCTTCCGATGATCTTCGAGTCGCGGCCAATCACGCGGACCACCACCCGGGTCGCAATCGTCTCGGCTCCCGCCTGTGCTAGGACGTCGCACGCCATCTCAGGTAAGCCCAACAACGTCGCAGCGAGCGCTACCAGCGGATCAGCGCGCTACCCCAGGTGAAGCCCGAGCCGAACGCCGTCAGGCAAACGAGATCTCCCCGCTTGATCCGGCCTTCCTCCACCGCCTCGTGCAACGCGATCGGAATGCTCGCCGCCGTGGTATTCCCATACTTGTGGATGTTGCTGACTACCTTCTCGTCGGGTAGGCCCAGAGACTTCTGCACCGCCTGGGTGATCCGCAGGTTGGCCTGGTGAGGGATCACGATGTCGACGTCGTCTATCGTGAGATCGTTTGCGGCAAGCGCCTCCTTCACCGCCGCGGGCATTTTGGCTACGGCGTGCTTGAACACGTCACGTCCCTCCATGTAGGGACGCGTCAGCCCATTCTCGATGTGCGACGGCACCAGCCACGGGTTGTATCGCGACCCCGGCGCTTCGATCCACAGCTTCTCAGCATACCGGCCGTCCGCGTGGATGTGGACGGATAACACACCCCGATCCGAGTTCTCGGTAGGCGCCAACACCCAAGCGCCAGCTCCATCACCGAACAGGACCGCAGTGTCCCGCCCATCAGTCGACTTTTCGAGACCGGTCGAGTGGACCTCCGTACCCACGAGCAGCACCCGTTCGTACACGCCGCCCCGGATCCAAGCGTCCGCGATCGAGAGCCCGTAGATGAATCCCGAGCATTGGTTCCTCACGTCCAGGCAGGGGATGTCCTTCACGCCCAGCTTCCTCTGCAGAAAGACGCCCGAGCCCGGGAAGTACACGTCAGGACTCAGGGTGGCCAAGATGAGGCAGTCCAGGTCCGATGCCTCCAGGCCAGCCCGCTCTAGCGCCTGATCCGTAGCGTGCTTCGCAAGATCCGAGCTGCCGACGTCACCGTCGACCCAGCGACGTTCCAAGATCCCCGACCGCTGCTGGATCCACTCATCGCTGGTGTCCATCAACTGGGCCAGTTCATTGTTAGTTATCACACGATCCGGTACATAGTAGCCGGTGGAAACGACCTCGGTTCGTAACATATCTTTCAGAATTGAGGGTTGTTTGCCTGTTGCGCCTCGCGCAGACCAAGTGGATGTTTTAATCTACGGCGTTCCAGACGTCCGACGACAGGGGAGGGACCGTTTGGCAAAGCGGAAACAGGCCCCGGCGCCCAAAGGGCGCAGCGCGGCCAAGAAGAAGGACCAGGCTCAGTCCATACTCAGAGAGATCCAGGACGCTATGGATAACGCCCGCGTCTGGCTTCACGGGCGCGGCGACTATTACACCTATCTGACGCGGCGGGACAGCCTCAGAGGTGCGCCGGAGCTGGCCCGGCATCTGCGCGGCGATCTGCTAGCCAGACAGGGACGAGACGGAAGTTGGGGCGAAGGCGACCTCGCGTCCTCGGTGGAGGCGCTGTGGTACTTGCTCGACCTGGGCATGGCGGTCGACTCTTCGCCGGTGACCCGCGGGCTGGAGTGGATACACGCGCAGCAAGACGCTGAAGGCGCATACGGATTTGGCTGTACGCCGGCGCGACACGATCAGGGAACGTGCGAGCACTTTCTGCGTGGCTTCTTCAGCCCCGGCAGCCCGGACGAGGCCCAGGAGATCTCACTCAGTAACGGTCAGACAGTAACATCGGATGTCGGCGCTCGGTTGCTCGTGTCAGAGCGCACGCTGCGCCTGGTCCTGCGCGCGAACGCCTCGGACTCACACGCGGCAGCTTCGCTGTCCGGATTGACGGCTCTCCCGCTCTATGAGGAGTACGGCGGGACATTCACGCCGGCCGTGCTTGTAGGCGCCTTGCAGGCGCTCGCCTGGGCCGGCGATCGGGGAGATTCGCGCAGCCTCGAGAACGGACTCGAGACCGTAGCCGCCAAACAGAAGAAGGACGGTACCTGGCCAAACGTCGAGTTCTTCTTCGTGCTCGAGATGTTGCTCGAAGCACGCCACGCGCTGGCGGACCGAATGTTCAAGCGTGCGGTACCACGGCTGCTCGAATCTCAGCACAAGAACGGGGCCTGGGGCCGCCGCCACATGGGGGCCCAGACCTGGATCGCCTTCCAGGTCCTCGAGCAGACGCTGATACGCGAGAAGGGGCCGGGAGTTAGGTAGGACAGACATCGCCCAATCGCACTCCCGACAGGGTCATCCAAGCGTACGAGATTATTGGCCTTGTGCCCTTGACGCCCACCTGCCGTAATCGTAGTCTCACCGCGACCTTTCAGGGCACTTTCTAAAGTCAGGACCCGTGAGGATATGCGCACCCGTTGGAGGGCACTTGCCACAATTCTGTCCGGCCTAGCCGGGATCACGCTCGTCGCGTTCGCTTTTCAGGCCCGCTCCGGTGCACCCGCGCTATCGACCGCCGCCGTTCAGCAGAGCGGCCAATTCACGCTCGAGCCCGACACCTTGGTCGGATGGTACGAAGGCCCGGCGCAGCCGATCTTCTTTAGTCACCGCCGCCACGCAGGGGTCTACGAGATCGAGTGTCTTTACTGTCACAGCAATACCGACAAGTCACCGATAGCCCCGATGCCGGCCGTGGAGCTCTGCCTAGGGTGCCACAGGGTAGTGAAGGCGGCGAGCACCGAGATCCAGAGACTGCGTGGCTATCAGCAGAACGGCGAGCCGATCCCATGGGAGCGAATCTACAAGCTGGCGGACTTCGTTCAGTTCAATCATGGACGCCACGTCCGAGCCGAAGTGGACTGTGAGGAGTGTCACGGCAAGGTCGAAGAGACGGACGTGCTCTATCAGTGGTCGACTCTGACGATGGGGTGGTGCCTCGAGTGTCACCGCGAGCCCGGGGAGGATGAAGAGAAGCTGGCCGCTGCTGCGCGAAACGCGGAAGAGTTCGGCGAACCGGAGCGCGAGTCGCATGGACTGTACCCCAAGTCGATCGACTCCTGGTACGGGGTGACCAAGGGCCCGATCGACTGTGCGGCGTGCCACTACTAGCGCGATGCAACCAAGACACGACGGTAAGGTGGACAGGGAGTCCCAATAGATGTCCGAGATCAAACGTAGAGACTTCCTCAAGATCCTCGGGCTGAGCGGTGCCGGCACGGGCCTGGTCGGCTGTGCACAAGAGCCGGCGCAGAAGCTGATTCCGTACCTGGTGCGGCCGGAGGAGATCATCCCCGGGATACCCAACTGGTACGCCTCCACGTGCCGCGAGTGCCCGGCGGGATGCGGCTTGCACGTGAAGGTCCGCGAGGGCCGGCCGATCAAAGTGGAAGGGAATCCCGACCACCCGTCGAACGCTGGCAGCCTTTGCGCACGAGGCCAAGCGTCTCTGCAGGGCCTCTACGACCCCGACCGCATCACCTCGCCGCTACGACGAACCGCAGAAGGCGGTCAGTTCGAGCCGATCTCTTGGGACGACGCGGAAGCGATGCTGGCGGAGCGATTGCAAGCTCTGGTGCAGGCTGGCCGCGGCGATCGCATCTATCTGCTCACAGATGGAGCCGAAGGGTCGCTCGACAGGCTTTTCGACGACTGGATGGACGCCCTCGGGTCTTCAAACCGGTTGATCTACGAGAGCTTCGACGTAGAGCCGCTGCGGGAGGCCAACCGTCTGACCTTCGGACTCGCAGAAATCCCCGACTACCGGCTCGAGGATGCCGACCTGATCGTTTCGTTCGGGGCCGGGTTCTTGGAGACCTGGCTGTCGCCCGTACGGTACGCGCGGCGCTTCGCCAGCTCACAGGGCTTCCACGATGGTCACAAGGGCCGCTTCGTACACGTCGCTCCGCGCCTTTCGCTAACGGGATCGAACGCGGATGAATGGGTGCCGGCCCGCTCGGGCAGCGCCTTGCTCGTCGCCCTGGCCATGACCCGAGTCCTCGTCGCCGAAGGTCGCGCCGGCGGTCGTGCCAGCGCGATCCGGCCACTCGTCGAGCCGTTCACGCCCGAGCGCGTAGCGGACTCGGCCGGGATCGATGCTGAACGGATAGAGCGGCTCGCCCACGAGTTCGCGGACCAGCCATCCAGCGTGGCGCTCCCGCCCGGCGCGGAGCTGACGGACCGGAATGCCACTGCCGCCAACGTTGCCGTCAACTTGCTCAACTACGCAGCGGGGAACATCGGGCGAACGGTGCGGTTCGGGCCGAACCTGGTCAGGCGCGCGACGGCCAGTGTCGAGAGGATGAGCGAAGCGTTCGCCGCTATGCGATCCGGCGAAGTCGACGTCGCGATGTTCCACGGCTGCAACCCCGTTCACACGTTGCCACCGGGCCTGGATATGGCTAGCGCGCTCGATGGCGTCGGTCTCGTGGTCGCCTTCGCTTCGCACATGGACGAGACGGCTGCCGCAGCCGACCTCATCCTTCCCGACCATACGCCGCTGGAGAGTTGGGGCGATCATGTGCCGGAAGATGGAGTTCGCAGTCTTCTCCAGCCCACGATCAACCCGATCTTCGATACGAAGCAGACGGGCGACGTGCTTCTCTCTCTGGCTTCCCGCATCGGCGGCGCAATGGCCGGCAGGTTCCAGTTCCCGGGCTACGCAACGTACTTGCAGGACTCCTGGCGGAGCGTGCGGGATGAGTTCGCGCCCGGTCAGGACTTCGATGAGTTCTGGCGAGCTGCGGTGTCGCGCGGCGGCGTCTGGCGTGACGTCGGGACTCAGACCGTCACGCTCAACCCGGCGGTTAGCGGCGTGGTCTTCGACGAGCCGGCCCTGGACGGAGACGAGACAACGCCCTTCGCTTTCCTCGCCTATGCCTCGCCGAACCTCTACGACGGCAGGGGAGCGAACCGGCCGTGGTTACAGGAGCTGCCGGACCCAGTCACCAAAGTAGTCTGGAATTCCTGGATCGAAATCCACCCGGACACCGCCCGGCAGCTCGACGTCGCGACAGGCGACGCCCTCGAGATCAGCTCGCCGCACGGCACGCTAGAAGCGCCCGCCTTCGTTCACAGGGGCATCCGCCCCGATACCGTGGCCATGCCGATCGGACAAGGACACACGCACTATGGCCGTTGGGCGCGCGGACGCGGTGTGAACCCGTTGCAGCTGCTGCCAGCCGCTGCAGATGACGTCTCCGGCGGCAGGGCGTGGCTTTCGACGCGAGTCGGCGCGACCGCGACGGGCCGACAGGTGCGCCTGGTCAGGACCCAAGGCTCGGACGATGACCTGGGGCGCGAGATCGCCGAGGTCATCAGTCTGGCGGCGGCCGTCGAAGCGGAAGAGCACGCGCTCGAAGAGATCGAGCGTCACCCGGATGCGTTGGTAGAGGCCTCGGAGGACGCGGACCCCAAGAGCCCATACCGCTGGGGGATGGCGATCGACGTTGCGAGCTGCATCGGCTGCTCGGCCTGCGTCACGGCGTGCTACGCGGAGAACAATGTGCCCATCGTAGGTGAGGAGCTATGCGGGCAGGGTCGGGAGATGGGTTGGATCCGCATCGACAGCTACTACGAACAGGTCCACGAGGGAGGCGGCCACGGCGGCGGCCATGGCGAAGTGACCCAAAGCGAAGAGGGCGGAGAAGTCGCCCACGAAGGCGACGTCAACTCGGACGATTTCCACATCGTGCACTTGCCGATGATGTGCCAGCACTGCGGTAACGCGCCGTGCGAGCCCGTCTGCCCTGTCTACGCCACGTATCATAACCCCGAGGGGCTCAACATACAGGTCTACAACCGCTGCGTTGGAACACGTTACTGTTCGAACAACTGCCCCTACAAAGCGCGTCGCTTCGAGTGGTTCGACTACGATTACCCGTTCCCGCTCAATCTCCAGCTCAACCCGGACGTCACGGTCAGGGAGAAAGGGGTCATGGAGAAGTGCACGTTCTGCGTGCAGCGGATCGCGACGGCCCGGAACGACGCAAATGCCGAAGGCCGCGACGTGGCGGACGGAGAGCTCACGACGGCGTGTGCGCAGACTTGCCCTGCCGACGCGATCGTCTTCGGTAACCTGCGAGACCCGAACAGCCGCGTCTCGAGGCTGGCCCGCAGCGGCAGGGCCTACCACGTACTCGGAGAGCTGAACACGCGACCTGCGATCACGTATCTAAAGGACGTGTCGCGGGGCTCGTCGGAGGAGGCATAGATGGCGACGGTTGCACCGCCGGCGCAGACACCTTTCGCGAAAGTCAGCCGCGACATCATCGGCGCGCTCTGGGAACCCGAGTGGCGCTTCCGGGTGATGATGGCCGTGCTACTCGTCCTCCTTGCCTGGGGGGGCTTTGCCTGGGTCTACCAGATCAAGGTGGGCATGGGGACGGCGGGCATCACCCACCCGGTCATGTGGGGCGTTTACATCACGAACTTCGTCTTCTGGGTGGGCATCGCCCACTCGGGTACTCTGATATCCGCCATTCTATACCTGCTGCGCTCGGGCTGGCGCACGACGATCAACCGCGCAGCGGAGGCGATGACGATCTTCGCGGTGATGACCGCCGGGCTGTTTCCGCTGATCCACCTGGGGCGGGTCTGGTACTTCTATTACCTGGCGCCCTATCCTAACCAGCGACTTCTGTGGCCTAACGATCAGCCTTCTCTTCTGGTATTCGGGCCTGATCCCGGACATGGCCACGATCCGCGATCGCATGAAAGGGCTGACGGGCCGCATGGCTCGCTTCAAAGAGAAGGTCTACGGCACCCTGTCGCTGGGCTGGCAAGGCTCGGACAGCCAGTGGAAGAACTATCGACGCGCCTATCTATACATGGCGGCCATCGCTACACCGCTGGTACTGTCGGTCCACAGCGTCGTCTCGTGGGATTTCGCCGTGGCGATCACGCCTGGTTGGCACTCCACGATCTTTGCACCGTATTTCGTGGCCGGCGCGATCTTCTCCGGCATTGCCATGGTGATCACGCTGTCGGTGCCGCTCCGTTGGGCTCTCGGCCTGGAGGATTACATCACGGAATACCACTACGACAACATGGCGAAGCTAATGCTGCTTACCTCGTTGATCGTAGGGTACGCGTACGTCGCCGAGTATTTCATGGCCTGGTACTCGGGCGATCCAATGGAGTGGGAGAGCTTCCGCTGGCGAGCCATCGGTGACTACGCCGGTCCGTTCATCATCATGATGACGTGCAACGTGCTGATACCGCTGCTCTGTTTCTTTAGGCGGATCCGCCGGAGCATTCCGGCGATGTTCGTGATCTCGATCTTCGTGAACATCGGCATGTGGTACGAGCGCTTCGTCATCATCGTGTCTTCGCTCGCCCACGAGTACAATCCGGCCGCCTGGGGGCTCTACAAACCGTCCTGGGTGGAGATCTCGATCACGGTCGGCAGCTTCGCTTGGTTTCTATTCTGGTTCATGATCTTCGCTAAGACGTTGCCGGCCATCTCGATCACCGAGGTCAAGGAATCCATTGCCGAGGGCGTGTGGAAGCCCGGCGATAAGAAGGAAGAAGAAGCGTAAGATGGCAGGGCTCGCGACGGTAACAGCTACTTACGAGGACATCCACACGGTAGTGCATGCCGTGGAGTCGCTGCGCGAGGACGGTTTTGCCGAGATCCAAGTCTTCGGGCCGATAATGGAGTCGGACCTCGAGGACGCGATCGGCAAGCCGCCCAGCCCGGTTCGCCGCTACGCGCTCATTGGTGGACTCACCGGCTGCATCTCGGGCTTCGCGCTCACCGTCTGGTCGTCTTACTACTATCCGCTCGTAGTCGGCGGGAAGCCGCTCGCATCAATTCCCGCCTATGTCGTGATCGCCTTCGAGATGACGATCCTATTCGCCGGCATCTCGGCGCTGATCGGAATGTTTATCCACAACCGGATGCCGACCGCGAAGCTGCACCCGGCTTACGAGCCGGCCTACAGCGACGACCAGTTTGGTGTCCGAGTACTTTGCGATGGTAGCCGCACCGTTAAGGTCGAGGAGATCCTCCGCAACCACGGCCCAGGCGAGGTGCGCGTTGAGCGATAGAAGACTGACCCGGCTCTCGCTGGCGGCTTTGGGCGCCTTGTTGCTGGCCGGCCTGACCGGCTGCCAGGGAACGGAGATCGAGGACGCCATCGACAAGGTCGACTGGTTCTCCAACATGCGTGACCAGGCGGCGCTGGAACCCTTCGAGGAGCCAGCACGAATGCCGCCGGAGGGGGTCGTGGCAGTTGGCGCCGGCGTTCCGCTCGGAACGTTGCCGGATGACTACGATGACGTTCCCAATCCAGTGCAGAGCAGCGCGTCTTCGCTGGAGCGAGGCAAGGAACAATACGACATCTTCTGCAGCGTCTGCCACGGTCCTGAGGGCCGAGGCGATGCCAGCATCGAGGGGCCGTTCCCTCGGGGACTGATCAACCAGCTGGACACAGACCGAGCGCGCGATCTGACCGACGGCTACATCTTCGGAATGATGGCGGTTGGCCGTGGTTTGATGCCCAATTACCGGCGAATGCCGCAGGAGGATCGCTGGCACGTAGTCAACTACGTGCGCCAGCTCCAGAACTCCCCAGAGGACGAAGGTTAGACGGCGAGCCTGTCAGACGAGATAGACGAGCGAAGCATGGCAAAGATGACCCATAACGAAGCGGGCCCGGTAGGCGAAGGCGAAATCCTGAGCCTTGTACCGGGGCGCATCTCGAGTCGACTGACAGTCACGCTGGGCGTGCTCGTCGCGCTGGGTCTCGTCGGCTTCGTTCTCGGCTTGGCGACTGCGCCGCTAAGGGCCTGGCAGGCGTACCTGGTCAACTTCCTCTTCTTCTCCGGCCTGGCGGCCGCAGGGGTGATCTTCGGCGCAGCCATGCAGATCGCCAAGGGCCACTGGGGAAAGACGTTCTATCGTGTCCCGCAGGGGTTCGGGGCTTTCCTGCCGGTCTCCTATGTGCTCTTTCTCCTCTTCTACCTAGGCCGCGAACGGATCTTCCCCTGGATCGAGAACCCCGTCAACGCCGAAGGGCACCCGCTGCCGACGGCCTGGTTCAGCGTCGGCGGGCTATTCGCCCGGGGAGCCTTCTTCCTGCTACTCCTGTACGCCCTTGCCTTCGTCTTCATGTACTTCTCGCTGCGGCCGGACATGCCGGCGGTAGCCCGTCAGTTGAGCGGCTGGCGGCGGAGCCTGACGGCCTGGATCGGTCGCGACTTCGCCGGTGAGGAGAACGAAGCGGCCCGCTCGCGGCGAATCCTCGCACGACTCTCACCGGTGCTGGCGCTCGCCTACGTCGCCGTCATCAGCGGTATGGCGCTTGACCTGGTGATGTCGCTTGTCCCGGGTTGGCTGTCGGTTCTGTACCCAGCCTACTTCTTCATCGGCGCCTGGCTTTCGGCGCTTGCCAGCATGGCCTTGGCGGCGACGCTGTTGCGGAAGCACATGCGGATGGACTTTTGGGCCTCGAACCAGTGGCACGACCTTGGAAAACTGACCTTCGCGTTCTGCGTCTTCTGGGCCTACCTCTGGTTTTCCCAGTACCTGCCAATCTGGTACGGGAATCTGCCGCGCGAGACCATCTTCATCGAGGCGAGAATCGTCGCTCCGTGGCTGGCCGTCTCCGTCGCTTTCTTCGCCTGCGTCTTCGTTCTGCCCTTCCTCCTGTTGCTGTGGCAGAAAGTGAAGATGGTGCCCACGTACCTCGCCTCGGTCGCCGGTGTGATACTCTTGGGGCTATGGCTCGAGCGGTTCAGCGCCGTAGCACCCTCGATCTGGACGGCGGAAGGCCTGCCTCTGGGTTGGATCGAAGCGCTGGTCACGCTCGGGTTCCTTGGCCTCTTCGGAACCAGCTACGCGCTCTACGTATCGACGTTCCCCATGCGGCCGCTGCACGACTCCCTTATCGTCGGAAAGCCGCGCAAAGGGCCTTACTGATCAGTATGTGGCAGAGCTAGGACGCCAACGCCTCTTCGGCTGCCGGCAACGGCGTGGTCCACAGGCTTCTGTACAGCAACAGGACGACTAGCGAATACGCGTTTGCCAGCGCCAGTGGCATGCCCAGCAAAGTCGGCCAGCGGGGCACATAATAGAACGCCGCGAGCAATACGACCGTGTGTGCCACCAGCCCGATCAGCCAGGCAGCACGCTTGAGGCGGGTAAGCATGGAGACGTAGAAAACGAGCAGCCCGGAGATCGCCAGAAGCGGGATCCCCCACTCGAAAATCAGGCCCGGTACAAGAAAGAACATGGCGGCGAAGCCCAGCGGCACGCTAAGCACCGCCCAAAGGGCGAAGTGGATTTCGACCAGCGGATACGAGCGGTTCATCTCGCTTTTCTATCTCCTTCGATCGCTAGCACATCCTCCGATGCCGACTGCTCAGCGCTCCAGCTTACTCGGCGGAAGCGCGTGGAGCAACCCTCGGCACGGTGAGACGACCAGCAGTACGCGCGAAGCGGACAGCGGACTCGGGAGTACCGGCACGGAGCCATATTTCTACATTAATTACCGACAACAACTACGTCCATAATCGCCAAGCCCTTGCACGAGTGAGTCCGCAGCACGATAAACGGTGGTCAGTATCACGGCAGGAACCAACCACACCGGATGGAGCAACGATGGCCCAAGCCACGAACCTAGGATACCCGCGCATAGGACCGGACCGCGAGCTGAAGCGCGCGACGGAAGCTTACTGGAAGGCGGAGCTCTCGTTGGAGGACCTACTGCAGACCGGCGCGAAGCTCCGTATGCAGGCCTGGAAGCTACAGCGTGAAGCCGGGATCGACATCATCCCATGCAACGACTTCTCGTTCTACGACCAGGTTCTGGACGCGGTAGCTACGGTAGGCGCCGTGCCCTCGCGCTACGGGTGGAGCGAAGGCCAGGTGGGTATGGACACCTACTTCGCCATGGCTCGAGGCGCTCAACGCGAGGGGCTCGATGTCGGGGCGATGGAGATGACCAAGTGGTTCGACACCAACTACCACTACCTCGTCCCCGAGTACAGCCCGGGCCAGACGTTCTCGCAGTCCAGCTCGAAAGCTCTCGATGAGTACGGTGAAGCGTTCAAAGCCGGCATCAAAGCCAAGCCCGTACTGATTGGGCCCGTTAGCTTGATCCAACTCGGCAAGTCGAGAGAGCCGGGTTTCGACCCCTTGTCGGCGCACTTGGACGGTTTGGTCGAGGTCTACTGCGAGCTCATCGAGCGGCTTGCCGCCGCCGGCGCCGAGTGGATCCAGCTGGATGAGCCAGTCCTCGTCGGAGAATGCGGCCGCGATGAGCTCGCGGCGCTGGAGCGCGCCTACGGGGCGATGGCGGCCAGCAAAGGGAACGCGCGCCTCATCCTGCAGACGTACTTCGGCCATCTCGGAGACGTTTACCCAGCGGTCCGCGAGCTGCCTGTCGACGGTATCGGGCTCGACTTCGTTCGCGGCGCGGAGAACCTCGACCTCATCAGGCGGCATGGTGCACCGGCCGAAAAGTGGCTCGTGGCCGGCGTGGTCGACGGGCGCAACGTCTGGATCACGGATCTGAGCGCTGCCCTGAGCCGGCTGGAAGAGCTTGCCGACCTGGCCGGCGGAAGCGAGAACCTGATGGTCAGCCCATCGTGCTCGCTTCTGCACGTGCCGATTGACGTGGATCGCGAGGGTAACCTCGATCAAGAGCCGCTCGCCCGTGGCATCAACGGCGGAAGGGAAGCCATCGCGGCCGCGTTGGACGCCAACGGCCAAGCTCTCGAGTCACGTCGCACGTCCAGTCGCACCCAGAACCCGACCGTCAGGTCGCGCCTAGCGGGGCTTGGCGAGCAGGCGGAGGAACGTGCCAGCGGCTTCACAGCGAGGCGCACAGCGCAGAGCGCTTTCCTATCAATCCCCACGCTCCTCCCGACTACGTCGATCGGTTCGTATCCGCAGACGCCCGAGGTGCGTAAGATGCGCAGCCAACGCCGTACAGGCGCAATCTCCCAACACGACTATGAAGGCTTCATCGAGGCCGAGACCAAGAAAGTCATCAAGCTGCAGGAGAACATCGGGCTGGACGTACTGGTCCACGGTGAGTTCGAGCGCACCGACATGGTCGAGTACTTCGCTCAACAGCTCGAGGGCTACGCCTTCACACAGTACGCTTGGGTACAGTCATACGGATCACGCTACGTTCGTCCCCCCGTCCTGTACGGTGACATCCACAGACCCGGGCCCATGACCGTCAGATGGTTTCGATTCGCGCAGAGCATGACCGAGCGTCCCGTAAAAGGGATGTTGACGGGCCCGGTCACCATGCTGCAGTGGTCCTTCGTGCGCGACGACCAACCGCGAAGCGACACCTGCCGGCAGCTGGCTCTTGCCGTGCGCGACGAGGTGTTGGATCTCGAAGCGGCCGGAGCCAAGGTCATCCAGGTCGACGAGCCTGCGCTACGCGAAGGCTTGCCGCTTCGACGCGACGATTGGGCGCACTATCTAGATTGGGCGATCAGCGCGTTCCGGTTGGCCACCGGTGGGGTGGCCGATACCACACAGATCCACACGCACATGTGCTACGGCGAGTTCAACGAGATCATCGACGCGATCGCGGCGATGGACGCCGATGTATTGCTGATTGAGAACGCCCGTTCCGGCGCCGAGTTGTTGGAGGTGTTCAAGGAATTCAACTACAAGAACGACATCGGACCCGGCATCTACGACATCCATTCTCCGCGGGTCCCGCCGGTCGATGAGATGGCGAGCCAGCTGCGTGCCTCGCTTGGGGTTCTCGGGGAAGCACAGATTTGGGTCACGCCGGATTGCGGCCTGAAGACGCGTACCTACGAGGAGTGCGTGCCAGCATTGCGCAACATGGTTTCCGCTGCGCAGCGCATCCGCTCCGAACTGGACAATTGAGCCCTACGGCTCACCGCTGCAGTTTCGAGATAGGAGGTCACACAATGAGAGCGATTCGCCTGGCTTGCAGTCTACTGGCGCTGGCCATGATGCCCGCTGCCGCATTCGCCCAGGGCGGAGAGACACCGCTAGCGTTAAGCCCGGATCCCCTGGCCGCGAAAGACTACGAGTTCCGAGGCTATGTCACTATCGAGGATCACCTCGACCTCTTCGGCGTCTACCGCCAGGGTGTCGGGCAGGCTGTCGACTTCGGGCTTAGAGCAGGTTATTCCGATGTCTTCGGAGGCGGCTTCCACTTCGGCGGCGACTTGCGCTACGGGCTGCCGTGGGGACGCGATTCCGAGCTACGCTACGCGGCCGCCGTCGGACTTCAGTTCACGCTGGGGGACAGAGGGAACGTGCTCTCCGTACCCTTTGGGATCTCGCTCGGTGCCGACGTCGGTACACCGGAACGCCCGGTTATCCTGTTCGGTCTACCTTACCTGACCGTCAACCGCTACGATCCCGACGGGCGCGACGCCAACACGGACCTCGAACTCGGCGTCGAGCTCGGAGGTGAGGTCAACATCACCGATGAGCTAATGTTCAGCGGCGCGTTGACGATAGCGTCGAACGACAACGACAACATCGAACTCGCGCTCGGGCTCATATACAGGCGCTAGAAGGACCCGCGACTCGCAAGCAGGGGGCGCCACACCTGGTGGCAGCCCCCCTATTTGCATCCGGACCTGTCAACTAGGGTTCGCTAGAATCGTAGATTACGGGGAGACACGGTCCACTCGTGACTTCGGCGCAAGTACTCGCCGCGGTTGACACGTGGGTCCGCTCGATCCGCCCTGATCGTCACCCGGACCTTGACCGCGACGACGTCGTCGAAATCGTTGGTCTCGTCTGCGTCGAGCGGGTTGGCTTGCTCCGCCGCTCCTTCGTCAGCGAAGACTAGTCTGGCATCGAACAATTCAACGTCATACGCGAGGATATCACCCGCTATTGATCCGTTCGAGTTCAACCGGTGGGCACGTCGCAGCTGCTCCTCGTCGTCGAGGTAGAACGCTATCGGTGACACTTCCTGAACATAGGTCTCATCCCTGACGAGCAGCAGACCATCGCTGAACCCGGCCGGCCGCCGGAGCAGCACGGGCAAATTCGCGAACGTGAGCGCCACCGACGTATCGCTCATCTGCGCGACGCTCTCGATCAGGATGAGTCGCCATGTGTCTCGCACCTGAATTCGCGCCAGATCCCCTTCCTGAAGCTCCATTGGGACGGCAGCGTCTCTCGCGACCTCGATGCAGCGCGCTCCGCATGTACCTCCGGGCGGCAATGTTTCGCCGGCGCCGAAAGGAGGTACCAACGGGTGAATCGGCGCCATACGCGGGCTGTAGGGGACATGGAGTATGACGAGGGTATCGCCGACCGAACCCGGCCAAATATCGATCGAGCCCATGTCGCTCGTGGCGACGATGTCCGTTCCAGCCATTTGGATGTCGTGCTGGAGGGTCACCCCGACATACCGGGTATTGCGCGACAGGCTCTGGCGTATCTCGCTGCCAGTGAGAGTTCGCAACTCCCTCAGCATGTAGGCGACCGCCGCGGCCAAAACTATGGCCCCGAGCGTGAGCGCGATGATGAGCTCTATCAAGGTGAATCCGCGCCGCCGATTCCGAACCCTCGCCGGGCCCTGGCTTTTGCCGATCCGCACTACTCGCCCCCCAGATAGATGACCGTCTGGAAGCTGATCGTGCCTCTGCGGCCGATTCCGGCAGGGTAGCCTATTTCCACAATAGCCCGCGCGACGTTCGACGCGCTCGGGTCGTTCTCGATCGTCAGCCCTCGAACGAAGGCGCCTCCCTCGTCCGCGACCCCTTCACTATTCACCCTGACCGGCGACTCGGAGGCCAGCGAGCCTGACGGACGTCTCCTCACCTCCTCCATATACGCAACGCCCAGAGAAGTGGCTATTGCACGCCCCGACGCATCGGTCTGCAGCGACACCAGAAACGCGCTCGAACTGGACAAGGCGACAACGGCAACGGCCAGCAGTACCATGGCCACCAGCACGGACACCATGCCGAAGCCGTCTTCAGACGAACATACGGAAGAGACGCGCCTCATTTGATCCATATGCCATTGCGATATCGCCAGGCGCGGAGGGCACCCGCGCCCGAGATCGTCACCGCCGAGACGGCGGACTGTTCATGCTCGTGAACCAAGTAGACAACGCCGCCCGAACCCGGCGGTGCCACCATCCCGCGCGCGTCGAACTCCAACTCACCACCCTCGAGCACGATCGCGGCGGATGCATCGGCGCCTTGTGGGCCGCGTAGAAGAGGCCCCAACCCAAACTCCACGCCGCCGGGAAGCGAGACGGCGGGCAGCCCACCAGCAGACCCCCGAGTCAGCAGGCCCGTCCGGCGCACTTCATCTTCGCTCTCGGAGATGATCGCAAGCCGATCCGCCGTGACGTCCATGAATGCGGTGTAGTAGTTGCCCGTCTCGTCGAATTTCACCCGCACGTGACGCTTGGCGGCGATGGCGCGCATACGAAGCGTCTCTAGATCGCGGGCCATGGTGCGAGCGGCGAGATCGACCTGCAGTTGCGGGCTGGACCTTAATGCGCTCGGCAAAACTATGGTGGCTACAACAGCCACCATGATCAGGACCACGATGAGGTCAATGACCGTGAAACCTCGTTCGCTTGTCAGGCTGCCCTCCTGCAGTCCATCGACCCGTGACCCGCTACGTGTCAAGCCTAAGCCACCGGCCTTCCCGACCGGCCCGGCGACCGGGTAGATCGAGCGAAAACCGAAGTAAGCCGGGGAAACATTGGCGGGGTTTCCCACTAAAGATGCCAGCGCCAGATAGACGGGTCAATCCGCAGCATTCATGCCACATTGGCCTCTGCAACCAATGTTGCGTTGTGCAAGTAGTTGCCAGTAGACGTAGGACCCGTCTAGACCGATAGGTTCTTGCAACACATGCAGTTCCACCCCCACGAGGGTATCGGTCCCACCTTTGCATATCCGTTTAGCGTGGCGCTCGCTCGGGTGCCGACGGGCTGGAACTTCCGGCTCCGGACGTCATGCAGTTGCCCCGCCGTACCGATTCCCCAGGAGAAGTGATCCGTGCCGTTTATCGAGTACGATAAGCGTCTATATCAACTGAACGCAGGGCGGAATTTGCTCGGCTCAGGCGTTGAGGCCGACCTGCATCTGCCAGAGCTACCGTCCGGTTGCCAGGTCGGGATCAATGTCGAGCTGTACGGATCGTTCGCCTGGCTGTCCGGCGAAAGTGGGAACGTCACTATCAATGGTCACCCGATCATAGACGAAGAGCCGGTCCCCTTGTTCGATGGCGACCAGCTCTCCGTTCACGGAACCCGTGACACCTCGACGCTCATATTCATCGACGACAGCGCGAGGCACATCGTGCGAGGCAGTGAGCCGGCGCCGATGCGAATATTCTTCAGTGAGCCACTTGTCAAAAGTCCCCATCTGCCACAGAACGGCCACCTGATCACCTGGATCCTGCTGCTCGCGCTCGCCCAACTCATGGCGGTGCTCTTCCTGAGCTAGGACCGCTAATAGCCGCAACTCGAGCGATGACGAGAAGCCGCCACCAACCAGGCGGCCTCAGTCTTTGGTCTCGCCCTTGATCTCCTCGACCGCCGCCTTCGTGCTATCAACAGCAGCCTCCGCTCCGGAACGCAAGCTCTCGCTCGCCCGTCGCCCACGCTCTATCATCTCCTGACCGCTCTGCTTCAACTCCTCCAGCTCGGCCACGACTTGCTCGTACGAGCCCTCCAGCCGGTCCAGCTCGTTAGTGCGCGCATAGTACCCTACCGCAGCACCCGCCGCGAAGATGATCAGCTTCGGCAATAGCCACGTGACGAGCCTTCGTCGTTTCTCCGCCATCGGAATCCCTCCCCGCTATATCGACTCCATCAACTGTCAGTTCTATCATCAGCCGACTCGTCGTCGGCTATCTCGACGTGCTCATCGTGCCACAGTCGCTGCCAGCCCTCTTCCTCGCCCTCCACTAACCGGGCATCGACTTCACGTTTCAGCTCACGCCAAACCTCCTCGCCCAGCAGGCCGCGCCTGAGCGCGTCATCCAACGCTGCCCTCTCGGCAGAGAACACTTGAGTGCTCACACGCCCTAGCTGCCGTCGTCGCACGGCCAGATCATCGGCCGTCATGCTCGCCAGGCCGGCGGTGTTCTCCCTCCGGACCTCCTCATAGTAATCGTGAAGTCTATGGTAGAGCATGTCCGATATCTCACCGCGCCCGTGAAGCCCATCGAGCTCGTTCAGCGCTGCGCGCGCGGCGATCGCCTGCCCCTGTGCCCTCTCGAAGGCCTGCTGTGCGTCCGAGCGACGCACCAACCCTAGCCCACCCAGCAGCGGTTTGATCGTGAGACCCTGAACCACGAGCGAGAGGAAGACGGCGCCAAGCGCTATCGCCCTCAGCTGATGGAGTTCAGGCACCCACAGCGGCAGTCCCAAGGCGAGCGCGACGGGGATGCTGCCGCGAAGGCCGGCCCAATTGATCACGTGCCACCAGCTGAACTGCAAGTTGCGTCGGCCAACGCGGCTATACACACCGAGCGTACCGTACACGACCATACCCCGGACGACGATCATCGCCAAGAATACGAGTCCGATCTGGCCCGCGTAGCTGAACAGTCCTCCGCGCTCGACCGTCAAGCCGATCAGCAGGAAGAGCAAGCCGTTGATGAGGAACGCGCCGACTTCCCAGAAGTGAGTCAAGCTCAAGCGTGTGCTCGGACTCATGGAGAAGATGCGCCCGTAGTTCCCTATGATGAGACCTGCCACCACCACGGCGATCACGCCGGATACCTCGAGGCGCTCGGCTACCAGGTACGAGCCATAGGCGAGAGCGAGTGAGAGCCCTACCTCGATGAGGTGATCGTCGATCACGGAGTAGAGCCTGTGGGTGAGATAGCCCAGCACGAGGCCGACGAGCGCACCTCCGGCCACGACTTTAACGAACTCGACGATACCCGACGCGACCGTCACCGGATGACCGTCCAGAACCTCCAATACGATGATGTAGAGAACGACGGCCACCCCGTCGTTGAAGACCGATTCACCCTCGACTATCGTCTGCAAGCCACGCGCAACTCCGTGCTCCTTGAAGAGTGCCAGCACCGATACCGGGTCGGTTGGGCTCAGCATCACGCCCAGCAGCGTGGCGAGTGGGACGGGAAGCCCAAGAGCTTGATTGAAGAACGTCGCCAGTAGTATCACGGAAACGAGCGTGCCCAAGAAGGCGAGCAGCCCGACGATCGTCGAGTACCGCTTGAGCAGCTCGAGGTCCATGTTGATCGTCCCCTCGAACAGGAGGGGCGGCAAGAAGAGCAGCAGCCAAAGATGAGGGTCCACCGGCAAAGCCGGGACTTCCGGCAACAAGCCCACGCCAACACCGGCGAGCACAAGCGCGATCGTGTAGGGCAGGCGTACATACTTCACAACGATCGCGACCAACACGGCGACGACAAGCAGTTCGATTAGTAGGATCGTCTCGCTCATAGGCGCCTCAAAGCTACTCATGAGCTGCAACCGCCGGTAGCTGTGTTGCCGGACCTATGGCACGCTCTTGCGAGGCGAGTGGCTGCCAGAGTAGGATCGCGTGCGCATGAACGTCAGCAACTCGCTAGCCGTCAGGCTGTCTCAGATCTACAAGGCGTACGGCACCAAGGTCGCCGTGGAGGGCCTCGACCTCGAGCTGCCCACCGGAACCATCTGCGGTCTGCTAGGGCCCAACGGCGCCGGTAAGACCACCACGATCCGTATCATGCTCGACATCATCGGAGCCGACCGGGGGCAAGTGGAAGTGCTCGGTGGCCAGTCGACTCCCGCGATACGCGACCGGATAGGCTACCTGCCAGAAGAACGGGGGCTCTATCCGAAGATGAAGGTGGCCGAACTACTGACGTTTCTAGGGGTGCTCAAGGGAACATCGCGCCATGTCGCTGCCGAGCGCGCTTTGGGATGGCTCGAACGCCTCGAGTTGGGTGATTGGGGAGACAAGAAGGTCGAAGAGCTTTCACGCGGTATGCAGCAGAAGGTCCAATTTATCGGCACGGTAATCCACGAGCCCGAGTTGCTCATCCTGGACGAACCTTTCTCGGGCCTCGACCCGCTGAACGTAGATCTTTTGAAGGAAATCGTACTCGAGCAAAGTAACCGCGGGGCGACCGTTCTCTTCTCGACGCACAACATGGACCAGGCGGAACGCCTTTGCGAGCGAGTCGTGATGATCAAGGACGCGCGCAAGGTGCTGGACGGAGAACTGGCCAAGATCAAGCGGGAAGCCTGGCTAGAGGGCAAGCGGCAGATCCTTCTCGCCATGGAGGGCGGGGACGGCCTGCTGGAGAGCCGCCAGCTAGTCGAGAGCGTCGAGGACCGCGGAACTCACGTGGCCGTCTCCCTGCGGGACGGTGTCACGCCGCAGCAACTGCTGGAGGCCGCTGTCCAAATGGGAGCCATCGTGCACCGTTTCGAAGTCAGCGAACCCTCGCTTCACGAAATCTTCGTCGCGCGGGCCCGTGAATAGGCTGTTCGCCATCATTCGCCGAGAGTACGTCTCTCGGGTGCGGAGCAAGTGGTTCATACTCACCACGCTTCTGGCACCCATACTGCTAATCGGCGCCATGGCGCTCCCGATCGTGCTCGCGGTCAGGCAGGCCGAGCGCGAGATCGAGATCAGCGTCGTCGACGAGACGGGTGCGATCACGAGCCAACTACTCGAGACCGAGGCCTTCCAGGAGGGGCGCGTCCATTACCGGCCGCCTCCCCACCGGCAATATCCGGAGGAGACGCTGGCTGTGCTACGCCAGCAGATCATGGACCGCGAATTGGCAGGTTATTTACACATCCCGGCTGACGTGCTGGAGGGCGGAGAGATCCAGTTCTGGGGCCGCGACGTTGGGCAGACTCTCCTGCGAGGCACGCTCAGCCCCGCAGTCAACACCGCTGTGCGGAGGGTCCAAGCTCGTGCGCTCGGACTCGATCCGGACGCCGCCGCGAAACTCACGCGCTCGGTTCCCGTGGAGATGTACCGCGTGACAGACGAAGGCGCGGCCCGCGAGGGTCAGCATGTAGTGCTGGCCGCTCACATACTCTCCTTGGCGATCTACACCGTGGTGCTGCTCTATGGCGCGATGATGCTGCGGGCCGCCGTAGCCGAGAAATCGAGCCGGATGGTCGAGATCATTCTATCGAGCGTCCGGCCCTGGCAGCTCATGTTGGGAAAGGTCCTGGGCGTGGGGGCCGTAGGTCTTACCCAACTAGGCGTCTGGCTGTCGATGCTGGGCGCCTTCTTGCTCTATGCCGGCACGGCTCAGGCGTTTGCCGACGTCGAGTTCTTGCGGAACCTGCCGGTCGGGCTGGACACGCTGGCGCTGTTCGTGGGGCTTTTTATCACCGGTTATTTCCTTTACGCCGGCATGTACGCATCCGTGGGAGCCATAGCGAGCACGGAGCAGGAAGCGGCCCAGCTCCAGCTGCCGGTCACGCTGTTGGTGGTCATACCGATCCTGGTGATTCCGGTGGTGCTGGAGGCCCCTGCAAGCACTCCCAGCATGGTGCTGTCGTGGATTCCCTTCTTCACACCGGTGCTTTTCATCGCCCGCTATGTGCTGGGCACGGTATTGCTCTGGGAGATCCCGACCGCATTCGCCCTGCAATTCATCTCGGTCTTCGTCGTCGCCTGGATCGGCGGCAGGATCTATCGAGTGGCACTTTTGATGACGGGCAAGCGCCCGACCTTACCCGAGCTGGTGCGCTGGATTCGGCACGGCTAGCCCGGCCTTTTTCTACTCGCCGTACACAGTTTCAATAGAACGATGAGCAAAAGAGAGCCCACAACCGTCGAAGCGTTCCTTCCCTTCCTCGTGATGGCTGTTCTGCTGGGCGTGGGCTACGGAGTGTTCCGACTCCGGATAGAGGTCTTGCTCATCACCGCCGCAGCCGTTGCCGGCCTAGTCGCACTGCGACTGGGTTACTCCTGGGCCGAACTCCAAGCCGGGATCATAGAGGGAATCGCGAAGGCACTCCCGGCTGTGCTGATCCTGGTCAGCGTCGGTGCGTTGATCAGCACCTGGATCGCTGCGGGCACAATACCGCTACTGGTCAAACTCGGCCTCCACACCATCTCGCCGCGCTTCTTCCTAGTCACCGCCTGCGTACTCTGCTCCCTCGTCTCGCTGTTCACCGGGACGTCCTGGGGTACGGTGGGCACCATGGGGATCGCGCTGATGGGTGTGGCGGCAGGTCTCGGCGTACCGGCCGGCGCAGCGGCAGGAGCGGTCGTAGCCGGGGCTTACTTCGGCGATAAGCTCTCACCCTTTTCGGACACCACGAACCTGGCACCAGTCGCGGCCCAGTCGAATCTCTTCGACCATATCCGGCACATGCTGTGGACAACCGTGCCAGCGTGGACCTTGGGCTTGTTGGTCTATCTAGTCGCCGGACTCCGTAGCGGCGCAGCGGCTTCGCCCGAGCGGGTCGCAGCGATCCTGGACACACTCGGCAACGCGTTCGTCTTGAGCCCGTGGGTCCTCCTGCCGCTTCCGATCGTGCTGTATTTCGCGCTGCGTCAGCGCCCCACGGTTCCAGGCATCCTGCTCGCCTCAGCCGTTGCCGGCACCATCGCCATCGCCGTTCAGGGGGAGCCTCTGACGAGCGTCGTGGAGGCTATGGTGAGCGGTTACGTCGCCGACACCGGTGATCCAGCAGTCGACAACCTGCTGTCACGAGGCGGCATGGGTCCGATGATGGAAGTCACGCTCATCGTCTTCACGGCCTTCTCGTTCGCCGGCATAGCCAGCAAGGCGGGTCTGCTCGACGTCGCTCTCCGCCAACTGCTGCGCGCTACGCGGACGACCGGTCACCTGGTTGCCGCCACCGCAGGATCAACGATCTTCACGGCGCTCATCACCGGTTCTAGCTATCTCACCATTCTCCTACCCGGCGAGCTGTTCGCACCGGCGTACCGCCTTCGCGACCTGGCCGCCAAGAACCTGTCCCGGACGCTCGAGGACAGTGGCACCGTTGTCGTACCGCTCATCCCGTGGTCCGCAGCCGGCGTCTTCATGGCCGCAACGCTCGAAGTGCCGACGCTTGGCTATCTGCCGTGGGCGATTCTCAACTACACGGGTTTCTTATTCGCGATCATCTACGGCTTCACGGGCTTCGCGATCGCGCAGAAGAAACGAGACGACGAGACCCTGCCGGGTAGCTAGGCTGAGGCAGGCTTTGAATTGCCAATACTGAACATCGGATGTCGAATTACCAAGAGCAGTTCTTCATTATTGGCCAATCGATATTCGGCGTTCGATATTCAAAGGGCAGCCTCTCGTCACTACCGGTGTGGTCGAGTACCAGCTGTGAGTCAAGCGTGCTCCAACTCGGCGTCGGCGATCCGTGGACGTCCCTTGCGCGTGATCACCAGCACGCCAGCGATGATCACCGCCGTCGCCGCCAGCGTGCGCGTATTCAGCGGCTCGTCGGCGAGCGCCCAACCTAGGAAGACGGCCACAACCGGATTCACGTAGGCGTGCGTTATGACGCGCGCTGGGGAATCCACCTTGAGCAGCCAGAGGTAAGCGCTGAGCGCCACGATGGATCCGAATAGCGCGAGATAGCCCGTGGCCAGCAGCGAGCGTGCGGAGACCTGGGCAATATCGAAG
The DNA here is from genome assembly GCA_039588015.1 of Gemmatimonadota bacterium. Lineage (GTDB taxonomy): Bacteria > Gemmatimonadota > Gemmatimonadetes > Palauibacterales > KS3-K002 > JASFMO01. The sequence goes on along the minus strand of JBDHAS010000092.1, from coordinate 22,223 downwards.
CGCGCAAACTCTCCGAACGCGAACGCGACGAGGAGCAGGGCCGCGCCTCCGGCAAGCATCTCCATGCCGATGGCCAGCACCGGAGACGCCGGAAGATGCGATCCCCGCGAATAAAGAGACCCGAACGACCAGGTAACAGTGCCAAGCAGGATCGCCCCGGCACCTAGTAGGTCGATGCGCCCCGCCCCTGCGAGGTTCTCCGGGCCAATCAACAGCGCGACACCGGAGAAACCAAGCAGAATCCCGAACACGACCCTGCTGCCGGGTCGTTCACCACCGAAGAAGAGCCAGTCGACCAACACCATCCAGAGCGGTCCCACCGTCACGATCAGCGCCGCCGCACCCGACGGGACCCTTAACTCGGCCCACGAGACGCCGCCGACTCCGATCGAGAGCATCAACACTCCCACGAGCATCGCCGCCGACCACTGCAAGCGCGTCGGCTTCTTCACACCTCTCACGCGGGCCCACAGGTACATCACAGCGCCGGCTGCCAGGAACCGGACGGCCGTCATCAGGAACGGCGGAAGCGTCTCAATGGCGAAGCGGATGGCAAGGTAGGTCGATCCCCAGATCAGGTAGATGGCTGCGAAGGCGGCGACGAGGCCCAGGCGGCCGGGCTCCAGCGTCGACCCGGCGGCCCGCGTCGATGCCGGCTTCGAGTGGTCCTCAGTCATGTTCGGACTGCCTTGGACCTGTCCTTGGCGTGCACAGACACCCTCCCCATGGCGCCGCATCCACAGGATCTGTCATATTGCTCGTACGATGATCCGACTGGCCATACAAACACCGGCGGTCGAGGCGGCGCAAGAGCAAGTGTCCCGCCTGTCGACACAGCTGGCCCGTATCTGGAGGGCCATCACGACCGGAGGGGTGATCGACGAGATCATCATATTCCTCCTAACAGCTGTGGCACTCTATGCTCTCTCGAGGCTGACGAGACGTGGCATCGAGTCCCACATCGAGGACATCAAGAAGCGGCACCAGCTACGCAAAGTCGTCACCTACGCCTTCTGGATCGTGCTGATCACGGTCGCCGTCGCGCTGTTCGCTGAAAGGCTGGCGCTGGCGGATATCGGCACAATCCTGGGCCTGATCGCTGCTGCCGTCACCATCGCGCTGGCCGACGTCGTCCGCAGTCTAGCGGGCTGGGTTTACGTCAACTCGCGACGCGGCATCGAGATCGGAAGCCGGGTCGAAGTCGACGGCGTCATGGGCGACGTAATCGACATCGGCATGCTCAAGACGACCTTGCTCGAGGTCGGCGAGCCACTCGTCCACGCCCTCCAATCGACAGGGCGGATCGTGACGGTTCCCAACAGCGTCTTCCTGAACAAGAACGTCGTCGCATCGGCCACCGTGAACCCGCTAGTTTGGCAGGAGATCCAGGTGCTCGTCACGTTCGAGAGCGATTGGAAGCGGGCCCGTGAGATCATGCAGGAGGTCGCCAAGCAGTTGTACGACGAGATCGTTCCCGACCTCAAAGCGGGTTTCGCAAAACTCGAGCAGGAGTTCGCCTTCCGACTCGGCTCCACGGCGCCCATCGTCTATACCGAGATCGCCGATTCCGGGGTGCTATTGACGCTACGCAACCTGACGCCCGTGCGACGAAGGCGCTCGATGACGGACCGCATCTCGGGCGAAATCCTCGACCGCTTCGCAGGTGAGCCGAGCATCGATTTCGCGTATCCCACCTATCGCATCTATCGCCCTGGTCTGGAGAGCGAGAACGGCGATCCCGGTCAGCCGGGGCATTCCATCTAGAGCCGGGGCGGCGATGCTCCCCGGGCCCGCCACTCGAAGCACGGCGAGCGCGGGCCCCTAAGAAACGACCGGCCGTCGATCATGATGACCGCTACCCCCGGTTCAAGGCAGTTAGCAGCCTACACCGCCTCGAGGCAGTCGCTTGCCCATGCCGGTTGGCCAGATAATTCAACGGACACTGGACCACCTCCTTTCGTTGAGTTCTTGCCAAGGGCACCAAATACATGTGGCACCGTACTTTACGTCGCACGGCACCCTCACAAAACTACGCCTCGGCCCCCACAGCAGCAAGAGGATCGACGGTTGTGCGGCGCCCGGCGCGCGAGCCAAATCGGCATGTCCGGCAAACGTGGACCCGGACTGCAAACCGGTGCCTTGACGGCGCCGTTACCGGCCGGGTATTGTCACCGCCGACTGCATCGAATTGACCCGGTGTTTCTTGCATACGGAGGAGCAATGGCTGACGCAAAAATCCCCGACAACCTCCTCTACACGGAGGAGCACGAGTACGTCCTGCGCGACGCAGACGAGATCGTCGTCGGCATCACAGACTATGCGCAGGGGGAACTGAGCGACATCGTCTACGTCGAATTGCCCGAAATCGGGAACGCATTCAGCAAGGCCGAGGTTTTCGGCAACATCGAGGCGGTCAAGGCTGTCTCGGATTTGTACACGCCCGCCGGGGGTGAGGTGGTAGCGGTCAATGAGACGCTGCAAGATGATCCGGCCGTTGTGAATAGCGATCCGTACGGTGACGGATGGATGATCCGGGTACGTATGAATGACCCGGCGGAGCTAGACGACCTCCTGAGCCCTGAGGCCTACAAGGCGTTGATCGCCGACAGCTAGCTCTCTCAGGTCGGTTCGACAACCAGAACATCAACCTTAGACCAGCGATCACGCAATGAGTTTCGTGCCACATTCCAAGGCGGATCGTCAGACGATGCTCCGCACTATCGGAGCCGCATCGGAAGACGAGTTGCTCGCCGATGTACCTGAGAAGTTACGAGTCAACAGACCGCTCGACCTGCCGCCCGCGTTGTCGGAGTGGGAGGCCGTTCGCGCTCTTCAAGAGCTGGCAGGAGAAAGCCGACATCTCACCTGCTTCGCCGGCGCGGGTTATTACGACCATCACGTGCCCGCCGTGGTCGACCATCTCATTCGTCGCAGCGAGTTCTACACGGCGTATACGCCGTACCAGGCCGAGGTGAGCCAGGGGACGCTGCAATCGATCTATGAGTTCCAGAGCATGATCTGCGCACTCATGGGCCTCGATGTCGCCAACGCATCTATGTACGATGGAGCGTCGGCGATGGCTGAGGCGGCGCTGATGGCGCGATCGATACAAAAGAAGCGAGACAAGGTCGTCCTGTCTGCCACGGTCAATCCGCACTACCGTCAGGTGCTGGACACATACAACCTCGGCCTCGGGATGCCTATCGAGATCGCGCCGCGTACCGATGCCGGTATCACGGACCTTGATGCCCTGGCACGACTGCTCGACGACCAGACGGCCGCTGTCATCGTACAGAGCCCGAATTTCTATGGAGTGATAGAAGACTTCGCGGCGTCAGCCGAGATCGCGCACGAGGCGGGCGCACTCTTTATCGCCGTCGTCGACCCCGTCTCGCTGGCGATACTGAAGAGCCCGGGCGAATGCGGTGCAGACATCGCTGTGGCCGAAGGCCAGCCGTTCGGCAACCCCTTGAGCTTCGGCGGTCCCGTGCTGGGCCTTTTCGCGGCGCGCCAGGACTATATCCGCCATATGCCGGGCCGAATCGTCGGTGCTACCGACGACGTGGATGGACGCCGCGGGTTCGTACTCACGCTTCAGACTCGCGAGCAGCACATCCGGCGTGAGAAGGCGACCAGCAACATCTGCACCAACCAAGGGTTGTGCGCGCTGGCCGCCACGATCTACCTGGCGACCGTTGGCAAGGAAGGCCTCAGGCAGGTAGCTGAAACGAGCGCCCAGGTGGCGCACTACGCCCATGACCGAATCACGGCGCTCGACGGAATCGAACCTCTATTCCCAGACGCACCCTTCTTCCGGGAATTCGCGATCAAGACGCCTTGCCCCGCACGGCAAGTCATCGAGCGTGGAGCCGAGCGGGGAGTTCTCGCTGGTGTGGCAATCTCTCGCTTTCCACACGTCGATGTGGAAGACGGGCTATTGATCGCCTTTACCGAAAAGCGCTCGAAGAGCGAAGTAGAGCTACTTGTCGAAGTGCTGAAGGAGGCCACCCATGTCTAAGCTCACGTTCCATGGCCATTCCTGCTTCACAATTGAAGCGAACGACGGGACGACGCTGGTCATCGACCCGTTCCTCACCGGCAACCCGATTGCCGACATCGGACCGGAAGCTATCGAGAGGGCGGACTACGTCCTGTTTACGCACGGCCACGCCGATCACATCGGCGACGGCTTCGACATCGCGAAGCGAACGGGCGCAATGGTCGTCTCGACATTCGAGATCGTTTCGTTCGCACAGGAAGTGATGGGCATCGAGAATGCGCACCCACTGCACATCGGCGGCGGGTACAACTTCCCCGTCGGCTACATCAAGATGACTCCGGCGCTCCACGGCGGAGCCGTGGCCGGAGACGAGTCCGGAAAGTACACAACGGTACCCGGCGGTTTCATGATCAACATCGACGGCAAGACCGTCTACCACGCCGGCGATACAGCGTTGATCAAGGATCTGGAGCTACTGAACGGTCAGGTAGACGTGGCGTGTTTGCCCATCGGTGACAACTTCACGATGGGGCCTGACGATGCGGTCAAAGCGGTGGACATGATCGAGCCAAAGACGGTCGTTCCCATGCATTACAACACGTTCGACATCATCGAGCAGGATCCGGGCGATTTCGCGGAGCAGGTCGGGTCGAAGGCCGAGGTCGTCATCCTGGAACCGGGCCAGAGCCACGACTTCTGATGATTGAGTGAACCCAGAGAAGATATCGAGCGCCAAAAGGCTTAACCGATGACCGACAAGAACCCAAAAGAGCAAACGAGCATCCTGATCTTCGAGCGTTCGGCCTCGGGTCGACCGGGAACGGCGATAACCAAGCCGGACGTTCCCGCCAAACCCATTGAAGATCTGCTGCCGGCCGCAGCTTTGAGGCATCCCCCGCCGAATCTGCCAGAGGTGCCGGAGAGCGAAGTGGTCCGCCACTTCACAGCGATCTCGCTGAAGAACCATCACGTCGACAAGGGGTTCTACCCCCTCGGCTCTTGCACGATGAAGTACAACCCGAAGGTCAACGAGATAACGGCGCGATTGCCCGGGCTCGCTGATCTTCATCCATTCCAAGTCACCTCGGCGGTGCAGGGCGCGTTTCGATTGATGTGGGAGCTGGGCGAGATGCTCAAGGAGATCGTCGGGATGGACGCGATCACGCTTCAACCGGCCGCCGGCGCGCACGGTGAGCTGGTCGGAGCGCTGCTCTTCCGGGCCTACCACACTGCGAACGGCGATCCGCGCAAGAAGATCATCATTCCGGACAGTGCCCACGGCACCAACCCCGCCACGGTGGCGATGGCCGGTTACGAGGTCGTCACACTCAAGTCCAACGAGGACGGTCGGATGGATCCGGGCGCCCTCGAGTCCGTGTTGGGTGATGACGTCGCCGGCGTCATGCTCACCAATCCCAACACGCTAGGGAAGTTCGAGTCGGACATCGAGACCATCTCCGAGATGGTTCACTCGGCGGGCGGACTGATGTACATGGATGGCGCAAACCTGAACGCGCTCGTAGGCATAACCCGACCGGGCGACCTCGGCTACGACATCGTGCACTTGAACCTCCACAAGACTTTCTCCACGCCACACGGAGGCGGCGGACCGGGGGCGGGTCCCGTTGCGGTGACCGAGGCGCTGGCGCCTTACCTGCCGCTGCCGATCCTCCAGCGTCACTCCGACGGAACGTACGGACTCGATTGGGAGCGCCCCTCGAGCATCGGGAAAGTCCACGGTTTCTGGGGCAACTTCGGCGTGCTGGTTCGCGCTTACACCTACATTCGGATGCTGGGCCCGGATGGCCTCCGGGATACCGGCCTAGCCGCCGTGCTCAACAACGCGTATATGTCCGCGCGGCTCGAGGGCACCTACGCCCTGCCGTACGGGCGCGGCATGCACGAATCGGTGTTTTCGGGCGCTTTCCTTAAAGAACACGGCGTCCGCACGCTGGACGTGGCCAAGCGTCTTCTCGACTTCGGGATTCACGCTCCGACCGTCTATTTCCCGCTCATCGTCGCCGAGGCGATCATGGCAGAGCCCACCGAAACGGAGACGAAGGAGGAGCTGGACCGTTTCTGCGACACTATGCTTCAGATCGCCGAGGAAGCGGCCAAGGATCCCGACCTGGTCAAGAACGCACCATACACGACGCCCGTCAGAAGGCTCGACGAGGCTCGGGCCAGCCGCCAGCTTGACGTGCGGTACAGCAGCGAGGTTTGAAGGACATAGAATATCGGACGCCGGGGACCGAACCACAGGCAGCGTCGTAACCCAGCGAGGCTCACGGACCCTTCGGTCCCTCGCTAGCGCAGCATCGCGCCTCGGCAGCCGCAACCCCCTCGAATCGCCTATGAGCAAGGGTGGACCACCCCCGGTCAAGCCCGAGGAGTCTCGACCGGAGAGCCTGCGGCAGCCGCCTGTTGCGCCGCACGTCTGGCGCGTCATGGAGAGCGCCGCCAATACGGGCGCCCGCAACATGGCGATCGACGTGCTGTTGGCCGAATCGGTGCGTGCCGGTGGACCGCCCGTCCTGAGGTTCTACCGCTGGTGGCCTCCCTGTATCTCGCTCGGCCGAAACCAGCCGGCTCGCGGACACTACGACAGCGCCGAGGCTGAGAGACGCGGGATCGAGTTCGTGCGTCGCCCGACGGGCGGACGAGCCGTCTACCATCACCATGAGATCACATATTCTGTGGCAGTAGGAGAGCGATTCTTGGGCGGGCCCCGAAAGACCTACGATTTCGTTCATAAGGCGCTTCTGGCGGGGTTGCGTCTCCTAGGAGCGCCCACCGAAATGCTCCCCGACCCCGGACAACGCCTTCGCCCTTCCACCGTGCCTTGCTTCACCGAGCTCGACGGGGGCGCAATCGTAGCAGGCAAGCGGAAGCTGGTTGGCAGCGCCCAGCTGCGTGAGAGAGGGGTGATACTCCAGCATGGCTCTGTGCTCCTCACCGGCGACCAGTCCCCCACCGTGGAGCTTCTGAAGGTGAAGAGTCCAGAGGACTTGCCGGCCCAGGCGACAGCGCTCGATTCGCTCCTCGACCACCTTCCAACGTGGTCGGAACTGGTGGACAACCTTGTCGATGGATTCGTAAGAGTGCTCGGCGTCCAATTCGAGGACTACACTTTGGGTCCCGCCGAAACAGCACGTGCGACCGAACTCGCTCGTCACTTCGCGGACCCGGCCTGGACATGGCGATTGTAGGGAGAAGAGTAGGCGCAATGTTGAAAAGGACGGTCTCGATCTACTGCATGGTAGCCGTTGTGATCGCGGGTTGCGGGGACACGCGCGAGCGAGCCGGTGAGACGGACGAGTCCCTTCCGTCAGCGTCCCACGGCGGAACGGCGGTCGTCGCTTCGCTGACCGAAGCCAGCTCGATGAACCGCTTCGCGAGCGTCGACGATATCTCGCAGGAACTCCAGAACCACGTCCTCTTCACCACACTTATCCAGTACGACGAGCAGCTGGCGCCGATACCGTACCTGGCGGAGCGCTGGGACACAACGGCTGCCGGCGACGACATGACATTGACATTCCATCTGCGGGCTGACGTACGCTGGCACGACGGGGTACCTACGACGGCACGCGACGTGAAATTCACCTTCGACCGCATCAAGGACCCGGAGACGGGGTATCCTCGTTCGTCGATCCTGGCCGCCTACGATAGCGCCGTCGTGCGGGATACCTTCTCGGTCACTTTCTACTTGCGACGACACCCGGGCTTCATGGACCCGTGGCAAGCAATCGCTCCCATGCCGGAGCATATACTCGGCTCCGTCCCCGCTCCGGAACTCAAACAGGATCCCTTCGGTAGCGAGTCGCCGACCGGCAACGGGCCGTTTCGCTTCGTCGAACACAGGGCTGGCGATCGCTGGGTATTTGAGGCGAACCCCGATTTTCCCGAAGACTTGGGAGGTCGCCCGTACCTGGATCGGATCGTGTACCGGTACATCGAAGAGCCCACGACCCGGCTCACCGAGTTCCTCGCCGGCGAAGTCGACGTGTACCTAATCGTGGCTCCTGGCCAGGTAGAGGAGGTAGAGGCGAGCTCGAACGCACGGATTGTCGCGTACGCCAATCGCAACTACGCCTTCATCAACTGGAATGGCCGCCTCCCTCTATTCCGAGAACGCATGGTCCGGCGCGCCTTGACCCTCGCCATCAACCGGCAAGAGATCGTCGATGCGGTCCAGCGGGGGCTCGGCCAGATTGCCAAAGGACCCGTACCGCCGACCCATTGGGCCTACGACGCGGACCTGGAACCTCTACCATTCGCACCCGACAGCGCGAGCCGCCTGCTCGAGATGGCCGGGTGGGTGGATAGTGACGGAGACGGAGTACGCGAGCGGGACGGCGCCAAGGCGTCGTTCGAGCTCAAGACGAACCCGAACCCGGTCCGTGAAGACATCACGCTTCTGGTCCAAGCGGACTTGGCGAAGGTCGGGGTCGAAGTGCGACCGAGAACGCAGGAGGCTCAGAGTCTCGGCGCGGACATCACCAACAGCGAGAGGCGCTTCGATGCCTTCGTGCTGGGCTGGCAGACGGAATACAACTTGGACGACCACCGGTCACTCTTCGCCTGTTCCGCGCTTGATGGAGCCTATCAGTGGGCATCCTACTGTAACCCGCGGGTCGACGAGATCCTCGAGGCGGTGAGTTTGACGGTCGATCGTGCCCAGACGGTTCCTCTCTGGCATGAGTACCAAGAGATCATTCAGCAGGACCAGCCGTATACCTTCCTCTACTACGACGTGCGAGCGAATGGGGTAAAGTACAGAGTACGGGACGTCCGCATGGATATCCGGGGTGATCTGGTCAACGCGAAGGACTGGTGGATTGCGCCGGAGGATCGCCGGTGACGAGCCTGTCCCGAATTCGCTTCAGCGCATTCGGGCCCGATTTGGCCGCAGGGGATACCGATACAACTTGTTGCCACTTAACAACTTACGTGGACAGCCACCGACACTGGAACGGCCCGCAGGGAGGCTTCGGCAAGCCAGCCACGGCACCTAGACGGTCACGCACGCGAAGACACAGCCAAACGGATCGACGCACGACGCGAGCATGATAGCGTACATCGTTAGGCGCCTGCTTCAGTCGGTCCCGTTACTGTTCGGGATTCTCACGCTCGTCTTCATCTTCATGCACGCGGCTCCGGGTGATCCCACCGCTATGTACCTGCACCCGAGCGTCGCGCCGGAAGTACTAGAGCAAATGCGAGAGAACTGGGGCTTGGATCAACCGATCCATATCCAGTACTTCCGGTGGATGACGAGCTTCCTTTCCGGAGACTTCGGCATCAGCCTCACGCAGAATCGTCCCGTCGCAGCGATACTAGCCGAACGCATCCCTAACACGCTCATCCTGAGCGGAACGGCGCTCCTGTTGATCTTCGCAATTGGAATCGCGATCGGAATCGTGCAAGCGGTGCGTCAGTACTCGGCGTGGGACAACGCCCTAACGCTCGGAGCCCTGTTCATCTATTCCATGCCAAGTTTCTGGCTGGGCTTGATGCTCATCCTGATCTTCGCCTACAAGGCGTATCAAGTAGAGTGGTGGCCGGAGGCGTTGCGGTTCCCGGCCTCGGGCATGACCAGCGTCGACTATGATCTGATGAGCGGATGGGGCAAGCTAGGGGACCGCCTGCACCACCTGGTCCTGCCGTCCATAGCCCTGGGCGTTGCGTCGGCAGCCAGCGTAGCCAGGTACATGCGAAGCTCGATGCTTGAAGTGATCCGGCAGGACTACATCCGCACGGCACGGGCAAAAGGCCTCCCAGAATCCAAGGTCATCCTCAAGCACGCGCTGAAGAACGCGCTACTGCCAATCATCACGCTGCTGGGCCTTTATCTGCCCTTCCTATTCAGCGGCGCGGTTCTCGTCGAACACGTGTTCGCCTGGCCGGGCATGGGTAAGACGATCATGGACGCGATCTATCAGCGCGACTATCCGACGGTGATGGCGACGACGTTCGTCTTCGCCGCCATGGTCGTCGTAGCCAACCTGATCGCCGACCTCCTTTACGCAGTCGTTGACCCGAGGATCCGTTATGAGTGAGGGGCCGCAGCGGCGCGAGGGCGGACCGGGCCGTTGGGCGGTTCTGCTTGTCCCCGGACTCGTTCAGCTCCAAAAAGGCAAGCGGCTGGCGGGCCTCTCACTGCTTGGGCTCGCGGCGGCGATGCTGGTCGTACTGGCCCTCGCGTTCGACCGCGTGCGCGCCACGCTGACGGCGGGCCGCATCGACTACTGGGTCGCCCTCTTCACGCTAGTCGGCGGACTCGGCGTGGCTTGGGCCGTCAACATCGGTTCGCAGATGAGAGATAACGGGGTCAGGCCCGAGATCTCCTCGCAATGGGCCATGGCCTGGAACGAGTTCAAGAAGAACCGGCTCGCGGTCTTGGGGCTGTACTTGATGCTGGCACTCTATCTGGCGACGCTACTTGGACCGTACCTCACGCCATACGAACCGAACGTCATCGAGGATATCGCGGCGACGAGACATCTGGCGCCGTCTCCAGCGCACCTGCTGGGAACGGACAAGTTTGGCCGCGACGTGCTCACCCGCGTGCTCTACGGAGCCCGAATCAGTCTCTCCATCGGGTTCATAGCGGTTGCGATATCGGTCACACTCGGCACAGCGGTCGGGGCGATAAGCGGCTATTTCGGCGGGACGGTGGACACGGTCCTGATGCGATTCGTAGATACGCTGATCTCGTTCCCACGCCTGGTCCTGCTCATCACCGTCATCGCCCTGTTCCAGCCGTCGATATTCCTCGTCGTTGTGGTGCTGGGCCTGACGCTCTGGCCTTCGACCGCCCGAATCGTCCGAAGCGAGGTGCTTTCGCTGCGCCAACGCGAGTTCGTCCAGGCTGCCTACGCCCTCGGACTCAGCGCTCCCCGTATCATCTTCCGTCACGTAGTACCGAACGTGATGGGGCCGGTGATCGTGGCGGCTACGCTCGGCCTGGGAAACATCATCTTGATCGAGGCCGGTCTGTCGTTTCTCGGCATGAGCGTGCAGCCACCGACGGCGTCTTGGGGCAACATGATCGAGGACGGACGCGAGTTTCTGGTACAGGCTTGGTGGGCGGCGACATTTCCAGGCCTGGCGATCGTGATCACCGTCGTCGCGTTCAACCTGATCGGCGACGGCCTGCGAGACGCGCTCGATCCCCGGCTGAGGACGAGGCAGTGAGCTCGAGCGTACTGACGGTAGAGAACCTGCGGACCTACTTCCATGCGCCGGAGGGGCTGGTCCGAGCAGTAGACGGAGTCGACTTCGCTCTCGAACCCGGCGAGGCCCTGGGAATCGTGGGTGAATCGGGCTGCGGTAAGACGGTCGCCTGCCTTTCCATCCTGCGGCTGATCGATGCGCCCGGCATCATCGAGCCGGACTCGTCGATCCGCCTGCGTGATTTCAACTTGGTGGACGCCTCTGAGAGCCAGATGCGAGGGATCCGCGGGAACGAGATCTCGATGATCTTCCAGGAACCGATGACGAGCCTGAACCCCGTCTGGAGGATCGGCGATCAGATAGGGGAGGCTGTCCGGCTTCACACGAACGTGGGTTCGTCCGAGGCGCGAGAGCGATCGATCGAGATGCTGCGGCTGGTGGGGATAGTGAACCCGGAGGGCCGCGTGGACGACTACCCCCACGAACTGTCGGGCGGTCAGCGACAGCGGGCCATGATCGCCATGGCGCTCGCCTGTGAGCCCAGCGTATTGATAGCCGATGAGCCTACCACTGCCCTCGATGTCACGATTCAGGCCGAGATCCTGGACCTCCTTGCCGGGCTCAAGGAGCGGCTGGGCATGGCTATGATCTTCGTGAGCCATGACCTGGGAGTTGTATCCGAAATCGCTGACAAGGTAGTCGTGATGTACGCGGGCCAAGTGGTCGAGCGCGCGTCGGTGGACGAGCTGTTCAGCCAGCCCCGCCACCCTTATACCGAGGGCCTCCTTCGTTCTCTCCCTCGAGTTACCCGGAAGGCAGACCGTCTGGCCGTGATTCCCGGCAACATGCCGAGCCCCATGCAATGGCCTGCAGGGTGCCGATTCCATCCTCGCTGCCCCTACGGATGGTCGCGATGCCGGGAGGAGCAACCGCCGTTGCTGGGCTCGGCTAGGGCATCACGCTGCTGGTTGGAACAGGAGCCGGCCCGGCGCAGCGGTGGCTGGGGCCAGCAGGTGGATAGCCTCCAATGACCACGTGGGCCAAAGGTACGGCGAGTAGCGCAGGCAAAGTGCAGCCTGACAGCCCGCTGCTGGTCGTACGCGACCTGGCCAGACACTTCCCAATCCGCAGAGGCGTGCTCGGAAGGACCGTGGGGCACATCCGAGCCGTCGACGGTGTGTCGTTCGAGATTCGCCGAGGCGAGACGATGGCGCTCGTCGGAGAGTCCGGGTGTGGCAAGACAACGACCGGTCGCCTCATTCTACGCCTGCTGGACCCCACTCGCGGTCAGGTGATCTTCGACGGCGACGACACGCTGAACCTGGATCGCGCCGCACTGAAAGCGTTCCGGCGTCGTGCCCAGATCATCTTTCAGGATCCCTTCGGCTCGCTGAACCCGCGAATGACGGTCAGGTCGATGTTGAAGGAGATCCTGAAGGTGCACGGCATAGCCGGCAACGGGGACACAGACGCGCGGATCGGCGAACTGCTCGGCGCTGTAGGCCTTCACAACGAGGACTCCCAAAGGTATCCGCACGAGTTCTCGGGAGGGCAACGCCAGCGGATCGGGATCGCACGGGCGTTGGCGGTAGAGCCGGAATTCATCGTCGCCGACGAGCCGGTCTCGGCGCTCGATGTCTCGGTACAGGCACAGGTCTTGAACCTCCTAGGCGAGCTGCAGCAGGGGTTTCGCCTGACCTACATGTTCATCACTCATGACCTTGCTGTGGTTCGGCAAATCGCTGACCGCGTAGCGGTCATGTACCTGGGCCGCATCGTCGAGCTGGGTGACTCGGCGGTGATCCTGCAAAGCCCTCTGCATCCCTACACGCAAACGCTGCTATCCGCAGTGCCGGTACCAGGAGGACGACGATCAAAAGACCGCATTGTCCTGTCAGGAGATTTGGCGACTCCCTCGGAGCCGCCAGCGGGTTGCCCGTTCCACCCGCGCTGCCCTCACCCCGCCAAAGACGAGGCTTGCCGGACGGTCATCCCGCAGGCCGAGATCCGGGAGGGAGGCCGGCTCGTGGCCTGCCACAAGGCCTGAGGCCGCCTCGCAATCCGCCCCCCGCAACGCAGTCTTGACAATGCCGCGGGGGGCCATCTAGGTTACGCTCCGCTATTCCCCGACCTATCATGACCAAAATGTACGGTGGCGGTAAGAAAGCCGCTGTAAGCTCAGGAGGATCAAGTTGAGTGGTATAACGCTGTCCGCGCTATCAGCGGTGCAGGCTCTTGGCCAGGGCCAGAGACTCGACCTGGTTCAGACGTTCAAAGACGGCGGCTTCATGATGTATCCGCTGGGGTTCTTCGCGGCCGCCGGCGTCCTCATCATCATCTGGAAGTTCATCGACCTTCAGATCAAGGGCGGCAGGAACCGCAAGCTGCTGCGTGAAACCGACCAGTTGCTCGCCGAGCATCGAATTCAGGAAGCGATGAGGGTCTGCCAGGAGTCGAAGGCCCCGGCTGCGGCGATCCTCGCAGCAGGCCTGCGTCGCCAGAAGGAAGGCACCGAGCGAGTGATGAAGGCGATCGAGAACGCCGGACTGATCGAGCTGGCCGGCCTCGAGCGCGGGCTGGTCTGGCTGGCCACCCTCGCGAACGTGGCACCTCTTACGGGCTTCCTCGGCACCGTCATCGGGATGATTCAGGCGTTCCAGGCCATCGAGCTGGCCGGTGAGGTTGAAGCGACCACGGTGGCCGGTGGTATTAAGGTCGCTCTTATCACGACGGCGAGCGGGCTCACGACGCACAACTACTTCGTCACGCAGATCGACCGCCAGGTGATCGAGATGGAGGAGAGCGCTCAGAAGATGATCGACGCGCTCCACGAGATCGAGGCGAGGACTACCACCGTCTGACATTTGGATAGACGTTGATTCGACAAGACAAGGGCCACCCAACGGGTGGCCTTTTTTTCGCTTTGCTGGTTCTAGCCGGTTGCGGGCCGTCTGGACCGTCCGACCCGGCAGCGCCCGTCGGCCCCGTGGCCGAAGAAGAGCCGATACCAGACCCGCTCGGTACCTACCGAAACCTGGGCTACTTGGTCGGCGACGCGAAGTTCGCGACCGTCGGCGCCTTCGCATTCCTACCCGGACCCGCCGACAGTTCGTGGGTCATCTTCGCCCTCTCTCTGCCGAACAGCGCGCTCAGGTTCCGCCGCGAACCGCCCGGTTTTCTTGCAAGATACCACGTGGATGTGATTGTGGGCGACACGGTCCAACCCACCGCACGGCTGGAAGAAACGGAGGAAGTGCGCGTACGCAGCTTCCGGGAGACTTCGCGCCGGGATGAGAGCGTCGTGTTCCAAGGATTCCTGAAGCTGTTGCCCGGGGACTATACCGTCGGCGTCGAAGTGCGGGACGTGAACTCGTCGAACGGGTTCGCGGCGCAGACAGACATCCAGGTGCCGCATTTCGGGCATGGCTTCGTTTCGGCGCCCCTGATCGTGTATCAAGCCGCGCCAAGGGCCAGTCGCGACTCGATACCCTCGCTGATTCTGAACCCGCGGGCTACTGTGGGGCTCGCCGGAAAACCTCTCGTCTACGTCGAGAGCCGCTCGGACAACCCACCGATCCTGGAAGTCCGTCAAGCAGACCACGTCGTCTGGCGGGATACACTGCCGGGGCCAAGCCGGGAGGGCCTGGGCTTCAGGACTTACGTGGGTCCCCTGGACGTTGACCACCTGCCTCCGGGCATCCTCACTCTGGAGACCCGCCTGTCGGAGCCGGCGCTAGCGGCCTCCGCCCGCCTGGTCATAGCGCTGATGCCCGGCTGGCTCGCCGCCGATTACGACGAGGCCTTGAGCTACCTGCGCTACGCCGGCACGCCAGCCGAGCTCGACAGCCTGCGGAACGCTGCCCCCCGGGAACGGGCACGCCTGTTGCATGCGTTCTGGATCAAGAGGGACGTCGTTCCCGAGACACCAGAGAACGAGTTCTTCGAGCAGTACTTTCGCCGACTACGTGACGCGAACGACCGCTTCAGCGAGCCTCTGACAAGGGGCTGGCTCACAGATCGCGGCGCGGTCTACGTGACCTTCGGCCCGCCCGACGAAGTGTTGCGTCAGCTCGGCGTGGAGGCGAGGCCTGACGACAGCCAGGTCTGGTTGTACGACGAGTCCCTAGGATTCGAGCTACGCCTCGTTTTCGCCGACGTGTCCGGAGCCGGTTCTTACAGCCTGACGGCCGAGTCCCGCCGGGCGTTCCGCGAGGCGGTCCAGAAGCTATACCACTGAGCCGCCGCGCACCGTTGACATAAGGGTACCCCGTCCTCAAATAGTGCCGACTTATGCACCGTTCTGAGCTGTTCATTGCCGGCTTCTTGGCCGTGACAGCCCCGTTCTTCCTCGGGCTGGACGGCACCGTGCGAGAAACAGCGGTCGAAGACGACCCATTCACCGATGTGGTCCAGGCCCTGGACCAGGGACGCCACTGGTACGCAGCTCGCCTGCTCCAGGACCTGGACGACGGCGAGCGCGGCAGCCCGAGAGCCCATCTGCTCGCCGCGAGAGCTGACGCCGGTCGCGGAGCGTGGCGGGCGGTCGCCAGACAACTCGAGTCGGCGGTGTGGCTCGATTCCCTCAGTAGCGGTGAGGGCCGCGCGCTGCTGGCCCGGGCGCGGCTCGAATCCGGCCACTACGCTAGCGCTGTCGACGACTACCGCGCGTACCTACGGTACTCCACCGACCGTGCCCAGCGCGCTTTCGCCGAGGTCGGGTTGGCCCGTGCAATGCATGCGCTCGGAGAGACCGCCGGAGCAGCGGAGTCGTACAGCCGCGCCGCCGACCTCTCGCCAACCCTCGAGCCCTGGTTGTCGCTGCGCGCCGCTGAGAGCGTTGCACTTCTCGGCGACACGGCGGCGGTCCGTCGGTTCCTGAGCCGGTCGGCAGAGCGCGCCCACCGGCGACTGGAGGCCCAGGTCACCGCCCACGAAAATGCTGACGATTGGGAGGGAGCCGTAGGCCTGCTGCTGAAGGCCGCAGAGCATTCGAGCACCAAGTCCCGCTCTGCGGAGCTACGCGCGCGAGCCGCAAGCATTCTCCTTCAACGGGGCGACACCGTCCGGGCCCGCCGAACGCTCCATCGCGCCCTCCGCGTGCAGCCCAGCCGGGCCCGAGAGGCGGCAGAAATGCTCGCGGAGTTGCCGGATCTGACTGCCGAGGAACACTGGACCCTTGGGCACGCGTTCGAAAAGTCCGGAGTACCGGGCGATGCCGCGAAGCACTACCGCGAGTACCTTGCCATCCAACCACCTTCCAAGTTGGAGGGTCAAAGACTCCGGCTGAAAGTCGGTGACCTGCTCTTCAGAGGTGGCTCGTACTTCGTAGCGCTAGACGAGTTGGAGCACCTGATCGCCACAAAACCCCCGGCCTCGCTTCTGGCGCAGGCCGAATACCTCGCGGCACGCGTCACGTACCGGAGAGGTTGGCGCCGCGAAGGGCGCGCGCGCTTGAGAGACGTTGCCGACCGCTACCCCGGGACGGCTTCGGCCCTCCGGGCGCTGTCGCTACTGGGAGACCTCTACGACGGCGCCGGCAAGGCCGAAGAAGCGCGAGCGATATACCAAGAGATCACGCAGCGCTACGCCGGCTCGAGAACGGCGCCGAGGGTCCGCTATCGCCTTGGTATCCTCGCATTCCTCGAAGGCGACTACACAACCGCCCGACATCATTTCGACCGGTTGCGAAGTTCCAGCCGGTGGAATGCGATGAAGATCAGCGCTACTTACTGGGCCGCCCGGGCTCGCGCGGAGGGCGAACCGCCACAGAATGCGGCCGAGGCGCAGCGTCTGTTCCGCATCGTGCATAGCCGCGACCCGTACGGCTATTACGGGTTCCTTGCGGCCGAGCGAGTCGGCATCGACCCGTGGAGCAAGCTGACGCCGGGACCGGAGCCAGCGCCCGTGGGCGCTGACGTCGAGGAGAAGCTGGAGCTAATCGACCTACTCCGACGCAGCGGGCTGAATGAAGAAGCCCAAACCGTTCTCGCCGATATCCTCGGCTCGCGATCCCGCAAGCCGGAGGAGATCCTCGGACTGTCCGTCGCCCTAGCGGAACATGGTTTCGGCAGGGAGGCCGTGACGTTGGGTTGGCGGGCCCACTCCAGACTCCGCGGCGTATGGAGCGCCAGCCTACTACGCGCCGTCTATCCGTTCGCGTTCCAAGAGATCATCCTGGCAGAGTCGGACGCGCGAGCGGTAGACCCGTACCTTGTAGCCGCCATCGCTCGCCAAGAATCTGCGTTCGCGGCGGATGTGGTATCCCGCGCCGGCGCGCGGGGCCTTCTCCAACTGATGCCGGAGACCGGAAAGTGGTGGGCAAGGCGACTGGGGATAAGCGACTACAATCCGAGCTTGCTGTTCCACCCCGAGACGAACGTTCACTTGGGCACGGCGTACTACGCTGACCTCGAGCGCCGATACGGTGAACTCCAACTATCGCTCGTCGCTTACAACGCGGGCCCCACACGGGCACGGCGCTGGCGCGAGCGGCCCGAGTATGGGATCGACGCAGAGCTGTTCGCAGAACGGATTCCGTTCTCAGAAACGCGGAACTACGTGAGGGGAGTGCAGACTCACTACCGCATCTATAGCTACTTATATGGCGGCCGAGCGAACACAAAATTGGCCGATTGACCAATCCGAAGACACCCGGGAGGGGCACATTGACAGGCTAAAAACCCACGCGTATCATGGGCCCGTCTGACAGTAATTATCACCCAATGCAGGAGGAAGTAACGGTATGGCGAAAGGGCGCATCAAATGGTTCAATGATGCCAAAGGCTATGGCTTCATTGAGCAACCGGAGGGGCAGGAGGACGTGTTCGTCCACTTCTCGGCGATCAACATGGAGGGGTTCAAGACCCTTGCCGAAGGTCAGGAAGTGGAGTTCGAGGTCCGACAGACTGAAAAGGGACTACAGGCAGCGAACGTGACGCGGGCGTAGTCCCGTTTCCATAGAAGCGCCTGAGAAATCGCCCGGACTCTCAAGGTCCGGGCGATTTCTTTTGTTTCCGGCCCACTCGATGGCCTGGGTCGGACCCATGAACCGACTGGCACTAGGCTCATCTGCGTCGAAGCGGCATATTCCCATCGCATGGCCAATAGCGAAATGAAGCGAGTGTTCCTCGTGGACGGGCACGCGCTCGTCTACCGCGCCTTCTATGCGATGATCAGTAGGCCGCTACGCACATCGCATGGCGAGAACACATCGGCCCCGTGGGGTATCGCTCAGTTCATTCGCAAGATCCTGGCGGAACAAAGGCCGGATTATCTCTGCTTCGTCTTCGATGCCGGCGGCGAGGAAACGTTCCGGCACGAGATCTACGAGGACTACAAGGCGACGCGCGAGAAGCTCGACGAGACACTCCAGGAGGACTTCGACACGGCGATGCGACGCATACGCCAGCTGCTTGAGGCCTTCAAGATCCCCGTCGTTCAGCTGCAGGGCTACGAAGCGGACGATGTGATCGGCACGCTAGCCAACCAGGTGACGCGTGACGGCCTGCAGGCCGTGATCGTTTCCGGCGACAAGGACTTCTACCAGCTCATCGGCAACGGCGTCGCGCTGCTGAATCCAGGTCGCGGTGGTCCGGCTGCAGTAGAGGAGGAACTGGTCGACGAGTCAAACGCGATCGACAGGTTGGGCGTTCCACCCGAACGCGTCGTCGACTATTTGGCTCTCGTCGGGGACTCCTCGGACAACATCCCCGGCGTGCGTGGGATCGGCCCCAAGACCGCGATCCAGCTGATCGAACAGTTCGGCCCACTAGAGGCTATCCTCGCGCACAGGAACCAGATCGTACAGAAGCGCCCGCGCGAGGCTCTCGAACAGCACGTAGACGACGCCAAGCTCTCGAAGGACCTGGTGACAATCCGCACCGACGTTCCCATCTCGATTACCCTCGATGACCTGGTTGTGGGGGAAGCTGATCGCGAGCGACTTCGCGATCTGTTCATCGAGTTGGAATTCCACTCTCTGGTCCGCGACATCGCGCCGGAGGAAGCGCCGAAACCGCAACTCCAAGAGCAACGCCCCGGTTTCGAACTACTAGACGACGCGGCTCGGCTGAGCGAGATGGTCTCCCAAGCCCGCCAGCGTGGCCGCGTAGCGCTCGACGTGCGATCCGAGCGAAATACGCCACCCTTCGGCACGCTGGTCGGGTTGGCGATCGCTCTCGAGCCCGGCAACTCGTACTACCTGCCACTGGCACACGTCCCACCCAGCCGACCCGACGAACTAGGGCTCGGCGATGAAACCGCGGCGGCCATCACAAACCTCCCGCCGATCGAGTCCGATGACATGCGGCCGCTCAGGGATCTCCTCGCCGACGACGGTATCGAACTCGTCGGTCATGACCTGAAGCGTTGCCTGTTGGTCTTGGGGAATGCCGGCATCGAGATAGGTGGATCATTGAGAGACGTGATGATCGCTTCCTACTGTCTCGACCCCAGCCGGCGTCAGCACGACCTCGAGACCCTAGCGCTCGAAGAACTCGGCAAGAAGGCTGCCGCGTACGCGGATCTATGCGGGAAGGGCAAGAACGAGATCCCCTTCTCACAGGTCGAGCCGGCAAGGGCCGGCTCCTTTGCTGCGGAGCGCGTCGATCTCACCCTGCAGATCGATAGTCGTCTCGGCCGACAGCTGGATGACTACGACCTCAGACGGTTGTTCGATGAGATCGAGATGCCCTTGATGCCCGTATTGACCGAGATGGAGCGCGCAGGCGTCGCGATCGACTTCGGCTTTTTCGCCGAGATGAGTCAGCGCCTGGAAGGGGAACTGCGACTCGTGCAGGAGGAGATCTACAAGCTCGCGGGCCGCGAGCTGAACATCAATTCTCCGTTGCAACTTCGCGAGGTTCTGTTCGACCAGATGGAGTTGCCGGTCAAGAAGCGAACGAAGACGGGACCTTCCACCGACGCGGAGGTGCTCGAAGAGCTTGCAGCTGAGGGACACCAGCTGCCGCGGCTGATCATCGAGTTCCGCGAACTGGCGAAGCTCAAGTCTACGTACGTAGATGCCCTGCCTGCTCTTGCAGATCCGGGTACCAGTCGACTGCACACCTCCTTCAACCAGACCGTGACATCGACGGGACGCCTATCGAGCTCCGATCCCAATCTCCAGAACATCCCGATTCGCACCCCGCTGGGCGCCGAGATCCGGAAAGGCTTCGTGCCCGCCGAAGGCATGTTGTTCCTCGGCGCGGATTATTCACAAATCGAATTGCGA
This sequence comes from Gemmatimonadota bacterium, assembly GCA_039588015.1. Lineage (GTDB taxonomy): Bacteria > Gemmatimonadota > Gemmatimonadetes > Palauibacterales > KS3-K002 > JASFMO01. The sequence continues at coordinate 1,812 of JBDHAS010000092.1, read as the reverse complement.
ATTCTCGCACACCTGTCGGGCGATCCAGTGTTCGTGGAGGCCTTTCAAAGCGGGCGCGATATCCACCGGGACACGGCAGCGCTGGTCTTCGGCGCGGCGTCGGATGCGATCACTCCGGCCATGCGAGCTCAGGCGAAGACCGTCAACTTTGCGACGATCTATGGCCAGGGGCCGTTCGCCCTAGCGCGCCAGCTTGGTATCAGCATGAAGGAGGCCCGCGAATTCATCGACAACTACTTCCAACGCTTCCCAGCGATCCGCGGCTATCTCGACCAGCAGGTTGAACTGGCCCGGGAACAAGGATATGTGGAAACGCTGTTCGGTCGCCGACGCTACATTCCAGAACTCAACTCCAAGAACCCCAACATCCGAGGCTTCGGAGAACGCGTGGCCACCAACTCGCCCATTCAGGGAACGGCTGCGGACCTCATCAAGCTGGCTATGATCAACATTCAGAGGGAGCTGCAACCTCTAGCTGGAAGAGCTCGAATGTTGCTTCAGGTCCACGACGAATTGCTGTTCGAAGTGGCGTCGAAAGACTTGGATGCTGTCACGGATATGGTGAGGTCGCAGATGGAGCGAGCGCTGCAGCTTCGTGTTCCAATCGGCGTCGATATCGGAGTCGGCCGCAACTGGTACGAGACGAAGGCGGATTGAGGGGCGCTACAGCCAGTCCCAGAACTCGCGCCTAACCCTCACAATCAGCTCCCGGCGACCGCCCTGAGTAAGGCCGTGCGCGATCTCGACCCAGAGGATGTCGAAGAAGAGGCCGGCGCCGGCGCCGACACCAACCAGGGGCCCCCTGGTCGACCCGGCGAGTTCACCGGCACGGTTCCACGCGTCCACGGCCTCGCGAGCGCTCTCCCCTTCGATGCCTGTCCAGCCCGTCTCGCTGAAGAGATTGACAGACACGAAGGGGTGCCAAATCGGCCGACTCACCTCGAGGCCGAGAGTGGCATACAGGTTTCCTACGAAATCGTGGAAAGCGTAACCGCGTACCGTGCCTCGCCCACTCAGGGGCATTAGACGCTGTGCCGGTATCTTACCTCCGGCGACGGCGCCGGCCGCACCGGTCAAGCGAAGGCCTGTGCCTACCGCAAGACTCGGCCAAAACAGCTCGCCCCGCAGCGCCAGGTACGCGTAATCGAAATCGCCGGCGATCGCCCGCGTAGCAGCCTCCAAGCGAACGTCCCAGGTTGCGCCGCCAACGGCTTCGACCGCTCCTACCGGGGGCCGCCGGACGTCCAACGCGAACCATGCCACCTCGCCCGTATCGAGGATCCTCACTTCGCGGTAGGCACGGTCGATGTTTCGGTCTGCCTCCAGGCTCGCCGACTTCCACTCCTCCCAGGCCGCGGACAGCGCGGCCCGAGTGTCACCCCAAGAACGTCCGACCTCAACCACGCCGCCGCTGCTCCAGTACGGGTCGACGGGTCGCGATAGTCCTCACCAGCGACCAGGGCGGCCAATGTCGCAATCGCGCCGGAACTCGCCTTCCACGGAGAGACATCGGCGACGCGATTGAGGTACCCGGTCAACTCGATGTCGTAGGCGCCGGCAAGCGGTGATTTCAACCGGCCAAACAGCTGCCACCGTTCCGCAGCGATCGCATAGCCGCCTAGGAAAAGGACACTGGCTCCGTTCGAGTTCTCGCGCGCCACGCCCGGCCCCAAGTACAAACCTTCCGCTCGCCTGAATCGAATCACCGATGAGATGCCAGGCACCGCCAACTGCAGCCCCTGGGCAGGCTGTAAATAGGATTGCGCGATGATGCGCGTAGCTTCCTCGCGTATCTCCTCCAGCGAAGGAGGC
>JBDHAS010000091.1:0-15609 GCA_039588015.1 Gemmatimonadota bacterium | reverse complement strand
TCGAGGGTCTGGGGTCGTTGGTATGGGAACGCGGAGCCCCCGAGTCCGCTACCCGGCTGCTGGGCCTGGCGGAAGCGCTACGCGAAGAGATCGGTGCCCCGATCCCGCCCGGAAGACGCGCCGAACATGAGCACACGCTGAACGCATTGAGGTCGGAACTGAGGAATGGCCGGTTTGACGCGCTGTACTCAGACGGGCGGCTCATGCAGTTCGAGCAAATCCCGGCGTTGGTGTCACGCCTGGCCAACAACCTGGCCTAGCTATTCAGCGCCCCGCCTTCGGCACCGGCTGCCCACGCTCTATCCGGTTGCCTGATTTCGACTTAGTAGACATATTGATAACCGGAAGTTGTGTGAGAAACCGAGGTGGCCCTCCCCGTCAACGTCTTCTCCTCCCCGCATAGCCGGGGGTTTATTGCGTCCCCGTCCGAACGGCGACCGCAGGTCCAGCCAACGACGCTCTCGTACCCAACATATCCGGCGGTTGGAGACGACATGACTGAGCACCGGCCATACGACGGCTCGCTTCACGACAGGGAGCGTCTGCGACTATTGCTCGAGCAGATGCCCGGCATCCTCTGGAGTGTCGATCGGGAGCTTCGCTTCACGTCCTCGATGGGCGCAGCCCTATCTGCCTTAGGGCTCGAGGCGAACCACTGAACGGCCAAGTGTCCAGCCTGGAGACAACCTGGGACGAGCGGACCTTCGAAGTGCACATCGAGCCTTTCCGTGACGCAGGTGGCGGGATCCAAGGAGCGATCGGTGTGGCGTTCGACGTGACCGAAGGAAAGCGGGCGGAGGTGGCGCTAAGGGAGAGCGAGCGCAGGTACCGTACGCTGTTCGAAGAGTCAAAAGACGCGATCTACGTCAGCGCCACCGACGGCACGTTGGTGGACTTCAACAAGTCGATGCTGACGTTATTCGGGTACACTCGTGAAGAGATGGAGATGCTGAACGCCGAAGAAATGTACGTGCACGCGTCCGACCGGCACGAGTTTCGGCAGGTCATCGAACGAGAGGGCGGGGTCTCCAACTACGAGGTGCAGCTAGTCGGCAAGGACGGAACCGTCATGGACTGCTTGCTTAGCTCGACGGTCCAACCTGGCGAGGACGGCGAAATACTCGGTTATCAAGGGATCATCCGGGACATCACGCACCGGAAGCAGGCGCAAGACAAGCTCCGCAAGGAGAAAGAATTCTCGGATGCGGCGATCGGCAGCCTTCCGGGGCTCTTCTACATGCTGGACGAGCAAGGGAAGTTCGTGCGGTGGAACAAGAACGTCGAGCGCGTGAGTGGTTATTCCGCCAGCGAGCTCTCGAATCTTGATCCTTTCGAGTTCTTCATTGGCGAGGATAGGCAGGCCATCATCGGTGCAGTCAAGGAGGTGTTCGAGAAAGGCAGCAGCACGGTCGAAGTCGACCTGGTGGCGAAGGATGGTAGCCGGAAGCCGTACTTCTTCACCGGCAAGGCGGTGATCCTGGACGGGAAGCGTTGCTTGGTGGGCATGGCGATCAGTCTCGACGAGCGAAGGCGTCTAGAGCGTCAGCTACGCCAGTCCCAGAAGATGGAAGCGGTCGGCCGGCTTGCGGGCGGCATCGCTCATGACTTCAACAATATCCTGACGATCATCCTCTCGAACACCGAGTTTCTCTTGAAGGACTGCCGTTCTCCCGACACGAACCATGAGGAGTTGACGGAGATTCGCTCCGCTGCCGAGCGGGCGGCTTCGTTGACCGGTCAATTGCTCGCGTTCAGCCGAAAGCAGGTGCTGCAGGCACGCGTCCTGAACCTCAACGACGTCGTCGTCAATGTCGAGAAGATGCTCCGTCGTCTTATCGGCGAAGACATCGAGCTGGTCACGATGCTGACATCGTCGCTCTGGTCGGTGGAGGCGGACCCGGGACAGCTCGAGCAGATCATCATGAATCTCGCGGTCAACGCCCGAGACGCCATGCCATCGGGCGGCAGGCTGTCAATCCAGTCCGGTAACGTCGAACTGGACACGGATTTCGCAAAGACCCACTACCCGATCGTTCCCGGCCGGTACGTGATGTTGGCCGTGTCGGATAATGGGATCGGAATGGATGCCGACACCCACTCGAGGATCTTTGAACCTTTCTTCACCACGAAGCAACGAGGGCAGGGGACGGGGCTTGGCCTCAGCACGGTCTATGGGATCGTCAAGCAGAGCGGCGGCTATATCTGGGCCTACAGCGAGCCTGGTCAGGGTACGACGTTCGAGATTTACCTACCGCGGGTGGAGAAGACTGCCGAGCGCTTGAAGTCCGCGACGGCCGCGGCGCCGCACGTTACCGGCTCTGAGGTCGTCTTGCTGGTGGAAGACGAAAGATTGGTTCGGGCTCTTGCACGCAGAATCTTGGAGGGCGGTGGATACACGGTACTGGAAGCAGACGGCGCCCGCGAGGCGATCGATATCAGTGGGCACCACCAGGGCGGCATCGATCTACTTCTTACCGATGTCGTGATGCCGGAAGTGAACGGTCCTGAGCTGGCGGAACGCTTAGCGGGAGAGCGGCCAGACATGCAGGTGCTCTACATGTCTGGGTACACCGACCACGCGGCGCTGCGCCAGGGCGTATGGGAGGCGGACGCCTCTTTGATCCAGAAGCCGTTCAGTCCGGACAGCCTTCTGCGGAAGGTGCAGGAAGTACTGTCACCTCGAGAGCTGGCCGGCTAGATCGGGTATCTCGCATGGGCGTGGAGAACACCCGATCCGGAGCGACAAGAGGGGCTGTGGCATCCTTGGCTGCAGCCTCTTGCCTTCTCAGCCTGGCGGCCTGCAGCGTCGAGGTTGAGGAAGCGCCAGCGCAACAGGCGGCGCAGGCGGGGAGCGTGCTTCCTCCGCGTCCCATCCTGCCGATACCGACCGCGCGGCAGTTGGAGTGGCAGCGCGCCGAAATGGCTCTGTTTCTTCACTTCGGCGTGAACACGTATACAGATCGTGAATGGGGGACGGGCGGGGAAGACCCGGACCTGTTCCACCCGCGTGCGCTCGATGTCGGGCAGTGGGCTAGGGTCGCTCGCGAGACCGGTTTCCGCACCCTGATCCTCACCGCGAAGCACCACGATGGGTTCGCACTGTGGCCCAGCCGCTACACCGAACATTCGGTACGCGCCAGCGACTGGCGAGACGGCGGCGGCGATGTCGTCCTCGAGCTGGCGGAACGTGCCAGAGAAGAAGGCCTGCGTCTGGGTCTGTACTTGTCCCCGTGGGACCGCCACGAACCGGCCTACGGCGATGAACTCGCTTACAACCAGTTCTATCTAGGCCAGTTGGCCGAACTGCTCACGGACTACGGGCCCGTCGCCGAGGTGTGGTTCGACGGAGCGAAGGGGCCCGAGGCCAAAGACATGGAATACGACTTCGACGCTTATTGGGCCCTGGTCCGGCAGCTGCAGCCAGCAGCCGTGATTTTCTCGGACGAGGGGCCCGACGTGCGCTGGATCGGGAACGAACATGGCTTTGCCGGTTCGACCAACTGGTCGATGCTAGATCGTTCCAAGACCGCCGTTGGGAATGCGGATACGGAGTACCTGAATCGCGGAGATCCCGACGGAAGAGACTGGGTGCCGGGCGAGTGCGATGTTTCGATCCGGAAGGGTTGGTTCTGGCACGAGGATCAGCGGCCCAAGGAGCTGGAAGACCTGCTCGAGATCTACTTCAACTCCGTAGGCCGTAACTGTGCATTGCTGCTAAACGTGCCGCCGAACCGTGAGGGACTCCTGGATGCCGCCGATGTTGCGCGGCTGCACGACTTTCGCCACGCGCTGGACGAAATCTTCCGCGTAGATGTGGCGGCCGGCAAACCTGCCGTCGCCTCGAACGTGAGGGGCGGGTCGCCCGAGTTCGCGGCCGCCGCTACGGTGGACGGCGACCCGAGTACCTACTGGGCGGCTGACGACTCGGTCCGCCGTGCCTTGCTCGAGTTCGATCTCGGAGTCGAGACAGCCTTCAACCTGGTGCGGATTCAGGAGCCCATCCAGTTAGGTCAGAGAGTGTCGGCGTACCGCATCGAGGCGATGGTGGCCGGAGGGTGGCAGGCCTTGTTCGCCGGCACGACGATTGGCTACAAGAAGCTCGATCGAGTCGAGACCACGACGGCGCGTCATGTGCGACTCGTGATCGTTGATTCGAGGGGAACGCCGCTCATCTCCGAGTTCGGGATTCATCTCGATCCGCGTCGGTAGGACGCGGGCGCTCGTCGCCGCCTCATCATCACAATTTTTCACTATCAGGCTTGTCTTTGCAGGATTCGTTGGCGAACGATCTGACCAGCGTCGTCGGGGTTTTCGATGGGGATGACGATGGCGATGAGAATGGAGAACTTGGGATCTGCTTACGAAGGAGCGCTTACTGGAGGCCGCGGCCCAGCACCATCTCCAGCGTTCTCACCACGCAGTTGCCAAAACACTCCAGCACGTCAGCGAGGTCCGGAGGTGCCGGCACTGACCGTGTCTCCGCAGCCACAGGCTCGCCTGCGATGGCCTCGGCACCTGGAGTCTCTGGACCTTTTGCGTCGGCACCATTAGGCCCAGCAGCGCCAGCCCCGGCCGCCTCGGCATCTCCACCGCCGCCTGCAACGGATTCGGCTGTGGCGGCCTCGGCCTGTCCGTCGCCGCTTGCGATAGTTTCGGCGGTGGCGGCCTCGGCGTCTCCATCGCCGCCTGCGACAGGTTCGGCGGTGGCGGCCTCTGCATTTCCATCGCCGGCCGCAGCAGAATCGGCAATGCCGGCCTCGCCTGCTCCAACGCCAGCGGCAGCGGTCTCCGCGAGCCCAGGTACAACCGAATTCTCGTACCCGAGCACGCCGGGGAGGATATCGTCTCCCGCGGCGGCAGCAGCATCGCTGGTTCCGGCGCCGGCAGCAGCAGGTTCGGCGGCGGCCACGGCTGTGGCGGCCTCTTCGAGGGGTGGGCGCTCGGACAACCGCGACACCAGTTCGACGAGCCAATCGGCGGCGGGGCTGGTAGAGCGGAGCACTGTCAGGACGTCCTGCTGAGACAACGCGCTGCGCCGCATCATCTCGCCCAGCACGAACAGCGACTGTGGCGTAATAGTTCGGATTTGGTGTGTCTGCTTCTCGTCCAGGATGGCCTTCTCTAGGTGATTGACCGGGAGGTCCGGGTGCGAGATGACGTAGAGGCCGAGGGCAAGGTCCCAGTTGGGGATCTCCCCAGAGCCGATCAACTGTTCGATGCTTCGCGCCAGAGAGGGTCTTTGCGCCGCGAACGTCTCACGCGACTTGACTTCGACGACGATGTGGAGGCCCCAGGGTGAAACCCAGTGCCCGTCGAATCCCACCTGGCCCGGCAACCACTCGTAGGGCCCAAAAGCCACCTCGAATCCCAGCAGACGCCCGTAGTGGTTGATCAGGTCGCGGAGGGCGCGAATGTGCTGCTCATCCGCCTTCTCCAAACACTGCCCGACATAGGTTTGGAGCAGCGCGGAGTCCGTCACATTCTCGAGCAGATAGGCTCTGAATCGGTCCCGAGCCGGATCTTCGATGGTCGAGTCATCTAGCCGGCCTACGAGAGCCAGGACCTCATCGATGTGCGGTGCGGTCATACACCTCGTCAGAGTAACGGTCGGCTGACTGCACGTTGCCCGTTATCGTGCCCGTTATTTGTGGTAGATGTCTCAAATGGCAAAATCTGGGCCACAAGTCAAGCCCCAGGTGGGCGGGATAGCGTCCTGGGGCCAAAACCGGGGCCCTCCATCCCCATCCCCATCGTCATTCCCATCGCCTGTCCCGAGGACGATGCCGGTGGGGACAGGGATGGCGATGGGGAGGAATCAAGGGACGAGGTCTCGTATCGGGACCTGGCCGCGGTGTCCGATGTTCAGCGTGCGAGAGCCCAGCGACGTCTCGACCCGTAGGCGCGTGTCCAATTCGTAGTCGACCTTCCCACTTTCCAGCAGGGCCCGGGCTCCGGCCCCGATACCCTGCCAGGTGAATGCGGCCGGAATTTTGACGAGCGTATGCGCCGCAGGCGCCAGCGGCACGTTCTCCTCCAGTAGGGCGCTGCCGAAACGGGTGTCCTCCAGCTGAAGCTCGGCGTCGACCCGGGTCGTCCGTATCTCGTAGCCGTTGGGATTGTACACGTCGAGCCAAAGCACGAGGCTGACGCCTTCGAGATTGAGCCCGGTGATCTCGATCGCGTCGAGCTGCAAGGAGGGCCGCTCGAAACTCAGCTGCTTGAGCGTCGCACACGAGCCCAGTATCGGGATGACGCCGACGAGGGCCAGCAAACCTAGCCGCCGTGTCAGCCGCCTGCTTCGGAGGTATGTCCCAACAGAGATTGGCATGGTGTGAACTTGACGCGAGACCCTCTCTCGCGCTAGCTGTTGCAGACGCAGCACGATTACCAGCACATGCTCGACTACCGGTTAGGTCACTGGCGGAATGGAGGGACCGACGATGATCCGCTTCTGCACGTTCGTTTGTGCCATCCTGACAGTCGTTTCCGTCGCACCCGTCTCGGCGCAGGGAAGGGGTGACGGCAACGCAACCTTCGACTCCACCCTTTTCAACGGGTTGAAGTACCGGATGGTTGGGCCTCTGCGCGGCGGCCGCTCGACTACCGTGGCAGGCTTCCCCGATCGCCCGAACGTGTTCCTGATGGGGACCACGGGCGGGGGCGTTTGGAAGACGACAGACGCGGGACACACCTGGAAGAACATATCCGATGGCTACTTCGGCGGCTCGATCGGCGCCGTTGCCGTTGCGGCCTCCGACCCGAACGTGATCTACGTTGGCCAGGGCAGCGTCGACATTCGCGGTAACACCTCGACCGGGCGCGGCGCCTGGAAATCGGTGGACGCGGGGAAGACTTGGGCGTTCATCGGCTTGCGCGAAGCCGGGCAGATCGGTCGCATTCGGGTGCACCCGGCGAATTCCGACTTGGTCTACGTTGCGGCGTTAGGCCATCCGTTCGGGAAGAACCCGGAACGGGGCATCTTCCGCTCGAGGGACGGTGGCGCGACGTGGGAACACGTTCTGGCCTTGAACGACAGCACCGGGGCTTCGGATCTCGCCATGAACGTGCAGAACCCGCGTGAGATCTATGCCGGGATGTGGCGCGGCGAACGCAAACCGTGGGCGGTGATCAGCGGAGCGCCGGAGGGTGGCGTCTACAAGACCACGGATGGTGGCGACACGTGGAGGCGGCTGGAAGGCGGGCTGCCGGATGGCCTGGTGGGCAAGGTGGGGATCACGGTGTCACCGGCCAACCCGGAACGCGTCTGGGCGATCATCCAGAACGAGCCCGACGGCGGCGTCTACCGTTCCGACGATGCCGGCGAGAGATGGGAACGCGTCAACAGCGAGAACAAGCTGCGCCAACGGGCGTTCTATTACACGCATGTCGTTGCCGATCCCCAAGACGAGAATACCGTCTACGGTCTCAACGTGGAGTTTTTCCGCTCGGTGGACGGCGGAAAGACGTTCGAACCGATAGCGGTACCCCACGGCGACATTCACGATCTTTGGATCAATCCGAACGACTCGAAGATCATGGTCGTGGCGAATGATGGCGGAGCGCAGGTCAGCGTGAACGGCGGAGAGACGTGGTCCACCTACTTGAATCAGCCGACGGCGGAATTCTACGACGTCATCGTCGACAACGACTTCCCGTACAGGCTCTACGCGGGTCAGCAAGACAACACGGCGATCAGCGTGCCGGCCTGGTCCTCGAGCAATACGCTTCACCCGAAGGTGGGCTGGGAAAACGTCGGCGGCTGCGAAACGGGACCTGTGGGCGTGCACCCAGATCATTTCGAGGTCGTCTACTCAGGCTGTTACAGCGGTATAATCGATCGCTGGGATCGTTCGACCCGCCAGCGTCGCTGGGTCACCATCTATCCCGAGGAGCAGTCGGGCGACGCCGGCTACAACCTGAAGTATAGGTTCCAGTGGGTGTCTCCGATCGTCGTTTCGCCGCACGATCCCAACGTGGTCTACCACGCCTCGCAGTACGTGCACCGGACGACCGACGGGGGGATGACCTGGGAGACGCTCAGCCCCGACTTGACCACGAATACAAGGGCTCACCAGGACTACGCCGGCGGACCGATCGACCACGACATCACAGGAGTCGAGGTCTTCAACACCGTCTTCTCTCTGGCGGTATCGCCTCACGCGGCGGACGAGATCTGGGCGGGATCCGACGACGGCCGCGTGCACGTGTCGCGTGATAACGGGGCGACCTGGAACGACATCACACCGAGGAATATGCCCCGCTACGGGACCGTGGACGAAATCGAGCTCTCACACCATCAGCAGGGCCGCGCCTTTCTTGCGGTGCAGCGGTACCGAGAAGACGATTTCGCCCCTTACATCTTTCGCACCGACGACTACGGTGACTCGTGGCGTTTGCTCACCGACGGCAGGAACGGCATCCCCGCCGACTACCCGGTGCGAACGGTGCGCGAGGATCCCGACCGCATGGGCCTGCTCTATGCGGGTACCGAGTTCGGGGTGTTCGTCTCGTTCAACGATGGGAGGAACTGGCAGCCCTTCCAGTTGAATATGCCGATCACACCCGTGACCGGCATGCGAGCTCAGCACAAGGACCTCATTCTGTCGACGCAGGGCCGCTCCTTCTGGATTCTCGATGACCTGACTCCACTGCACGAAATGAGCGACGAGGTTGCGAATTCCGCATCTCACCTCTACGGGCCACGCGACGCCTATCGCGTGAACTCGCGGGGCCTGGAGGCGGAAGGCGAACCGCTCCCGGAGGCGCTGCCAGGGAAATCGCTGATTCGCTACTACCTGGCCCAAGAGCCGGAGCGGGAGGTCAGGATCGAAGTGTTCGACGTGGATGGAAACCCGGTGCGAGCATTCTCGAGCGATTCTACGTTGGCCGCGAAGGAGGGTCAGCAAGCGCTGGAAACGAAAGCCGGCATGAACGTCGTCGCTTGGGACCTCACCTACGCCGGCCCTGACACCTTGGGCGGAATTCAGGTCTCGGGGTTCGCCGGAGGGGTCAAGGCTCCGCCCGGCGAGTATCTAGTTCGTTTGACCTACGGTACAACCCAGGAGCGGTCGCTCAACGTGCTGCCGGATCCGCGTCTTGCCGGAATCGTCGGCCAAGACGAATACGACGAGCAGTTTCGTCTGTCCATCGCCGTGCGCGATACCATCAGCCGCATCTACGACGCAATCCGGAAGATCCGAGACGTGCATGGCCAGCTAAAGGCTATCGCCGACCGTGCCAGCGAAGCGGACTACTCCGAGCAGATCAAGGAGTTGGCCGACTCCCTCATGGCAACCCTGACCGGCGTCGAGGAGGACTTGCGCCAGACCAAGAATGAGAGCGGACAGGACATGCTGCGGTACCCGCCAAAGCTCGACACACAGTTCCTGATGCTCTACTCGTACGTGAACGGCGTGGACAACTACGGTTTCGGCGGTCCGGAGGGGAGACCGACCGCAGGCGCCTACGCTCGTTTCGATGACTTGAACGGCGAGTGGGCGGAGTTGCGGAGGCGGTTGGAGAGGATCGTCGAGGAAGACGTCAGAGGTTTCAACTCCACGATCGCCGGTCTGGGGGTACCGGCCGTTATCCTGCCCGGCAAGGACTAGTTCTCGGCGTCGTGGCGCCGGCCAAGGGCCGGCGCCAACGCAATCGGATTCGCTCTACCCCTCAGCAGCTACCAGGCGATCCCATAGTCGTCGCCGTGGTTGCTCGAACCACCCCAGAACGAGCCGTGCTCCCAATCGAAGAAGACGGCGTTCATCGGGCCCGAGGTCAACCGCCGGAAGGTCAGATTGTAGCCCATGTCCGATAGTTCCGCCCGGACCCAAGCAGGAACCGATTCGTTGAGCAGCAGGCGGCCAGGAACCGACTCGTGGTTCCTGAACGAGTTCCGCATCTGGTAGCTGTTGAAGTTGGCCGCTTCGGCTGCTTGTTGGACGTTCATACCGAACTCGACGACGTTCAGGAAGAACTGCAGACTGTTCTGGTCCTGCGTGTCGCCGCCCTGGATGGCAAACGACAGGAAAGGCTTGCCGTCCTTGAGCGCGAGGCTGGGTGTCAACGTGGCGCGAGGTCGCTTTCCAGGCTCGATTACGTTGTACGGGTTCTCCGACGGGTCGAGCACGAAGCTCTGACCCCGCTGGCTGATACCCACGCCCGTGTTGCCCGCTATGACGGCCGGGATCCAGGCGCCGCTCGGCGTAATCGAGACCACCCATCCATCCTCATCTACCGCCTGAATAGATGTGGTGCCCAAGTTGAAGGACTCGTCGATCTGGCCCATGGCCTGATCGCCGTTCCCATCGGTCGCCGGCGGCCACGTCGACTGCCAGTTCTCCAGGTACTTCAAGTACGGGTTCGTTCCGCCTTGATACGGGTACGGATCGCCCGGGCCGATGTCCGCGTCGTTCTTCTCCCAGTCGATCAGCTTCGCCCTCTCCTTCGCATATTCCTTGGAGAGTAGCCCCTGGATCGGCTCCTCCGGTGAAAAGTACGGATCGCCGTAGTAGAAGTCGCGGTCGGCAAAGGCCAGGTTCATCGCTTGGTAAAGCGTGTGGATGTAGCGCGCGCTGTTGTAACCCATCGACTTGACGTCGAAGTTCTCGACAATGTTGAGCGCCTGTAGCAGGACCGGCCCCTGCACCCAGGTGGTCAGCTTGTAGACTTCGATGTCTTTGTAGGTCGTCATCACGGGCTCTTCGATATAGACCTGCCAGCCGTCCAGATCCTCCATCGTGATGAGCGCGCCTTCCTCCTGTGCACCCCGTACGAACTCCTCGGCGATGTCGCCGCGGTAGAAGCGGTCGTAGGCAGCGTAGATGGCCTCCTTGCGGCTCTTGCCGGCGGCGCGTGCTTCCCGTTCTGCCTCTACGAGCTTGCGCAGCGTCCGCGCTAGGTCGGGTTGTTTGAAGATCTCGCCCGCGTTAGGGGCTTCTCGGTCCTCTCCGGGATGCGGCAGGTAGACTTTGGAAGAGTACTTCCATCCCTTGATTCGCCGCTTGTTGCGCTCCATCGAGTTGGCGGCGGAAGCCTCGATCGGATAGCCGTCCGCCATCTGGATCGACGGTTCCAACACGTCTTCCAGGCTGAGCGTACCGTACTCGGCCAGCATGGTCATCAGAGCGCCCGGCGTCCCCGGCGTGACCGCTGAGAGGGGACCGAGGTCGGGAGGATACCTGTGGCCCTTCTCCTTGTAGAACTCGGCCGTCGCGCCCGTGGGCGCCACTCCCAGCCCGTTGATCCCGATAACCTTGCCGGTCTCCGGATTGTAGATCAAAGCCTGCGTCTCGCCGCCCCAACTGAGGACGTCCCACATGGTCGACGTGGCTCCGAGCATGGCGCAGGCGGCGTCCACGGCGTTGCCGCCTTTGTTGAACATCATGGCGCCAGCGGTCGCGCCCAGCGGCTTGCCTGTGATGGCGACCCAATGATGCCCGTGAAGCACCGGCTTAACGGTCCGTTGCGCATGGCCCCGCACAGGTATCAGAAGAAGCGTGAGGACGATCGAGAGCTTGAAGGCTGCCGAAACTGACACACCCAGGGATCGCATTCTGCCTCCTTTTGGAAAAATGCCCAGGGTACATCAACTACAGCCTGAACTGTGATTCCGCAACTCGCTCGGTGGGAAGCAGGGTGGTAGTCGGATGGCGTCAGGCCGAGCCGGCAGAGCGGTCGGCGCGCACAGTATTGCTACTGGCGAGTGGAAGTGGGGCAGGGTACGGCACTGCGGTATTATCCGATCGGCAAGCGTGTTACTGCTACTCGTCCGTCGTAGTGGGCCTTGATACTCGCTCGATGATCAGCACAAAGAGGACGACGCCTGCAAACGCATACCAGGTGTTGGGACACGACAGGACGCAGAATACCCAGTCGTAGCGGTAGCCGAAGCGGTCGGCCACAGGGCACCCATACCCGGTGTGCATGCAGTACAGTGAGGGCTTGTCGAGCAAGTAGGCGGCCAGGACAACCACCGCCGCCATGAGGCTAGTTCGTCTGACAACGCGTCCGCGATTCATACCTGCAACTCTCGCGCAAGCTTGGTGAAGCACTAGCAATTGCGATCCGCGGCCAAGGCGAGAGCAACCACGAGTCCGACAAGGGTGCAACCTGCAGATCGCGAAGCATACAACCTCAGGAACGCATGTTTCGCAAGCCATGTGCCAACTTAGGCTAACGCACATAACTAGCTGACACTAATTGTCTTATGCTCTCTGTGGGAGGGTCGTTCTAGGACGATATCACAGAACGAATATCGGTCAACATGACCGGTTGTAGCATACTCCGGAATCGCGAGCAAGAGCTGTTTGGCATGCGGGGGGAAGCCATTCGTAGTTGTCGAGCAGCGCCGGGAAAGCGGACGCGCTTGCAGGTCAATTGAGGCTCGCAGCTAGGTAGCAAAAAAAGGCCGCGACGGGCCCGGCGCTTACCCCTGCCACCTCCGGGCCAGGGACAACCGCCACGCCCGTCGCCACTCTACCGCACAGGCCGCTTAAAAGTCTATCGGCGGCGGTGTGGCGGGGTGGACTCGAACCGCCATCTCCCGGGTAACAGCCGGGTAGGTTGCCTGCTTACCCCACACCACAGCGCCAGTCTCAAACGCTAAAGCGGCGCTGCTCTGGTTACGGTTGTCCCGTCAAACGGACACGGCAGATCGAGCGCTGCGTCCGGCGTTCACCAGAGCGAGTTGATGATCGGGGCCGCCGGAACTGCCGTGACTGTGCATTTCTCCATCCACTCGACCATCGCCGGGAAGTCCTGCCAATTCGACTCGGCCTGCTGGAAGTGGTCGGCCACACCGGCTTCCGTCTCGTAGATCTCGCTCAATATGAAGCAGGTGTTGCCGGTTGGGGCAGAGCTAGGGTCCATGGGGTTGGAAAGCTCTGGCGCTTTGGACACGTTGTAACTCAGAAGAGCCTTATCCCCCTCGCGATGATGCGTAGCCTCCATCCAAGGAGCGTGGCTCCTAAAGAGGCGATCGCCCTCCTCGGCTAGGTTGGGCGGGGCAACGATGACGAACGTAAGCTGAATCTTTCCCTTGTGTGCCATGGTGCGTTCTCCTGTCGTGTTTTTGGTGATCGGGGCCCTGCCGTTGATAGCGGACTCCTAACAGACACGCCGTGCCCCCTCAGCCTAACCCTGGCAACGCGTCATCCGGACCGCCACCTAACGCCTCCTGAACGAACGTAGTCGCCAGAACTATCGGGAGGCCGACGAGCAGGAGCACAACGGCGAGGGCGGGAAACCAGTCAGGCAGGCCGAGCCCTTGCGTGGGACTCTGGACTAGTTGGTACATGAGCCGTGGCGCCACGATGTAGATGCCGAGCACCTGCCACGGCGACCTGCGGTGAGCTTCGCTGATTAGTTGCCTAAGGCGTGACATGGCCGCTCCACTGCGGCAACCCTGCACACTACCTTAACGGTTATTCACCGGAAAGTGCTAACCCCATGAACTGCCGCACATCAGCCTGTAACTGCAGCAGCGATGGCTTGTGGATGTACATCATGTGGCCGGCCGGGTAGTAAGTCATGCGGACCCGATCACGCAGCGCCGGGTCGCCGCCCAGGTGTGCGAACGTGTATTCTGTTGCGTAGAACGGCGTCGCCAGGTCGTAGTACCCGTTCGCTACCAAGACGCGGAGCGCCGGGTTCTGTTCCATCGCTTGCCTCAGGTCGTCGGCCACGTAGGGATAGCCGTCGCCGGCGGACCCCCAGTTCCATGGACGCACGCGACCGCTCAAGATCTCGTAGGGGAGGTCGTTCTCGTACCCGAGCTGCTCGCGGACGTAGGCGTTGAGCGTGGCGGTGTAGGGACCCTGGATCGCGGAGTAGCTCGGGTCGAAGGCGAAGGCTTCCTGCTGGCCTGGCGGCAGCGGCCCCTTGAAGCGTGAGTCGAGACGGCCGGCGCGAAGGCCTTCGTCTCGTAACAGCTCGCTGACGAACGCGGGCTGGGTTATCCGCAGATCCGCCTCGTCGATGAATTCCTCGGACAGGCCCGTAAACCGAGCCAACTGGTCGATGGTTGCCTGCCGCTCGCTTTCGGTCTGGTCCGCACCGGCTGTCAGCGCCAGCGTGTAGTCTCGGGCCGCGAACGACCGCGCCGCATCGACCGCCGCTTCGAGAGAACCGCCCTGGAGGTCGGCCGGCAACTTTCCGTGATACCACGCTGTCGCCGTATAAGTCGGCAGGAACAGGGCGATGGGAAGGTCGTTTCCCGGGTGGAACCGCAGCGTCTGGAAGTTCAGCACCGCGGAGACGAGAACGATCCCATTGCTCTCGCCTGCCAGGAACTTGGGGGAGGACCAGCGCTCGTAGCGGGTGACGTATAGGCGGATGAACTCGCCGACCGATTCGACGTCTTCCTGCAGACCGTGGAACTGAGTCTTGTCCTCGCCGGGGGCCGGCCGGCTGTAGCCGGTCAGCACCGGGTCGATGAAGACGAGGTCGCTGAACCCAAGCCACGTTCCTTCGTTGTCGATCAGCCGGTAGGGCGGGGGCAGAGCTTCGCCCTCGTCGGTCATCAAGACCCGCTTTGGCCCTATCGCACCCAGGTGTAGCCAGACCGAAGAGGAGCCGGGTCCGCCATTGAAGGAGAAGGTCAGAGGTCGGCTCGAGACGTCCTCGACATCGGCCCGCGTGTAAGCGATGAAGAAGACGTTCGCCCTCAGTTCTCCCTCCTCGGTTCTCATCGGCATGTAGCCCGCCGTAGCGGTGTACCTGAGCGTAGCACCACCGACGCGGATCTGGTGCTGCGTCACCACCGGAGGTGTCTCCGCCATCTGTGATAGTTCGGTCGCACCAGCTTCCTGAGCCGCGAGCGCGTGTGGGATCAGGACCGAGGCGACGAACAGAAGGCCTAGAAACCGACACAAGAACATACTGTATCTCCCATTCTACAATAACGTTACGGCCGTGCGTTCATGTAACGTGGAGCCTCGCCGCAACGCAGATTGGGAGGTCCCACCACCGCTGGCCGATGTCCTTGATTCCGCCGAAGGCTGGTCAATCTCTATGACGGTGTCGTTCTGGACAAGTTCGGGGCCGCAGCCCATCGTACCGCACTTCGATCGATCCAACCCGAGGTGGGGGAGTTGACCATGCCCAGCATGCGCGATAATCGGCGTTCGTTTTTGCCAGGCGTTCTTCTTCTGGGTCTCGTCGTCGCGGCGTGCACCGTGTCCGAAGCGCCGCTCGACGAGGAGGCCGAGCCGAGCTTCGACGTAGTCGAGGCAACGATCGCCGACATACACGAGGCGATGCGGCAAGGACGTGTCACCTCCCGCGAGTTAGTGCAGCACTATCTCGATCGAATCGAGGCGTACGACAAGCGGGGTCCGGCGGTGAACGCCATAGTCGCCATCAACCCGAACGCGCTGGCTCGGGCGGACGAATTGGACCGGCAATTTGCGGAAACGGGTGACTTCGCAGGGCCGCTGCACGGAATCCCGATCATCGTCAAGGACAACTACGATACGCACGATCTGCCAACGACGGCGGGCTCGCTCTCGCTGGCGGGCTCGATCCCTCCGGATGACGCCTTCCAGGTACGCAAGATCCGAGAGGCCGGGGCGATCGTGCTGGCCAAATCGAACATGGCCGAGTTCGCTTTCT
>JBDHAS010000090.1:0-13168 GCA_039588015.1 Gemmatimonadota bacterium | reverse complement strand
TAACGACTTCTCTGGGAGGCCTGCGTCTATGGGCACGATTTGGAAGGGCGCCATTAGTTTCGGCCTGGTCAACATACCGGTTCGGGTCGAGAGCGCCACAAAAGACAGCGCACCGAAGTTCCGCATGCTGGACGGCAAGGACAACTCACCGATCAAGACGCTGCGCGTGCGGCAGGTGGACGAAGAGCCGGTCGAGTACAAGGCGCTCGTCAAAGGGTACGAGTACGAGCCGGGCCATTACGTGATCATGGACGAAGACGACTTCAAGCAAGTCGCGCTCCAGGTCACCCGAACCATCGACATCCTCGACTTTGTGGACGAGTCGGAGATCGACTCCCGCTACTTCGACAAGCCGTACTACCTGGCGGTTCAACCAGGCGGCGAGAAGGCATACGCGCTGCTGCGCCAGGCGATGCGCGAGACCGGGAGGGTCGCGGTCGCGAAGACCGTCTTCCGCAATCGGGAGCATCTTGCGGCGGTCAAGGTCGTCGGTGACGTACTGGTCCTGGACCTGATGAGGTTCAACGAGGAGCTAGTCCCTCTCGACCACGTGGACACGCCCAAAGAAGAGGGGCTGACGGAGAAAGAGGTCGAGATGGCGCATCAGCTGATCGGCCAGCTGTCGACGGTATTCGATCCTGAGTCCTACACGGACGAGTATAACGAGAAGCTGCTCGAGCGGATTCGCGCTAAGATCGAAGGTCGGGAGATCGCGAAGATAGAAGTGGAAGAGGCGGTCCAGACGGAGGTGGTCGACCTCGTGGCCCGGCTGAAGGAAAGCATCCAGAGGGCCGAGCAGCAGCGTCAGGCGGAAGCGAAACCGCAGGCCGCCGAAGGGACTGGGTAGTCTACAAGCCCTTGTGGGTCGAGCGTTGAGCGACATCAAGGAATACAAGGAGAAGAGGGACTTCGCCCGTACCCCGGAGCCGGCGGGGACTGACGCTCGGGCGGACCCGATCGAGACGGCGCGCCGGTTCGTTGTGCAAAAGCACGCGGCGCGCCGTACACATTTCGATCTGCGTCTGGAAATCAGCGGCGCGCTAGTGAGTTGGGCAGTACCCAAGGGGCCTAGCTCGGACCCGGACACCAAACGGTTGGCCGTCCACGTAGAGGACCACCCGCTAGAGTATGGGGACTTCGAGGGCGCAATACCGAAAGGGGAGTACGGAGCCGGCACGGTAATCATATGGGACCGGGGCCGCTACCAGCCTGTAGGGGAAACGGCGGATTCCGACGAGGCGTTGGCGCAGGGTGTCCGTGACGGGAAGCTCGACTTCGTTCTGGGCGGCGAGCGAATGCGCGGGCGCTGGACGCTCGTCCGTATGAAGACGAGCGACGCGGCCGACAACTGGCTCTTGATCAAGAAGAAGGACCTCCACGCCGAGCCGGGTGACCCAGATGGTCTGGTCGAGAGGTACCAAGACTCGGTTCTCTCCGGACGAACCGTAGAGGACCAGTCCCTTTCCCTGCTCAGTCCGGAAAGCGATGACCCGAGCACGCCCCCTGTGGATATCCGCCCCATGCTGGCGCAGCGGGGTGAGGCGATGCCCGAGGGAGAGGCGTGGTGCTTCGAGCTGAAGCTGGACGGCGTGCGGGCTATCGGCTGGGCTCAACCCGCCGGGGCGGTGAGGCTGTTCTCACGGCGAGGTCAGCGTCTGGACCCGACGTTTCCCGAAATCTCTGAGGCGATGGAGTTGCTGGCTCGTCGCACCGGCAGCGAATTCGTCGTCGATGGGGAGATCATCGCTGCAAGAGCCGGTGAGGCGGCTAGCTTCGGAGACCTACAGCCACGCCTCAATCTGCGAGATCCAGCTGAGATCACTCGCCAGGCCAGGGCACAGCCCGCCGAGATGTTCCTGTTCGATCTGCTGTGGCTGGACGGCCAGGATCAGCGGGATTCAGCGCTTTCCGACCGAAAGGACAGGCTGCGCCCTCTGTTGAACCTCGCCGGCCACCGCTTGCACTACGTCACTCACGATGTTGCAAGCGGCCGTGCCATGGCGGATCGGGCTCGGCGGGAAGGCTACGAGGGCTTAGTCGCTAAGCGCTTGAAGAGTCGGTACCGATCCGGTGAGCGCACGCAGGATTGGCTCAAAGTGAAGGAGCTGGCCAGACAAGAGTTTGTGGTTTGTGGGTGGACGGAACCACAGGGCGGCCGCCAGGGGTTCGGCGCCTTGCTCCTTGGCTACTACGATCAGCCGGGCGGTCCACTGCATTACGCTGGTCGCGTGGGCACGGGGTTTAACGACCGGACCTTACGCTCGATTTCCGAAAAGCTGGCTTCGTTGGCGCAGGACGAACGTCCGTTCGATGCAAAGCCTGAGGACGTCCAGGCCGCTCATTGGGTGAATCCGGTACTGGTGGCGGAGGTGAAGTTCCTGGAGTGGACACGGGAAGGCCGGCTGAGACAACCCGTCTTTCTGGGATTGCGCTCGGACGTCGACGCGTCGCTCGTGTCCAGGGAGGGCCGGACGGAGGTCATGAAGGGCCCGCCCGTCGAGCTCACAGCTCAGGCGCGGTCGTTGATAAAGGCCCTCGAGGCGCTGGAAGTGGAGGGGCGCGACGGTGACGTCGATGTTGACGGCCGGCGCATGAAGGTTACGAACCTGCAGAAGGTCTTCTGGCCCGACATCGGGGGCACCAAAGGCGAGTTGCTTCGCTATTACGTGTCCGTGGCGCCGGCACTGCTGCCGGTGGTGAGCGGGCGCCCGTTGACCCTGGAGCGTTATCCCAACGGGGTAACGGGCGAGATGTTCTACCAGCAGCGAGTGTTGGGGTCCGTCCCCGAAGGTGTCCGAACCGTCTCCTTGGATCTGGATGGCGAGGAGGTAGAGCGCGTCATAGGCGGGGACCTGTACACGCTGCTATATACGTCTCAGCTCGCCGCTATCTCCCAACACATTTGGCCGTCTCGTCTCGGCTCGCTCGAGGACATCGACTATACCATCCTCGATCTCGATCCGGGCGACGGGGTGCCGTTCGCTGCCGTACGAGAAGCCGCTGTCGCTGTGCGGCAACAACTACAGCGCTTGGGACTCCGCGGGTATCCGAAAACGTCCGGCGCCAGCGGGATCCATGTAGTCGTCCCGCTTCAGCCCGACACGAGCTACGAGACCGGCCGGTTACTGGCGGAGCTAATTGGGAATCTGGTCACGCGCTCTCACCCCGAACTCACCACCGTTCAACGAGTTGTCTCGAAGCGAGGCGCGCGCGTCTATCTGGACTTCCTCCAGAACCGTCGTGGCGCCACCGTGGCCTCCGCCTACTCGGTGCGACCTCGATCCGGTGCAACCGTATCGGCGCCGCTGAGTTGGAAGGAACTGGAGCAGGAGATCAGTCCGGAGGACTTCACCCTGCGAACGATGACCGAGCGCATCGCCACGGTGGGCGACCTGTGGTCCGCCTGTCGCTCCGATGCCAACGACGTTCGAGAGGTATTGGAGCTACTGTGAAACGAGTATCTAACAGTAAGCAAATTTTTTCCAAATAGGGGCGCGCGAACGCGTCGCTTATGAAAACTTCAAACTCGGAACTGGCGTGAAGTAAGAGTTTGCGCAACAGAAATGGGAAATCTTTGCATCAGAAGTTTGTGCAAAACCCGAGCATCCCTCGCAAGACACCGGTCCCCGTAACTAATTAGATGTCAAGCACTTCCGGCGCAGGCGCCGAACGCTTGTTCGAAAGCAGCCGGGCTTGCGTTGCCGTCGGCCGCTTGTGTATAATGGTCCCGCTTCAAGATAAGCACCGCTGCTCGTGAGGACTACGGGGGTTAGTTCTCGGCGGGCGGCCCATTCCAATAAATTCGAAAATCGCGTAGCCTCAAAGGCCGGGTAGAGTACGCCCTGAATCAGAAGGACCAGCCGGATGCCAGAGTCTCGTTCAGTCAACATCGTCGTCAATCTGCCTGCCGAACTGGCGGACGAGGTGGAGCGAGTGCAGCGAACCGACCCGAAGTTCATCGAGAAGGTCTTGGCATACGGCTTAGTCAGGCAAGCGGTCTTTACACGCTTGCAGGGAGCGACCCCCTGGCTCAGATCATCACAACCGCCTCTTGAAACCCCGCTCGCATCTTCCGCAGAGGTGAGCTAGGCGCGCCTACGACGCATGCTGTCGCGGTTCCAGCCGCAGGCTCTCCTCGCGGATACTGTTCTGCCGAAATCCTTGACCCTTTGCCGTCGCGGCGCTAGCATGGGCGCAGGTGGCCAAGTGCGATTACGCGGTCTGGCTGCCCTTTATGGAGGAGGGGGAGTATGGCGCGGCGATCGGGAAAGGGCGAGCCGCGGAGGCCTCAGGAGTCAAGTGCTGAGCCTGAGGAAGTCCTCAGGGCGAAGTACTACGACTACTGCTCCGCTCGAGTCTGTGACGTCTTCTTAGAACTCGAAGAGGAGCGCGTATTCGAGCTTGCCCAGGCGGCCGAGAAAAAGGTGGGCGCCGTAAACGGCGCACTGAACTTCCAAGACCTCGCAGCTCTCCTCGTCGAACAACTACTGGGCGACATGGCCCTGCCCGACTTCGATTCGTGGGCCGAAGACTATCGGCGCGACCCTGAGAAATACGAGCCCTACCTACTCGGCTTCTGGAAGGCCAGTCTGGAGTCGTCTGCAGCGTCACGCTAAGGCAACCGGCAGGACGGAAGTGTCTGGGTCGGTGCCCGCTCGGGCTCCCTGTCTTTCCAATCGTCTACTCTTGATCCGACCTTGCTCGCTGAACTGATCCTCAACCAGACGTGAACGACATCCATAATCGCAGTCCAGACAACGACTTGGACAGTCAAACACTGACGTGCGGGTCTACCGATTTCGGCCGACCCAGGATGGTATGAGGCTTCGTCCGAGAGGGAACGGGCGGACGCGCGTTGGAGAGGGGTGAACCGACATGTCGAAGGCGACGGACCGCTGACGCGTCCATAGAGTTCGTGCATAGCCTCTTTCAAGAACCCAATATGCTGGGTATCATTGAGCCCACCCAATAGAGAACGTAACACTTGCACTAGGTGCCTAGACGTGACGAGTCGTCCGCCGGTGCAGGATCGTGATGGGCTAGAGAGCACGGAGAGGGACTTGGATGACAACGCGCCGGGTGCAAAGAAACGACCTGATCAAGGTAGGCAAGTGGAAGGTGGAACGTCGCCTGGCGATGGCTCGGGTCGAGGGCAGAGGGCCGCTAAGTGTGGTAGACGAGTGCGCAGGACACTGTTGCCGTCACGGCGTGTACGTGTCATTGCCCGAGCGGGACAGGATACTGGAGTACGCGGACCGGATTCGGGAATCAATGGACGGCACCCAGACCGCGGACACCGACGAGTGGTTCGAAATTCAGACCCACGAGGACGAGGATTTCCCGGGCGGCCTCTGCGTTGGCACCGAGGTGTACGAGGACAAGTGTGCATTTCTGAACGGGGAAGGGCTCTGTGTTCTGCAGCTACTCGAACCGACCCTCAAGCTGCCCCCGCGAGAGCGGCTGAAACCTTTCTACTGTAGGCTCTTTCCCCTGACTACTTGGAATGACAGGGTGGAATTCGACGATCTTTGCGACGGCGTCCGCCCCTGCTGCACGCTGGCTTCAGACGGCGATACCCGAGCTGTGGAGGCCTACGCTGCCGAGTTCACGGAGATACTGGGAAGCAGGGGCTACAAGCAGTTCCTGCGTACAGCGAACCAGCTCGACATGGAGAGCGAGACGAACGGGGGCTCGGTGCGGCCGAGGAGTTCTTCAGCCACCGCCAGGGAGGCGAAGAGAAAGAAGGCGCCGGCCGGTGGGCGGGTGAAGAAGTCGAGGAAGGCCTAGTCACCCGCCGGGATTACCTGCAGTCCCACCTTTCTCTTTCTCGGGCCGTCGAACTCGCAGAGGAAGACGGCCTGCCAGGTCCCCAGGGCTAGGTCGCCGCCTGTTACCAGCAGTGTCGCGCCGGGATTGACGAGGCTCGTCTTGATGTGGGAATCCGAATTGCCCTCGGCGTGCCGGTAAGCGGCTTCATTCTCGGGAACGAGTTCGCCCAGCTTCCACTCGATGTCGCGCGCTACTTCTGGGTCGGCCCCTTCGTTGACAGTTAAGCCGCAGGTCGTGTGAAAGGACCATAAGTGAGCCACGCCCTCGGCTACACCGCTCTGGCGGACGGCCTCTCGTACCGTCTGAGTGATGTCAACGAGCTGGGCTCTACGCGCGGTTCGGATCTCGAGCGTCTTCATCGTCCGCTTTCGCTTCAGCCGTGCCTGAACCGGCCTCGCCTGCGAGTTCTGGGGACGGGCCTGCCGAAGAGTCGGAAGGCGCTTTCGGGGTGACCCTCACTTCTTTCTCTTCCTCTTGGTCCCCCGTTTCATCCTCCACTACGACTTCTGCCTCTCTGGTGACCTCGGGCGCGGACTCCGGTGCCGGAGGGTCGGCGGCGTATCCCGTGGGCGCGGGGCCAGGCGGGATACGCGTGATCTCGGCCCGAGTGTCGGCTTCGCGTCCGGCCTGTGCGATCTCGGACTTAACCTCGTTCAGGGCTTTCTGGAATTCCCGCAGGCTCTTGCCGATAGTCTGCGCAATACCCGGCAGGCGCCGCGGACCGAAGAAGATCAGGGCGATCGCGAGTATGACGATGAATTCAGTCCAGCCGATATTGCCGATACCCATCTCACAGCACCTGCATTGTAGAGGCTGCCAGTAACCTACACCTCCCAATATACAGCCAGCGTCGGGGCCGCGGGACGGGAACCCGCCTTTGCCTCGCGCCCGGGTGAAACTTCAAGCTGGATCGTAGGCGCAGAACGGGTCCGACTCCATCGCGTCGCCGGTCATGCCGTAGGCGCGCGCGCGCGAGCCGCCGCACATCCACCGAAAGTCACAACGCCCACACTTGCCTTTCAACGCGTCCATATCGCGCAGCTGGGCCAGATGAGGGGAGTGGCGGTAGATACTCGAAAGCGGCTCTTCGTGTACGTTTCCGAGCAGCGGGTGCGGTAGGAAGCCGGCCGGGTAGACCTCACCCTTGTGCGAAACGAAGATGACGCCGTTACCGTCACGCACGCCGAATCCCATGCGCATCGCCAGCTTGTTGATCTCCTCCAAAGGCATCCCTTCAGCGATCTTTCGCTGGATCCAGTACCTCCTATAGTGGGGTGCCTCTACGGTCCCCACGTGGAACGGCGCGCCCTGAGCGGTCTCGTACACCCAGGCGCAGAGGTCCTCCACGGCCTCGGCCGTGGGGATGCCGAGATCCTCGCCACGACCCACCGGGACCAGCAGGAACAGGCTCCATCGCCTGACGGGCGGCGCGAATGCGTCGGCTAGGAGCGAGTACATATCCTGCAAGTGCGGAAGCGTCTCGCTGGTAACTGTGGTGTTGATCTGGACCGGAATCTGGAACTCTCTAGCCCACTCCAGAGCGCGCATCGAGTTCTCGAAAGTGCCAGCCACGCCCCGGAACGCATCGTGGACCTCGGCGTTCGGGCCATCGAGGCTGGTTCCCATCGCGGCCACGCCCAGGTCCTTAAACTGCTCGACCGCGCTTCGAGTAAGGGTCGGGGTCGTGCTGGGCGTGATGCTAAGGGGAAGCGCGATCTGGCGGGCGTAGGCGATGAGCTCGAAGAGATCCGGCCGCTTCATTGGGTCTCCGCCCGTGAGGATGATCATGCTGCCCATCGCCTTCACGTCACTCATCAGAGCCTGACCCTGCTCGGTGGTCAGCTCCAGCGGGTCACGGTGCGGGATCGCAGAAGCTCGGCAATGCTTGCACTTTAGGTCGCAAGCGATCGTCATCTCCCAGTACACGTTCCGCGGCGCGTGCCGGAAGACATAGCCGGGGTACTGCGCCTCCTTTACGAGTTCTGCCTTCAGGCCCATTCCAGCTCCTTGGCGGGCAAGTTCTGGCCTGGCAATCCCAGGCTGCCATCAGTGACCGAGTGCGCAAAGATAAACGATAACCAGCTACCGTCACAGGCTATGTATGCGCGCGCTGCAGAAGGTGTGAGGGAGTCGCGGCTCGGGCAGTGGCAGAGCTTCGGCGGGCGCCGCGTTGACGCCCGCGCACGGTTGAGCTTAGCATCGCCGCGGGTTCATCAACACTGCCTGAACGCAGCTACCTGGGGCATAGCTATGTGTGATGTCGAACTGCCGCTCGTTATCGGTGATTCTCCGCTCGAGGAGGCCCGGCCCGTCAGCCATTCGCAGCAGACCATGACGCACCTCGCCTCGCCGCAGGACGCCAACCTGCGGGGCCAGGTATTTGGTGGGGTGATCCTGGCACTGGTAGATAAGATCGCCTACGTGTGCGCGACTCGGCACTCGGACTGCCCGACCGTTACGGCCTCGTTCGACCAGGTCGACTTCAGGGCACCCATAGAGCTTGGCGAGATCGTGGTCATGAAGGCTTCGGTGAACTTTGTGGGCCGTACGTCAATGGAGGTCGGCGTGAGGGTGATGGCCGAGTCCGTCTCGGGCGGAGAGCCGCGTCACACGAACTCGTGTTACGTGACCATGGTCGCGGTAGATGAGACGGGGAAGCCAAAGCCCGTGCCGAAGCTCATCGTTCAGGACGAAGTGCAGTACCGGCGCTATGAGGATGCACGTGAGAGGCGTCGCGCGCGCCTGCAACTTGCGCGGGAGCGGCGTGAGCGGCGAAAAACGCTTGACGGTTAAGGCGTACTGGGTGGGGCCGGCCGCTCGGGATCAGCTGCTATCTTCGCCGCCCAGAGCCTTCAGGGCGGCGTTGCCGTAGAACATGGCGATGTACTTTGCCTGTATGGGCGTTACCTTGCGCACGGCCCAGACCAACTCGACTTGATTCGGCTCGGCTGCTGTGTGGCGCGGCTTCATGTGCGCTTCTTCCGGCGTACGATTCCCCTTGCGGTGATTACATGTCGTACACGCCGTAATCACGTTCTCCCAGGCGTTCTCCCCCCCACGGCACAGCGGTAGGAGGTGATCGCGAGTGAGGAACTCGCGATGTCCTAGTGCACGCCGATGACGCCCGCAGTACTGGCAGGTGTAGTGATCGCGCGCGAAAAGGAACGTGTTGGTCACGTGTCGGCGGAAGCGCCGAGGAACCTGCACGAAGCTGACGAGGCGGATGACCACCGGCGCCGGGAAGACGAACCTCTCCGACCGGAACGGCTTCGTCTCATCGATCTCCAAGGCCTCGGCCTTCTGGTCGATGATGAGCCGAAGCGCCCGTCGTACAGATACGATCGTAAGCGGCTCGTAAGACGCGTTAAGCGTCAAGCATCCCATAGCTTTAGGTCACCTCTTCTCAGACGGCCCCTAAGTAGCGTGATTCTTCTCCAATACAGGCCTTTTGTCAAGGATCGATCACGCAACATCTTCGCAACAAACTTGCCATTCGACGACGCAGGCGGAGCCCGAACCGGTTCGCCTCGCCTGGGTGGTTGAACACCACGCGGGCTGTAAATGTGCCATTCCCAAGAAGATGGGCCGACCGCTCTCCTAGAGCAGGCTTACCGGATCCCGGTCGATCTCGAGCCGAAGCTCGCCGCTGGGCGGTTCGAACTTGCCGGCAAAGAATCGGAGGACACGGCCGAGAGCGACGCCGTCGCCGGACTTGAGTAGCAGGTGCCAGCGCCAGCGGTTGCGGATACGGTCGATGGGGCAGGGGGCGGGCCCCAGCAACTCCACGCCTTCCACCCCCTTCGCCTGAACTAGCCCGGTGAGCCAGTCCGCGGCGGCATCGGCCACCTCCTGGACCCGTAGCTCGTTAGGGCCCGAGAACACCAGGTTGGCGAGACGGTTATGCGGCGGGTAGACGGGTTCGCCGCGCTCGTCCAGTTCGCGGGCAGCGAAGCCGTTGTAGTCATGCTTGATGGCAAAGCGTATTGCGTAGTGGTCCGGCAGCGAGGTCTGTATGATTACCTCGCCTCCGGCAGGTCCGCGTCCGGCACGTCCAGCGACCTGTGTCAACAGCTGAAAGGTCCGCTCGCTGGCGCGGAAATCGGGAAGGCTCAGGCCGACGTCGGCGTTGATGACTCCAACGAGCGTGACGCTTGGGAAATCCAGACCCTTCGCGATCATCTGCGTTCCCAGCAAAATGTCCACATCCCCACGCTCTACGCGCCCGAGTATTTCGTGATGGGCCCACTTGCCGCTGGTCGTGTCGACGTCCATGCGTGCGAGCCGGGCGTGCGGGAACTCGTCACCCAGCACCCGCTCCACCTGCTCGGTACCGACGCCGCGGTGGCTCAATTCCGGCAGCCCGCACTCGGGACACCGCTCTGGAACGGGCTCATGATGGTAGCAGTGATGGCAGACCATTCGCGGCGGTCGCCGGTGCAGGGTCAAGGACACGTTGCAGCGCTGGCAGGTGCGAACGTACCCGCACTCACGGCACTGGATGAAAGTCGAGTAACCACGTCGGTTCAGCAGCAGTATCGCTTGCTCGCCTCGGCGCAATCGTGATTCCAGCGCCTCTCTGAGACTCGACGACAGTACGAGAGGGCCGGGAGATACCAGATTCGTTTCTGGCCGTGCCCTCTTCCGCTCCTCACGGAGGTCAACGATGCGAACGCTGGGCAGCGGCCTAGCGCCGATTCGCTCGTGAAGCTCGACGACTCCCCAGCTGCCATCGTTCGTGTTCCACCAGGACTCCAACGAAGGCGTAGCGGAGCCGAAGATCGCGATCGCGCCAGCCCTGCGCGCCCTGACCGCGGCCACATTGCGAGCGTGGTAGCGGGGTGAGGGGTCGCTTTGCTTGTACGAACCCTCGTGCTCCTCGTCGATGACGATTGCCCCCAGGTTCTGTACGGGCGCGAACACGGCCGAGCGGGCGCCGATCACTATGCGTTTCGCGCCGCTTCGCAGGGCTTCCCACGCCGTGTAGCGCTCGCGGTCGGTCAGCGCCGAGTGGAAAAGCGCGACCTCATCGCCGAACGCGGCTCGGAAACGTCCGAGCGTTTGGGGCGTCAACGATATCTCGGGCACGAGCACGATCGCTCCGCGGCCGCGACGACCTACCAGCTCGCGTAGGAGCTCTATGTAGACAAGCGTCTTACCGCTTCCGGTGACGCCTTTCAGCACGAAGGCGCCGGGGTCGGGTCGGCTCATGGCATCGAGCAGCCGTCTGAGTACCGCCGCCTGGGCGCTTGTAGGTGTATGGCTCACCGTGCCGTCTGCCGGGGTCTCTTCGAATAGCGCGAGGGCAGGCGCCTCCATCTGCAGCTTTGCAAGGCCCTTGTCGGCGAGTCCGTGGATGACCGAACGGCTGATGCTCAGACGCTCCGTCAGATGGCTGACCTCGGACCGGCCGCCTACGGATTCCAAGTACTCGAACAGTTCCCGTTGGCGCTTTGCCCGATGGAAGACCCGATCGCGCTCGTGCAGGCTTGCCAGTTCGGCCGTCAAGTATACGACCTGTCTACCGCGGACCGGCGGAGTCATGTCGGGTACATGCTCCTCGATGGAGACCAAGCCACGCTCTGAAAGTCTGCGAGCGATTCGGGTCCAGGGGCCCGGTCCAAGAGCGTTGCGCAGACTGGTCAGCCTGACGGGCCGCTTACGTCGTTCGAGATGTTCTAGGAGCGCCCGTTCGGATGGCGAGGCTGAGGAGACTTCTGTGCCGACTCGGCGGGCCAAGCGCTCGGTTGATTCCGCCGTTAGAGCTGCCGGGAGTGCGGCCCGGAAGGTGAGGCCCAGCGGGGCAACGTAGTAGGACGCTACCCAGCGGCACAGCTCGAGCATCTCGGCGTCGAGCACGGGGGTGGGGTCCGGCGCGTCGATGATGTCGCGGATCTTGGCTGGGACGCTGCCCGGGTCGCTCTTTAGCTCGTCGACCCAACCGGTGAGCTGGCGTCGTCCGAACGGCACCACCACCCGGCTGCCGGGCTCGACTTCTGCCGCCAGGCTGTCGGGAATCCGATACAGAAAGGTCTGGTAGAGCGGTCGTGGGACCGCTACACGAGCATATCTAGTCACGGCCTAAGGTATGGGGGCTGCAATCACTGCCATCGCCGCGTCCGTCAAGACCATGTTAGCGCCGTCGTTGGTGACCGTGCTAGCGGCGAGGGCCGTGAGGAACTGCTGGACGGCGCTAGCACGATCTTTCTGGGCGGAGACCGTCTCGGCGGAGTCTCGGAGAGAGGAACAATCCGCTGCC
Organism: Gemmatimonadota bacterium; assembly: GCA_039588015.1. Lineage (GTDB taxonomy): Bacteria > Gemmatimonadota > Gemmatimonadetes > Palauibacterales > KS3-K002 > JASFMO01. The sequence continues at coordinate 1,083 of JBDHAS010000090.1, read as the reverse complement.
GCGATCCACCCGACATCGCAGACCCGCTCGACCAGTCGCTTGAGGCGTTCCGCCAGGCTAGTTGGCGTGGCCGCCTTAACGACCTCGGGCGTGACCGTGTAACCACGCAGGCTGTTTTGGAGAAACCGGCCATCGGACTGGCAGCCGCGAGGAAGACCTGCCGCCGCCTGGAGCCGAAACTCACCGACGCCCGGACGCGTGCCTTGGTTGGCCGCAATGACGAAGCTGCCTCGCACGGTGCCGGGCGTGACATCTTCCGCGGCGGGTCCTAGCCCGTTCGTCCATCGCACCCAGCGGTCGTCCTCGATGAGGTCCACGCCCCAGCCGTCCGGCTTGCCGTTTCTGTCGGTCTCCCTACCGGCATTGATGGCGAGAGCTCCGACAGATTGGTCGCTGGACTCGGCTACCGTCACGCGATAGCGGTATCGGTTCGGGTTGTCTCCGTCCCAGATCACGGCGACCGTCGCAGCCAGGCCATCGTTTCGCGGCGCGTCCCGCCCGCAGGCGGGAAGAGAGAAGTCCAGCCTTTCATCGTCGCCCGGCACGTGGATCCAGAGGCGGTTTGCCAGTCCCGGGTCGGGGGTGGTGCCTACGGCTGAGACCGGAAACTCGTGAGGGACTATCAGGCTGAATTCTTCTAGGCGCTGGCCGCTCTGAAGATCGTAAACGACGCCGCTACCGGTCGCCACGGCCGTTTCGCGCCAGCTCTGGGCCCGCCTTGGGGGTCTGCGCTCCATGTCGATAAGCACCAGAAGGCGTCCGCCGAGAGCCAAGCGCGGCTGCGCGTGCCTGTAGCCGTCGAGATCCAAGGCCGGTCCAATCTCGCCGCTCAGCGTGTCCACGATATGGTAGCGGTCGTGACCGACCTCCAACCGAGCAAGCAGCAGGTCGCCCCAAGCGTCCGCGATTACCCCGTGGACTGGCCCGAAGGTACGCTCTAAATCGAAGCTGCGGACTGCACGGTCCCTGTGCGTGTCGACGAGCACGGGCCGGTTCGCGAGGTCCAGCGTCCACATGAACGGTGCCTGGTGCTCGAAGCCTACCGCCCGCTCGTCGGGCCGGAACTCGCTGACGTGGCCCAGC
>JBDHAS010000089.1:0-13488 GCA_039588015.1 Gemmatimonadota bacterium | reverse complement strand
AGCAGCACCGAGATGCTGGCGCCATCCGCGGGTCCGTCGAGCAGGTTTCTGACCGAGACTATCAGGTCCAAACGGCCGTCTTCGTACTCGTCGTCGAGATCTGCGGTGACGAAGAAATCCCTGATGTGCACGGGCGGCGTCGAGAACAAGAACACGTCCCGCTCGAGCCCGCTGATCTTCCAGTAGTCCTGTCCCTCCAGATAGGCGCCGTCGCTCCAGCGGTAGACCTCCACCGCCAGCGTGTTTTCTCCATCCTGCAGGTACTCCGTGATGTTGAACTCCGTCGGCGTCTTGCTCCCCTGCGTGTATCCGACCTCTTCGCCGTTCACCCAGACGTAGGCCGCCGACTTGATGCCGCCGAAGTGGAGGAAGACCTGCCGGTCGCTCCAGTTCGCAGGGACGGTGAACGTCGTGCGGTACGAGCCCACCGGGTTCCAATCGTGCGGGATCCGTGGCGGGTCGGGCGGGAACGGGTAAGCGACGTCGGTGTAGAGCGGGATCCCGTATCCCAGGACCTCCCAGTTGCCCGGCACATCGATCTCATCCCATTCGCTCACATCGAACCGGGGCCGGTGGAAATCCGCCGGCCGCTCCGCGGGCGTTCGGCTCCAGTGGAATTTCCATTTGCCGTTCAGCGATTGGATGAACGGCGAGCTGGCTCCGTCGCCGGCTCTGGCGCTTCGCACGGAGGAGTAGGGGATGTAGGTCGCGTGCGGCGGCTCTTTGTTCCGGCCCACGACGCCCGGGTTCTCCCAATCGTTGACCGGTTCTTCGCCCTTGCAGGCCGCCGCGACTGCGGCCGTACCCAAAGCCAGGGACAGAATCCAGCTTTTTTTCAGCACGTTCATCGGCCAAAGGGTAGTCGAGTTGACGGGCATCCGAGATGGGCTCCACAGTTCGCGCTCAGGGGTACCAGACAGTCTAATCGACCTCACCCTCGCAGAACAGATGCGGCACGCGATGACAAAACCCAGCTATCTGTACCCCCTTTCAGGCGCCTGAACGGGCCCCGTGCCTTTCCCTATCACCATCACCATCAACATCACCATCGCCATCCCCCTCGGTGGCTGCGGTCGTAGTGCCGATACGACTACGCCCACGAAAGCGATCCCGTCCCCGAACTCCGCGAGATCAAAGCGCAGCTCGCCTAGGGCTGGAATACCTGAGACACGGGCAGCGTGGCATCCCAGGTCCTGCTGCCCGAGGGTTTCGCGATCAACCTGGCCTTCATTCTCTGGTAACCTGTCTGGAATCCAGCTCGTGTAGCCTCGTCCTCTACGGAATTTCCCCTCGTTTCGCGTTCGAGAGGAAGGACAGGCGGTGGCGGGCAAGCCGTCGGCCATCTATCACCCGACGGGTGTTACACCTCGTGTCCTGGGATTCTGTACGCGTTCAAGATTGTAGGTTTTACGACGATCTCGCCTTGATGGTAGAGTGGCATCAGCTCATCCCTACGGTCTTTCCGTTGGAAGATGCCGATCGCGGCTGCGCACATTCCCCAAATGCTTCCAAGCGTGACAGCACACCCGCCGCCTATTACTAGACCAGTCTTGCCTAGTACTAGCAGTCCCTCTATGGCTTCTGGGCTCATGATTATTCCTATGGTTTGTCCTTCTCGTGCGGCTGCGCAGACTCGATTCTTCCCCCGTCAGAATCTTCCGTTCGTCGTCAATCCTGGCGCGGTGTTTGTAGGTACGCGGCGATGTCGGCCATCTCTTCGGCGTTGATGACGGGCCACCCAATCCCAAGGCTGTCTCCGCTTTCTGTGTGCATTGAATGATTCCACAAGACAGAGATGACCGCTGCCGGCGACATCATGCCAGCGCTTACAGCGAGGTTGCCGGCAGCGCCAGCCCCTTCGCCGTTGAGCGAATGGCAGGTCAGGCAGGCTCGGCTGCGCAATAGCGCCCGTCCGGTTCGAGCGTTGCCCGACTCGGCGAAGTACTGGACGGAATGGAGATAGGCCACCAGGTCTGCCATCTCTCCGGCGCCAAGCTGAGGGATGCGTATGCCGCGAGCCTGCATGTCAGCGGTCATTGTCGGCGCCTTGTTCCACATGGCTGCCGCAAACTGGATGAGGTCCCAATGGGCTCCGCGGCGAGCCAAGTCCGGTCCTGACCTGCCCCCGACGCCGTGAACACTGTGGCACTCTTCGCAGCCCTTCTTCGTAAATGTGACGCGGCCCGCTTCAGCGCTTCCAGGCAACACGTACAAGGGCTCAGAAAGAGACAGCGTTGAAATCGATTCGAGGTAGGAGATGAGGTCCGTGAGTTCGGACCCGGAGAACATCGGGCGTACTATCCCTTTGGCCTCCATCATGGCCTGCATGCTAGGACCATGATTCCACATCGCTGCCGCAACCAGGATCGGTGAGCCGTACTGCCTGAGATGGTCGAGGCTTGGTCCAGCCACGCCGCCGTGTGTGCCCACCTGGTGACACACAACGCACTTCTTCTCAACGAATAGACGCTCTCCAGCTTCCAAGTCACCCGGCGGATCGAAATAGTCCAGCGTGAACAGGAAAGCTACCAGGTCTCCTGCCTCTCGTTCGTTGAGAACTGGGCGCTCGATGCCGAGTTCCCGCATCTTCTCGCCCATGCGAGGTAGGTGATTCCACATGGTGGCGGCCAAGTCGTGGATGGATCGGCGCCCCGCGATGTGTCCCAAATCTGGGCCAAGCGTTGCCCCCAGCCCGTTCACCGGGTGACATTTTGCACAGCCTTTTGACCCAAAGACCTGGGAGCCAGCCATGGCGTTTTGCGCGCGACCCGCGCGTTCTTGTGCGTAGGCCGGCTGCGAAGCACAAAGAAGAATTATGGCCGCGGTCAAGCTGGACACGACCTCGGCTCTCCCGGCGAGACTGAATGGTGGATGCTTGCCAATCATGGTAGTCCTCCGGGTCCCGCTGTGACTTCTAACATCCCTCTGGCCCGAATCCGGCGAACCCAGCGCCGCGCGGATGGCCACCTTTCGCAGCCAGAGCTGCACTCGCATGCGTCACTTGCTGGCGGCCAGACTTCTCAAGTAGACGGCAAGGTCTCTCATTTCGGTCCCTTCGAAGCGGGGCCAATCCACGTGCTCTAGTTGAACGACCGTGTACATAGCAGGAGCGTGATTCCACATCGCTGTGGCAAGCCGTATCGGCGCCAGTATGGCGTCCGATTGAGAAAGGTCCGGCCCGATCGAAGCTCCAGCATCAACTGCGTGACAGTTGGCGCAACCCTTCTGTACAAACACGGCTTCGCCCGTTTGTGCGTCGCCGCCGGTGTCGTAGAATCGCAGATAGTACAGAAAGGCGATAACGTCCGCCATCTCTTTGTCCTGAAACCGGGGAAAGCTGATCCCCCTTGCCCGCATCGCCGCCGCCATCCGGGATGAGTGATTCCAAAGCGTTCCGGCGATCTCCGAGACACGTAGCTGCTGGGTCGCAGTGCGGAGATCCGGTCCGAACTGTGTCCCACCGCCGCTGGGCCCATGACAGCGCGAACAGCCTTTCGTCAGGAACAATCTGCGACCGGTATTGGGGTCGGGGGGTTGGAGATAAGTGACATCGCGGCCCCGAAGGCTCGAAGCCTCCCGGATGTACGCTTGGATATCTGCCATCTCTCGCCCTTTGAACGCGGGTATCGCTCGCAGTGCGGTCTGCTGTGCCTGCATGGCAGAGCCGTGATTCCACATTCCCGTGGCCAACATCAGCGGCGCGATGTAGCGGGCGTAGCCGTCGAGCGGCTCGGCAGTTCGGCCACCTTCACCGCCGATCCCATGACACTCAACGCAACGCATATCCCGGAACCAACGTTCGCCCTGGAGGGGGTCCCCCGGCTCGTCGAACAGTTTCACGTAGTAAATGTAGCTGATGATGTCGGCGAGCTCTTCTTCGTTGAAGGTAGGCCACTGAAATCCCCTGACCTCCACGGTGTTGATCATCTGTGGTGTGTGGTTCCAGAACATACCGGCTAGCTGCTGCAAGCTGCGGCCGGCGCCGACCAAGGCGAAGTCGGGGCCGAGCGAACCGCCATTCCCCCAAATCGCGTGGCAACGATCGCAACTCCGCGCGACGAATATCTGGCGTCCGGCGATGGGATTTCCTGGGAACAACGAGTCAGATTGCGCCTGCGCTGTTCTCACACCCGTCAGGAATGCGAAGCAGAGCAGTCCGACACAGGCGAGCGTCAGAGTCTGCATAGCACGTAGGTTTAGCATCACATATCTCCGGCCGGCGAGCTAAGTGCTCTCCGGCAAGTACTCCGCCACTCGGTCGGAGACCTCCCGCACCGAGTGCTCTCGTCCTTCCTTTATCTCCCAGATCGAGACAATCGGAATGAACTTGGTTGCGAGCATGTAAAGCAGGACGAATCCCGAGAACGTGGCTGCCATGATGGACATCTCGACCCACGAAGGTATGTAGTGGCCGATCGACTCGATCTCCCAGCGCGGATTCACCGAGGTCGGTACCACGATGTTGAACCGCTCGAGCCACATGCCGATCATCACCGCGATCCCTGCGATCAGTGTGCCTCGAGGCGTACGCGTCGAGCGCCGCGACATGAGGGCGAGCGGAATGAAGAAGCAGCCCATGACCATGACCCAGAAAGGTATGGCGAACGGTCCGGTCAACTTCGACCAGAACGCGCGCATCTCTCCGGGCTCGCCACCATAGAACGCGGTCAGGTACTCCGCGAACGTGAAGTAGAACCACAACAAGCTGAACAGAAGGAGCAGTCGGCCCAGGTAGTCGAAGTGTATGTCCTTGAAGTACTGTTGGAGGCCGAATGCCCGTCGCAGCACGACCATGGCGACAAGGATGGCGGCGATACCGGAATAGATCGCGCCCATGACGAAGTAGGGTCCGAAGATGGTGCTGTGCCACATCGGTCGCAGCGTCATCGCAAAGATCCACCCGATCACGGTGTGGACGGACACTGCTATCGGGATCACGATGATCGAAAGAACCCCGATGACTCGCTCCAGCCGCGCACGCTGCGCCGGCGTATCGCGGTAGCCGGCAGCGAGAAAGCGATAGAGGCGGGGCGCCTTGATACCGGAGTCGCGGATGATTGCCAGGTCGGGCAGCATCGGGACGTACAGGTAGATCGTACACGAGATGAAATAGAGGCCAATGCTCGTGACATCCCAGAGCAACGGCGAGAGCAGCTGGGCGTTTAGAATGACGTTGAGTACCCGATCGGGGCGGCCCAGGTCGGTGATCGGTTGGATGGCGCCGAAGCCGATGACGAGAACGGTGATCAATTCGGCAGAGCGGGTGATCGAGCGCCTCCACTCCGCTTTGCTGACGCGAAGGATGGCGGAGATCAACGTGCCGGCATGGCTGATCCCGATGAAGAAGACGAAGCAGATAATGTAGATGCCCCAGTACCCAGGACGATTCAGCCCGGTACGGCCGAGGCCGTAGGTGACCTGAAGGTAATAGGCGAACATCCCCCAGAGCGTGACGCCCGCGAGCAAGGCTGCAACGACGTAAAAGCCGCGCGAAGTGTCAACCAACGGCCGTAGAAGGATCTGCTCGTCGGTCGACATGCGGGCCAGCTTCTCTCTCACGACTTGTCGCATCTCACTCTCTCGGTCGTAGATAATAGACCTTCGGGTGCGTTCCCAAATCCTCCATGATGCGCATCCCCCGAGGATCTTCTTTCGAGCTAGCTACCCTATGACTCGGGTTATCCAGGTCGCCGAATACGATGGCGCCGGTGGGACAGATCTCGGCACACGCGGGTTGATAGTCCTCCTCGCGCAGTTCGCGTCCCTCGGCGCGCGCATCTTCCCGAGCCTTCTGCAGTCGGTGGTGACAGAATGTGCATTTTTCGATGACACCGGCTGGTCGAACCGACACGTCCGGGTTGAGGTGGTGTCGCTCGGACTCAGCCCACTCGGGTCCGTACCAGTTGAAGTACTTCACCATGAAGGGGCAGGCGTTGGCGCAGTACCGGCAGCCGATGCAGCGCGAGTAGATCTGGCCGACGATACCCTCGTCATCGATATAGGTCGCCTCCACGGGACAGACCCTGATGCAGGGTGGATTGTCGCAGTGCATACAAGGGCGAGGGTAAAAATGCATCGACGTATCGGGGAACTCCCCTTCCAGATGCGCCATGACCCTCATCCAGCTGGTGGCGCGCCCCATATCCGCCTGGTCGGCGGAGACTGCGGCGATGTTGTTCTCGCTCTTACACGCCACCTCACATGCCGCACAGCCCGTGCAGCGGTCCAAGTCGATCACCATTCCCCAGCGTGCCATATTCTGATCCGTCACGCCCGTTCGAGGCGCACAAAGGTGGAAGACCAGCTCGGATGTCCCGTAAGTCGGTCGGTCGAGCCATCGAGCAACTGGAGCGGATTGGCCGCTTCGCCGTCGGGATGCCGGAGACCGTAAGGGGCGCAGACGGTCTCGGGCGCCGCCCCTGGAGACACTTTGAGGTGGGCTCGGTAGCGGGCGCGGGGCGAGACCACCCACACTTTCGTGTCGTCGCCGAGTCCCAGCTCAGCCGCAGTCTCGGGTGCCACCTCGACCCACGGGTGCCAAAGGACGTCGGGGAATATGCCCGGTTGCTCGGCCAGCCAGCGCTCCAGGGTGAGAGTGCCCGAGGCCAAGGTGGATACGCGGTAAGGGATGAGCCGCAACCCGAACTCGGTTGAACCTTCCGCGGCATGATTAGCGATGTCGAGGTAGGGCCTGGGCCCGGATCCTTCCGAGTCGAGCACGGCTAGCAGCGCCGCCGGCATCAGCTCGATTCGGTCGCTGTCTGTTCGGGCTAGACGGTGGGGGTCGGTATGATCGTAGAACAGATCGGTCCAGCCACCCCGCTCGACCAATTCTTCCCAGAACGCTTCGAAGTCGGTGTGTTCCGGTAGCCACCAGCCGCGCTCTTCCATCTGCCGATGGTGCGTCCGCTCGAAGCGACCACCCAACGTCATGCCGCGCCGAACGGCAAATAGGCCGCGGGCCCTTTCCCTAAGCAGGGCCTCAAAGCTCTCGAATGGCAGGCTCTCGGCCACACTGCCGCCTAAGCTTCTGGCGAGGGCAAGAATGACGTCCCCGCTGTGCATCGCACCCTCGTGAGGTTCGACCAGTGGTCGGGCGAGTCCCCATACCGGATACGGGTAGCTCGTTGGATTCGGCGCGTCCTGCCAGCGTTCGTACGGAAGCAAGTCCGGGAGAACCACGTCCGCGTAGCGGGTAGTTTCGTCGAGGAACGGTGAGAAGCTGACGATGAAGGGGATCTTCTCGAGCGCTTCGCGCCAGACCGAGGGGTGCGTGGACGAGGCGATGGGGTTGGTGTAGTAGAGCATCAGCGCCTCCACCTCGGCTTCGTCTCCGGCTACGGCTTCGGCGAAGCGGAGTGACTCGCCGCCGCTACCGAACGGTGGTTTGGGACCTCCGATCGGCTCGCGACCGCCGCCGGCATGGGCGGTCTCATCCAACACCAGCGAACCAAGGGCTCCGAGTGGAGCAGCGTCCGGGAAGAGCACACCGCCCGGACGGTTGATGCTGCCCATCAGCACGTTGATGCTGTGCACGGCCGCGCTGGCCAACAGGCCGTTCGAGGCGAACGTGACGTCCGTTCCGCAGACGGCAAGAGCCGGGCGGTTTGCTGCGATCGCTCTGGCCAGCCCTGTTATGCGTGCAACCGGTACTCCGGTGGCAGCGGATACTTCCTCGGTTCTGTAGTTGCGCATCACCAGCGATCGGTAGCCCTCCCTAGATCGGCCCCGCGCATCCACATAATCCTCGAAGCCGGAGACGTGCCGTGCCACAAAGTTGGCATCGTACAACTCGTCCCTTATCAGCACATAGGCGATGCCGAGGGCGAGCACCGCATGCGTTCCCGGCCGCACACCGACCCACTCGTGGGCGCGCGCGGCCGTACGAGAGAAACGTGTGTCTACCTGGACAAAGCGCGGCCCCCCCTCTCTCTCATCGTCCGGGCTCGCGAAGGCCACGAACGCCTGAAGCGGAGACCACCAAGACTCGAACAACGGGGCACCGAATGAGAGCACTAGTCGGGCGCGGTCGAGATCGTAGCTAGGTCGACGCGGGATACCGTGCATGAGGGCCATAACGGCGTCCGTTCCGTCCTCGTACTCATCGGCGACGTAGTTGGGTGACCCGAAAGAGCGCAGGAACTGACGCCAAAGATCTTGCATGGTGCCGGCGGAGTAGCCCGCCAGAAGTGCTAGCGCCTCGGGTCGACCGGCTGACCTGAGCCCGCCAAGCTGATCCGAGATGCGCGCCATAGCTTGCTCGGGCGTGACCGTCTGCCACTGGCCGCCGCCGCGAGGACCGGAGCGCACGACCGGCGCAGCGAGTCGCTCCGGGTGATAAAGCAACTGCACCCCGGCGACGCCGCGTGGACAGAGGCCGCCACGGCTTAGCGGATGGAGGCGATTGCCGTTTATCCTAACGAGACGTCCGTCCACCAGGCGGCCGCGGATCCCGCAGCGCGAGGGGCAAATCAGGCAGGCGGAGTTTCGTTGCTCTTCGATCCCGGGTGCCCATCCGGGGTCCGCCACGTCTTCCGGCGTCCAGAGAACGTCCTGCGCTCCCCTCAGCGCCACCGTCGCGGCGGCGGCACTCATGGTCCACAGGAACTCACGCCGACTGGGGCTCATCCGGTTCCTCCTCGCCTTAGCGGTGGCATGCGTTGCAGTCGAGCGTCTCTCCCCGCTCGCGATGGCAGTCCATGCAGAAATCCATATCGATCTTCACCAACGCCCGATCGGGCGGGCGTTCGCTCTGGGCGATATCGCCGTGGCAGATTCGGCACTCGAGTTCGGCGATCCCGACATGTCGGCGGTGCGTGTAGAACACATGCGGTTCAAGACCAAACAGCTTGTTGAACGTCAGTGGATCGCCTTCGGCCAGGAGCGTCGTCACCCGAGTAGCCTCGGCTGACGTGCCCTGCTGAGTTTGGTGGCACATCGTGCAGGTTCGTGCATCCGGTAGTCCGGCGTGCGCGCTCTTCGTGACGTAGGCATGACAGAATTCGCAGTTGAGTCCGAGTTCACCGGTATGCTTGAGATGGTTGAACGCGACCGGTTGTGGAACGGGAGGTGTACGCGCGACCGCCACGGTGACGACGATTATGGCGATCAACGTCAGGCCGAGCCCGACGTAGCCCAAGCGGGCGCGAGCGAATCCGCCGCGATCACCTGCAGTACCTTGCATTCTGGATATCTCGTATCTGACGTTCATGTATGCGGTCACCCCCCTGAGGCATCGCTGAGGGGGATGACCGCGCTCGAGCCGAGATTGCTGTACTGTTTTCTAGGGCTTGGATCCGGATACGTGGTCGCGTTTGTGAGCGCTGCGCTTGAATAGAGAATGTCGTGTGCGTCCGTAAGCAGGCTCCCCAATGACGTGCCCGGCTTCCCGAACCTTGAAAGAGCAGAACTCGTACCACTCAACCGGGAGCTGTAACTCATTGTTTTTATGCAACTTGCGGCAAGAGACGACGCGAAATAGGCCGGCGATAGGGGCAAATAACCCAACAAAGCTGGGGGATTTCACCCTTTCCTTTGGTTGGGGATCGCTTTAGTACGCGGAGCGCCTTATACTTCGGAGTGTCTCTCAACGGTATCGTTCTTGCCAAACCTGGCATGGCAAAGGCTCACATCCCCACAATCCAGTTGGGTCACCATATGCTCGGGGAGGTAGGAACGAGAGTGAGCAAGAGGATCGTTGTGGTGGACGACGACCGTTTGGTCTTACTCAGCGTGTCGGATGCCCTGGAGGCTAGCGGCTACGAGGTATGGGCAACCGATTCGACGGAGGAAGCGCTGGCGCTGACGGAGGAAGTAGAGCCCGATGTGCTGGTCACCGACTACCGCATGCCGGGAATAGATGGGGTATCGCTGCTGCTACGGGTGAGGGAATTGGCGGCGGTTCCGCTGATGCTCGTGTATAGTGCGACGCCGCGGCCACAAGGTGAACCGCCGCAGCGACTGGGGGAGGTTGACTGGGTCGCAAAGTCTCCCGGTCACAACGCGCTTCTGGAAAGGTTGAGCGGATTGTTGGACGGTGCCGTTGACCCGAGGTAGCATCTGGCGCTCGCTCTCGGGGAGAACGCCGCTCCGGGGCGGACTGGGTCGCCGGATTCTGTTGTGGTTCCTCGTACTCTCGCTCGTACCTCTGCTTGTCTCTAACAGCGTGGGCTTCGTCGTAAGCCGCGGGATCATCGAACAGCAGATGCGACGCTACCTGCGCGCCCTCGCGGAACTCCAAGCGGAGCAGGTAGCTACGGAGGTCGAGCGCCACCAGCTATTCCTCGCGGGAATTGCGGCGGCCAACAGCACTCTGTTTCGAACGATTCCAGCTGCGGCGGCAGCCGTGAAGACGGGTGAGCGAAGCGGACGTTCTGCCACGCCACTTGAAGCCCACCTCGATCATGAACTCCGGGAACTTGAGTCGCTCACTGAGCTCTTCGTTATAGACCGTGAGGGAACGCTGGTTGCCGCAACGGACCAAACCCGGCTCGGACAGGATTGGTCGGCAAGCCAGCTTTTCCGCCAGGGTCGCGCCGAGCATTACTTCGGGGGGGACTGGGAGACGCGGAATGAAAGCGTGGTGCCTGTTTACCGTCTAGGCGTGCCGATACGCGACGACCAGCTGACAACGATAGGCGTGCTTGGGGCGACCGTGGGCTTTGAGAAGTTACAGTCGTTTCTCAGCATTCCCGAGCATCTGGCAATTGACGTCCACGCGTTCATCGTCGACCACTCAGGCCGCCCCGTGTTCGTTTCGCACCCACATACCCCCATTGACTACCAGGAGCGCCTCCCATCGCCGCTCGCGAACCGGCCGTCGGGCTCGGTGGCCCGTTACGTCAACTACGAGGGCGTAGAAGTAGTTGGCACTTCCGTTGCCGTGCCGGGCGCTGCGTGGCTGCACATCTCGGAGGTATCGGTAACTAGCGCTCTCGGCCAACTACGCGGCCTCGCGTTTCTCGCGGCCGCGCTCGAGAGCGTGTTCGCGCTCTTGCTGGTCACAGTAGTCTGGTTCGTAGCCCGTTCCATCGTTGGTCCCTTGCGACGCCTTGTCGGAGCGGCCGAGCGCATTCGCAAGGGCGATCTAGGTGTTGAAGTCGAGATCGAACGAGACGATGAGCTGGGTGACCTCGGGCGCACGTTCAATCAGATGTCCAGCGAGCTTCAGGCGTCCGCGATCGAAATCCGGGAACTTCACGAGCAAGAGCTACGTCGGGCAGCACAGCTTGCTTCCGTGGGCGAGCTGGCGTCCGGCATAGCGCACGAGATAAAGAACCCACTCGTTGGGTTCGCAAGCGGCGTCGACCTACTCGCGAGACAGGTCGAGCTAGATTCGAAGTCGGCTGCCATCCTAGAGCAGATGCAGGCGCAAGTTCACCGTATGGAGTCGGCCATTCAAGACTTGCTTAGCTACGCCAGACCCAAAGAACCGCTCCTTACCTGGACCGAACCCAAGCAGCTGTTGGAGCGGCTCATTGCACTCGTGCGTCCACAGGCCGATGCCGCAGGAGTGCGGATCACGGCGCAGCAGGCTGAAGGGCTGCCGAAGGTGCGAGTCGATCCGGAACTTCTTACCCAGGCTCTGATCAACCTGGCCCTGAACGCGATCCAAGCGATGAAGCCCGGGGGGATGCTTCAGATTTCCCTCCAAGGCGCTGACGGCAACGTACGTTTCGCGATCACCGATACCGGAGTTGGGATCGAGTCCGAACAGATGGACCGGATCTATCGGCCGTTCTATACGACCAAACACCAGGGCACCGGACTGGGACTGGCTATAACGCGGGGAATCGTTGAACGCCACGGCGGCCATATGGAGATCGAGAGCGTGGTCGGCGAAGGATCCACGTTCACGCTCGTCATTCCGGCGATGCCTCAGGAGGCAGTAGTGCCATGAGCGGCCCACCCCTCATAGCCGTTGTCGATGATGAGGACCTCTTTCGCAGCTGGCTGAGCGAACACCTCGGCGCAGCCGGTTACGCAGTGAGAGAGGCGGCGACAGGCGACGAAGCACTGCGTCTTGCGACCGAGGAGAGCCCAAGACTGATGCTTCTCGATCTGCGGCTCCCAGACGCAGACGGCCTGGAACTTGTCAGTCGGCTTCGCGAAATCGACCATGACCTTGTCGTCGTGATCGTTACGGCGTACGGGGAGGTACAGACGGCGGTTCGGGCGGTGAAGGCGGGTGCCTACCATTTCCTCGAGAAGCCGCTAGACCTGGACGACCTGCTCATTACCATCGAGAAGGCTCTCGAGACTCAGCGCCTCCGCCAGGAGATTCTAGCTCTGCGCAAACAGCACCGCTGGCAGATCGCTAGCGTCGAATTTGTAGGCCGCTCCACGGCGATGCGCCAGCTCGCCGACATCGTGGAGAAGGTGGCACGCACAGAGTCGGCCACCGTTCTGCTTCAGGGGGAGAGCGGGACCGGCAAGGATCTCGTTGCTCGCGCCATTCATGCCCGCAGCAACCGGCAGGATAAGCCGTTCTTGGAGATCAATTGCACGGCGTTGCCCGAGCAGCTCGTCGAGGCGGAACTGTTTGGCCACGAACGTGGTGCCTTCACTGACGCGCGTGAGCGTAAGAAGGGTCTCGCCGAGCTGGCCGACGGAGGCACGCTTCTGCTGGACGAGATCGGAGACATGCCGCTCGGGGCTCAGGCCAAACTGCTGCGGTTCCTGGAAGATTCAAGGTTCAAGCGGCTGGGAGGGACAATCGACATCCCGGTGGATGTACGAGTCATCGCCGCCACGAACCGCAAGCTGGACGGAGCTGTTGAACGAGGCGAGTTCCGGAGTGACCTCTATTATCGGCTAAAAGTCATCGATGTGGTGATTCCACCGTTGCGCGAACGCCCTGAGGACTGTGCGCCGCTCGCCCTCTATTTCGTTGAGCAATTGGCCCGTGATCTGAAGTGCGCGGTGCCGACACTGACTCTGGACACGATGCACGTCCTCGAGGCGTATTCATGGCCGGGCAACGTCCGCGAGCTCCGCAACGTGCTTGAACGAGCGCTTATCCTGGAAGACACGGATGAGATTCGGCCGGAGCACCTGCCGATGGAGATCCGCGGCGCTTCCCGGGATCCTGAAGGGGACAACCTTTTTCAACTGCCGGCCGAAGGCTTTCGCATGGAGGATGTCGAGCGCAGCGTCATCGAGCAGGCCTTGGCGCGAACGAGGGGCAACGTGGCACATGCCGCGCGTCTTCTCGGCATGAGCCGCGATACCCTGCGTTATCGAATGAAGAAATACTACCTCACAAGCTCACAGGGACGATCGCTCCCACGCTGAGGCGCTGCAGCTGTACTTCAACCGGCTCTTCGGCTTTGGATAGACACGGTCTGATTGCCTGTGTCTTTCAACCGCCGCGCTTCTGCGGAGCCAGCTGGAACGCATAGCCGTCAAACCAGGCCCGTTCCTCGGTTCGGCTAGGTTAGGGGCCGATACACCAGATCCGGGTGTTCGGGTCATATCCCCCACCTCGAA
>JBDHAS010000088.1:0-15818 GCA_039588015.1 Gemmatimonadota bacterium | reverse complement strand
CGCCGCTCGATCGCGTTTCGGACGTCCTCATCGTAGGTGCGTACCGTGCCTTCCAGGTGGATCTCTGCGGGTATGATGTTGAAGCGCTCGCCGCCGCGGATGATGCCGACGGAGATTACGCTCGGCTGCAGAGGCGGAAGATTCCGGGAGCGGATAGTCTGGAACCCCATCACGGCTTGCGAGGCCATCACGATCGGATCGATGCTGAGGTGGGGTGATGCGCCGTGCGACTGCTTGCCTCGAATGGTGATCTGAAAGAGATCGGAGGAAGCCAGCGCTGGCCCCACGGCGTAGCCGACATGCCCCACTTCCAACCCCGGATTCGTGTGCAGGCCGAAGATCGCCGTAGGCCTCGGGTTGTCGAGGACACGTTCTTCCACCATCAGCGGCGCGCCGCCTTCTTCACCGGGCGGCGGCCCTTCTTCCGCGGGCTGGAAGATGAACTTGACCGTTCCCGGTAGGTCGTCGCGTAGCGAGGCCAGCACCGAGGCCACCCCGAGCAGCACCGCGGTGTGTATGTCGTGACCGCAAGCGTGGCTCACGCCCACGTCTTGGCCCAGATAGGTCGTACGAACGGTCGACTTGAACGGATAGGGCGTGTCCTCGGTCACGGGCAGAGCGTCCATGTCGGCGCGGACCGCTACGACCGGTCCCGGCTTTCCGCCACGGAGAACGCCCACGACGCCGGTATGCGCGACGCCAGTCTGGATCTCGTCGAAACCAAGCTTCTCCAGGTGCGCCGCGATCAGTTTCGCAGTCTCGAACTCTCGGTTCCCAAGTTCCGGATACTGGTGAATCTGGTGCCTGAGCTCGATGATCGCGGGAGCGTGGCGCTCCACGGCTTGATCGACCTTCTCGCCCTGGGCGTGTGCCGCGACTGGACTAGCGGCAAGGAGCAGTAGCTGCGCGTATAAGAGCGAACGCACTGGAGTCCCCCGGTTCGTAGCTGTGTCTGGTTGGTCGGCGCGCGCAATCTAGAGGCGAGCCGCCCGAACGGTCAAACGAGGCGAGATGCCGCCCTGAGCCGGGGTCCGGCGTGACGCTCTAGTCGCCGAGGAGGGGCCTCCCTACCTTGTCCCCTTCTAGAGGGCTGCGCCTGTGGGATGGCAGCTTCCTGTGTGGCTGATCCTTCGCTAACAACGTGCGTTTCACTGCGTCTGCTGCGGTCGTCAGGAGGGAACGATGCCGTCGAATCGGAGAGAATTTCTGCAGATGTCCGCCGCGCTCACCGGCGCGCTGGCGTTCGGCACCATCGGTCGCGCCCATGCGGGCGAAGCGGCGGCAGCACGCGCCGGGAAACCGCTGCGAATCCTGATTTTGGGCGGTACGGGGTTCATCGGCCCACACCAGGTTCGGTATGCTCTCGAGCGCGGCCATGAAGTCACGTTGTTCAATCGTGGCAGAACTAACCCGCATCTGTTTCCAGAGGTAGAGCGGCTACGCGGTGACCGTGATAACGACCTCGAGGCGTTGAAGGGCCGCGAGTGGGATGCTGTGATTGACAACTCGGCTAGGCTCCCGCGTTGGGTTCGCGATTCGGCGGGGCTGCTCAAGTACACTGCGGGCCAGTACCTGTTCATTTCTACGCTCTCGGTCTACCAGGGATACCCGGAGCCGGGTATGGACGAGACGGCGCCGGTCCGCGAGTTGGACGACCCGACGGTCGAGGAGGTCAGCGGCCGGACTTATGGTGGGCTCAAGGTCCTCTGCGAGAGGGAGGCAGAGAAGGCGTTCCCGGGCCGAGCGACGGTCGTGCGGCCAGGATTGATCGTCGGCCCCGGGGACCCGACCGATCGCTGGACGTACTGGCCGGTGCGCATCGACCGCGGCGGCGAGGTGATGGCGCCCGGCGATCCGACCTTTTTGGTGCGCTACATAGATGCCCGCGATGTCTCCGAGTGGTGCATACGCCTGGTCGAACAGAAGGTGCCGGGCGTGTACAACACGGTCGGTCCGCGCTCACACCTTTCGATGGCGGAAATGCTGTACGGCATCCGCGCTGCGGTGGGCAATGAGATCTCATTCACGTGGGTCGCCGCCGACTTCCTTGCCGAACGCGATGTACGGGCGTGGTCGGATATGCCTGCCTGGCTTCCGCCGACGGAAAGCAACCGAGGCTACGGCAGTATTAGTCGTGATCGCGCTATCGAAAAAGGACTGACTTTCAGGCCACTGGCTGTCACCGCCGCCGAGACCCTCGAGTGGTGGAAGTCTCTGCCGGATGAACGACGCTCGAACCCGCGAGTGGGCCTGCCGGCTGAGCGCGAGAAGGAAGTGCTGGCTGCATGGCATGCACGGCCGGATCGAAGCTAGGGACAACCGACCGCGCGCTGAACGCGTACCGGAAGCGATACTAGGAGAGAGAAGATGGTCACTACTCGCCGGGAGTTCTTGCAGAGATCGGTGGCAGCCGCTGGCGCGCTCGGTCTGAGTCAAGTCGGGGCTGTTCTGGGTGGGGATCGTCCCGTTAGAAGGGTGGGGAAACCGATGCGGATCCTCATCCTCGGCGGCACGACCTATCTGGGTCCATACCAGATCCGCTACGCACTAGAGCGCGGCCACGAGGTTACGATGTTCAACCGAGGCAAGACGAAGCCTCAGCTTTACCCGGAGATCTTCGAGAAGGTGGAGAAGCTGCGGGGTGACCGTAATGACGACCTGAAAGCGCTGGAAGGGCGTGAGTGGGATGCGGTGATCGACAACTCCGCGACAGATCCGAAGTGGGTTGAGGATTCGGCGGGCCTGCTCAAGGACTCGGTTCCATACTACATGTACACCTCGTCCACTGGAGTGTATTACCCCTATCGCACTCACGACATCACCGAGTCGGTGCCGCCAAGGCTCGAGCTTGACCCTGATGCCGGAAGGTCGGGCAATTATGGAGTGAACAAGGCGCTCTCGGAGCTCGAGGCTCAGAAGGCGTTTCCCGACCGGACCATCGTCGTGCGACCGCACTATATCCTTGGCCCGGGTGATCCGAACGACCGGCTCACATACTGGGTCGAGCGGATAGACGAGGGAGGCGAGGTTCTGGCGCCGGGCAGTCGGACCGATCCTGTGCAGTACATCGATGTGCGGGACCTCACAGAGTGGATGATCCGCATGGTCGAGGACGGCAACGCCGGCGTGTACAATGCTACCGGCCCTCTCTCCCGGCTCTCGACCGCGGAATTGCTGTATGGAGTCCGCGCGATCACCTCTTCCGCTGTGGCGTTCACTTGGGTGCCCACCGACTTTCTGGCGGAGCACCAGGTCTTTTACGTGGTACCGTGGGTTGCGCCGCGTGGCGATACGCTGGGCATGTCGACGATCAGTGCCGAACGCGCCGTCGAGAATGGGTTGACCTACAGACCGCTGGCCGTCACGGCCTACGATAACCTGGAGTGGTGGAAGGCACAGTCGGAAGAGCGGCGCAGCGCTCGACCGCGACAGCTTCGGCGCGAGAAGGAAATTGAAGTGCTGGCGGCCTGGCACGCGACGGGAGAGAAGCTCTAGCAGCCAGACCTAGGCGACGCTTTGCTGCTGCGGCGGCGGGCGGCCGACAGACACGGCAGCGCGGCGAACCAACCCGCCTCGAGCGTTCGCCGCGCCGCGCGCCTCGCCTGTCCCTACTCCTCGCTGACTTCGGGCTTTGGGATGTTTCTGCTATAGCTTGTCGTGGACATCAACCACGAGCCATCCGCCTGCTTCTCGAAGATGGTCAGGAACTTCCCTTGGTCCTGTATCTGGGGCATGCCCTCGCCTTGGACCTTGATAGAGTAGGTGCCGTGTGCGTAAGCGAGATCGCCGCGTCCGTCGATCTTCAGCGCTTGCTGCGTGAATTCGGCAATCGGCAATACCCCCCAGTTTCTGTCCAGGATGTCGACGATCGTCGCTCTTCCCTGCTGCTGGGGTTCACCGAACGGCATTATGACAGCCGCCTCCGTGAGCATCGCGCCGACGCTCTCCATGTCGTGTGCGGCCAGCTTGGCTGTGAAGTCCTGCTCTATCAGCGTGCGGATCGCCTCCACGTCCTGCTCTGACAGCGCGGCGGGCTGCTGGCTCGCGGTGGCACAGGCGAACCCCGTTAGGGCGAAGAGGAAGACGCCCGCGCGGCTCTTCAGCGAATGCATTTAGACCTCCCGGCTAGATGACAGAACGGGCTCGCTGGGCTCGGCGGCAGCAGACCACCGCCGTGGCTCCGTCTTTGAGATAGTGCGTGCGGAATCTAGAGATACGGCGCTGGGGCCGTCAACAAACGCTGTCGGCGGAGCGGTACCGACAGAGGGCTTCGCCGTGCTTCTGGCACGTCGCCCCTTGGGGTCGTAGAATGTGAAGCTCATTTGAGCAGTAGCCCTCGTGCTGGGACTGACCGAACCATGGGGACCCGCTGGAAGGGAGCTATGGCCATGTCGACGACGAGACGAGAGTTCCTACAGATGACGGCGGCTGCCGGCGGTGCCCTCGGCATGGGAGTGCTGAGCGAAGCGCACGCAGACGAGCCGAAGATCCCAAAAGCCGAGAAATCGCTGCGCATTCTCATCTTGGGGGGGACCGCATTTACCGGCCCATATCAGATCAAGTATGCGCTCGCACGGGGTCACGAAGTCACGATCTTCAATCGCGGCCGCACGGAACCGACCGTGCACCCGGAGCTGTTCGACAAGGT
Source organism: Gemmatimonadota bacterium (assembly GCA_039588015.1). Classification (GTDB taxonomy): domain Bacteria; phylum Gemmatimonadota; class Gemmatimonadetes; order Palauibacterales; family KS3-K002; genus JASFMO01. The sequence goes on along the minus strand of JBDHAS010000088.1, from coordinate 11,170 downwards.
CGAGAAGCTGGTCGGCGACCGGGACGACGATCTCGCGTCGCTCGAGGGTCGCGAGTGGGATGCCGTAATCGACAACTCGGCCTCGATCCCGCGCTGGGTGCGCCAATCTGCGGGGCTGCTGAAGGATGCGGCGGACATCTATATGTTTACTTCGTCGCTGTCGGTACACGCTGACTTCAGCAAGGATGGGATCAACGAGGACGACCCGGTGGCGACGATCGACGACCCGACGGTCGAGGAGATCACGGGCCAGACGTACGGAGCACTGAAGGCGCTCTGCGAGGAGGAAGCGAGGAAGGCGTTTCCCGATGGGGCGATCATCGTTCGCCCCCATCTGATCGTGGGGCCCGGCGACCGCTCCGATCGCTGGACCTACTGGCCCGTCCGCGTCGCACGCGGCGGCGAGGTCATGGCGCCCGGCGAACCCACCGACCCGACCCAATACATCGATGCGCGAGACTTGGCCGAGTTCGATATCCGCCTACTGGAGAACCGGACGCTTGGCACGTTCAGCGGCGTTGGCCCGCTATCGCCGCTCAGCATGGCGGAACTGCTCTATGGCATGCGTGCCGTCGTCAGCAACGAGATCTCCTTCACGTGGGTGGATGCCGATTTCCTGGCGGAGCACGAGGTGGCGCCGTGGGCCCACATGACGGCGTGGATTCCGCCGCGAGGGGAGATGGCCGGCTTCGCCTCCATGGACAACAGCCGTGCCATTGCCGCTGGGCTGACGTACCGTCCGCTCGCTGTGACCGCGAGGGATACCCTGAAGTGGTGGAAGACGCTGTCGGAGGAACGGCGCGCGGAGCCGCGCGCCGGGCTCGACGCCGAGAAGGAAACGGAGGTACTCGCAGCTTGGCATGCTCGAGCCGCCGATGCCTAGCCGTCTTACGAGGATGGAGATGAAGATGAGGATGGTGATGAACGTGGGGATGGAGACTCGATCATCATCTTCATCCTCATCGCCATTACCATCGGCGGCTGTATAGAGCTTGATGAACTGAGACCAGCCACGCGCGCCCTGCGGCGAGCGCGGCCGTTAGGGAGTGGCCGCTTGGGGAGTCGTTCGCACTCTTGAGCCCAGCCGGGCGATAACCGCGCTCAGCTCGCCTGAGCCGCAACCCCCTCTCCGGCCGGGTCCGCCGAGCCGCTCGCGACATCCTTCCGGTGCTGCGCGCGCCCCAGACCGACCGACAGCACTCCCCAGATGAGCGCGAGGGGAACGGTGGTCGCCGCCACCCACCCCAAGCTGAGGCCTAGCGCCCGCAGCGCCCCATCGATCCCAGCTCCGGCCACGTCCCCGCCACGATACAAGAACACATCCACCACTGGTTTAGCCTTGTACTTCTCGGCCGGGGGAACGACGCTGAACAGCGTCTCGCGGGCGGGCCGGGAAACCGCATAACGAGTGGCCCGATGCAGTGCCTGGAAGATTGCCATCACCCCGTAGAGCGGCCAGATGGCAAGCACGGCGAACCCGGCCACCGTTACCAACGGCAGCACGCACAACGTGACACCGACGCCCAGTCGCCTGATCAGGTGCGTAGTGATGAGGATCTGCGTGATCAGAGTCGCGATCTGGGCGAGCATGTCGAACTGCGCGAATCCGCCGACACGTTGGCTGAATGTATCGGTGTTGTCGAGGATGACGTTTGCTTGCGTGAAATAGACCATCGTGTTCGAGATCGCCATCAGCACGATGTACGCTCCGATCCCGAGCAGGTAGGGAGACGTGACCACTGCGGTCGCGCCCTCCCAGAATGTCCCGCCGATTCTCTGACCGGGTCCACTCCCGGGGGTTTGCGCATCCCGCTCGATCGACAGGATCGAGTGCTGAGAGCGGACGGCGACTCTGTCGAGCGTCAGCATGGTGACGATGGAAAGCCCGAACAGGGTGGCACCGGTTAACATAAGGCCGGCTGGGAGATAGACGGAATCGGTCATTCCACTGACGTGATTCGTAGCCCAACCGCCGATGATCGCGCCGAGAGTGCCTCCGATGCCAATGAAGGCGAACATGCGCTTGCCTTGATCCACGCTGAAGACGTCGACCATGAACGCCCAGAAGAGGCTGTTGACGAAGAGGTTGATCACGCTGAGCCAGACGTAGAACGTGTACCCCACGCCTCGGGCCACATTAGTTTCCGCGTCCGTGCCGATCAGCCCTCCACCCGCACCGGCATCGACGATCAAGAGACCTGAGAACACGCCCAGACACACGATCACAAAGAGGTAGCCGATGGGAATGAACCGGCGTCGGTCGAATCGGCTCACCACCCCGCCGAACAGGAGGACGACGATCAGCGAGCTCATCGACGTTACGACGAACAGCCAGCGCAGATCGCCCATGCCGCGCGAGACCCCCATCGCGTCTCGAACTGGTCGCAGAAAGAAGTAGCCGCACAGCACGCAGAAGTAGAACGCCGCTGCCAAGAAAGCGAGCGGCAATTCGCCACGTTTGAAATTCAGTAGTCGCGCCGCCCAATTCACCACAGCCCTCCTTCGTCGAGTGTCCGAGTGACAGAACGTACGCCGGGGACGTAATACTGAAAAGAGTGCTATTGCGGCCTATACTAAAACCATCCGCATCACCCACCGTCCGACCGGCGTGACCATCGCCGAAGGTCCTCTCGGCTGGGGCATCACCCCTTCTAAGACAATCACTTCATGAGGAGACGGACGAGACGCTGGCACGTAGGCAAGCGCGGAGCGACGCGGCCGCTGTGGTCGTCCCCGCGGTCGCATAGTGCCCTGGCGAACAGAGCCTAGCCGATCTCGCAACCCTAGAGTTCTACTTCTTGGCGATGAGGAACGACGCAGTAAGCTGGCTCAGCTCGAGAGATGTCGAGTCTCCTGACCCGCCCACGGCTTTCAGGTATATCGCTAGCCGGTATTGCTCGTTCTCGGCCTCGATAGTGGATGCCTGCGGGCCGTAGGCCTCGCCGCGTTCGTCTCGCGCGCGCAGGTCGAGTATCACCGGAGCCAAATCCAACTCCAGCGTGGCAGAGGGAGTTGCCGCCATGCCGAGGCGAACGATCGTCCCCCGCAGAGAGAGTTCGGTGACTGAGTCGATCGCGGCGTGGAATTGGCTTGGTTCGTCGCTCCAGAATTCTGAAGCCTCGTAGAGATAACCGAATCCCTCTACCGCGAGCGGGTTGGGCGAGGGCACGTCGATGTAGAATTGGTCGGCCTCAGCGACCCACCTGCCGATGTACTCGAGGCCCATCTCCTCCATCGCGAGCGAAGGTGTTAGATCTTCGGGGAGATCCGATCGCTCGTACCATGAGCGGATCGGCTCGAGGCCGTGGTAGTCGTGCAGGTACTTCACGACATTGCTGATCTCCTTCTCGCGATCGAACTCGATGCTGCGTGACTCATTGGTCAAGAGGCCATCTACCATGACCTCTTCACTGACGAGCATCGTGCGCAAACGCCCCAGCTGGTTCGAGCGTGATACAGCGGTCGCGCTCCACGGCCCAAAGGTCGAGAGGAGGGCCACCACGGCAAGAGAAACGGGAACCGCACGGATGTCGGTTCGCTTGCGGTACGCAGAGTAGACAGCGATGCCAAGCAACCAGGCTGTGGCGACCGCGGCGATGAAGCGCCGCTCGGTTAGGCCGTATTCGGCGATGCGCGTGCCAATCGCGACCGCCATCAACCCGACAAGCGGCAAGAGCAGCCAATTGAAGTACTTCGCGTAGGTCGCGATCCAGGCGCTCTCGGCCTGTTCCCTCAATGGATACACGAGGAGAAACGCGAGCATGCCGGTGACGGCCACGCCGGTGACCGGGTATCCCACCCAGCCCTTGGGCAGGTTCCACTCGATGAGGATCTTAGCCAGGTACGCGTAGAGGATTACCAAGTAGATGGCAACCAGCGGGATCAGGACGTACTGTGAGAAGACGCGAAGCGCCGTCGGGTAATCGCGTACCGCCTGTAGCCCCCGTACGTCTTCCGGAATCCCGGCTAAGAAGAACCAGGTGTTGTAGACCGCCACTGCCCAATACCACAGCTGCAGGTAGATCTCGGAGTCGAAATCGAAGTCCAACAGCGTTTCGCAGGCACCGATGGCCAGGGCAAGTCCGATCCAGAGGACGGTCGAGTAGAGGGCGGCCGTGGCAAAACGCAGAAAAAGCACCTTGTTGTACTGCCAGAATCCGTTTTCTTCTCCCCGCCGGCCGATGAACGGGACGAAGGAGACAACCAGGTGCAGGAACGTAAACAGCAGGAAGAACTGTACGAGGCTCGTACCCTTGATCGGGTAAGGGAGCAACGCGTAGTAGACGAGCAGCGCCACAAGGCCGCCAAGCGGCACAGCCAGACGGAGGACCCGCGGCCAGGTGCGACTCTCACCTATCAACCGCACCGACAAGAAAAGCGGCACCGCGACCACGCAAGTCATGAGGATCGGATAGAGCGCCTGCGCACCCTTCGCCTCGTCGAAGTCGATGTCGGCGAGGCGATGAAGTACTGTGGCGGCCCCGATCGCCGCGATTAGGACGAGGGGAAAGCGCTCGAACGTGACGCGCGCTCGATGGACCAGGGCGACTAGAGAGGAGAAACGCCGCTTCGCTGCTGGCTGCGAGGCTTCCATCTGCCCTCCAGGTAGAGGGTGTCGTGACGTAGCGGGTCAGAACAGCTGGGATCGCACGAGGAGGGTTGCGCTTGATGGGCTAGGTCGGCGCTCGGAAGGCCTATGGTCGGGCCGGTTCAGGCGGGAGAAGGCTCCTCTGCTTTGCCAGCCAGCTCCGCCATCCGTTCTATCGACTCGGCCATCTTGGCTTTCACGGTCTCGACGTCTTCCTCCGATTCGGGCGCTTTGGCGACGTCGTTCAGTTTCCGGACCAGCTTGATGAAATGCTCAACCTCCTTGCGCAGAGCGAAATAGCGCCGCTCGCTGGTCAGGATCGGGTAGGCGCCATACAGGAAGCCGCTCAAGACAATAAGGAGCCCGATCATGATCGTAGCGTACCAGGCCACGATATTGTCGAGGAAAAGGAAGCTGCTGAGGATGATCGCGAGGCCGAGGACCGTGGCCCCGAGCCCTACGTTGCGGTTAAACTTGCGACGCCAACTACCGTGGCCCTTCTCTCCCATATCTCCCTCACTTGCAGTATGTAGGGCGACGGCTCATAGGAATGCACTAGCAAATTGTGGCCTGCCACGCCGGATGACAAGTAGAGGCCGGCACCCGGGCCCTGTCGGCCACCGGTCGAGTAGCGCCCTCTAGCTACGTCCTTCCCGGCCGGCCAGGTCGCCCATCCGCTCAACGGAATCATGCATGGCAGACTTCAACCGCTCGAAGTCATCGTCTCCCTCTTGCACCAGCGCGGCGGTGTTGAGGTCGCGGACGAGATTGACAAACGCATCGACTTCGTTACGTAGGCCGTGATGTCTTCGCTGGTTGGTGAGGAAGGGAAACAGCCCGTAAGCGAAACCGAGCACCGCGACGACTAGACCGGCCGCCACGGTCCAGTACCATAAGTAGGGATCGGTGAGGAACAGGAAGCTGCTCAACACGATGCCCACCCCTGCCGCGGCCGCGACCAGCCCCACGTAGCGATTGATGGTACGGCGCCAGTCCGACCGGCCCTTTCTAGTCATGGCTGTCCTCTCTATCTCGCGTATCGGCAAGGAAGATAATGCGCGTCGTGCCTCGATGGCGACTCCGCGAATGGCACAGCGATTGCGCCTATTTCCCGGTCGCGGGGTCGACTGTTCAGGTGTAAAACTAGGCGCCATCTGCCAATACGGTCACGTGCCCCGCGGCCGAGAGTGGCCGATCTTGGCAACTTTTTGCATACGTCGCGCAGTTGTTGGTCTGCTGTCCGCCCGTGACGATCGATGGGGCGCGAAGGTCACAGGGGCCGTCCTGGAGCGGCTGGAGGAGACGGAGAAGAAATGAAGAGTTCTTCTACTACCTCGAATCAAACTCGGAGAGCACCGCTACGCTCTGAGTCTGGAGTAGGTGTCACCGAGGCCTTGATAGCGCTGGTCATCTTCTCGACGGCGCTGCTTGGGATAGTCGGGACCTCTGCCCGGGTGGGTGCCAGTCTAAACTCCTCGCACGTGCGATTGAGGGCTCTCGCGATCGCACGACATCAGGTTGAGGAGCTGTTATCGACCGACTACGACGCGTTGACCAACGGTACTGCGGAAGACCTGGGGGTAGAGATGGCGTGGAGGGTCACCGCGTCATCCTCGGCCAAGGAGATCGTTCTGATCTACGAGTATGGCATTCCCGGGGGGGCGCGGCGCGATACGCTCACCACCGCGCTGCTGAGACGATGACGGGCCGGCTTCGAGCGGAGCACGGCGGTGGCCTAGTCGAGATCCTCATCGCGATCATTCTCGTCAGTATCGTTCTCGCGGCGATGATGGGCGTGCTGATCCAGCAGCAACGATTCTATTTGGTAGCGGGAGATGCGGCGAACACGACGAACCGCTTGCAGTTGCTGGAAACGGTCGTCACCCCGGAGCTGTTGCCGCTGAACCCGTCGGCCAGCGACGTGATCTATGCCAGCGAGGACTCGGTGGTGCTGCGGGCTTTTCGCGGCATCTACTGGGTCTGTGACAGGCGGATGGCGGTGAACGCAGAGCTCACCGTCACCACGTTGACCGACTCGCCGCCGCTGAAGCTGGACAGCGCCGCAATCTATTCGCAGGGCGCCAAAGCGACCTACAAGGATGACCACTGGAAGCTGGCAGCGATCGGCACGGTCACTGACGGCGTCTGCCCTGACAACACCAAGGGTTGGGTGGCCGAAGTCCCCGCGTTGAATGGTGTCCTATCGCAAGTGCCGCTAGGCGCGCCGGTGCGGGTCTATAACCCGGCCAGCTATTGGAGAGTCACGGAGAACGGCAGGTGGGTGTTAAAGACCGACGCGCTCGGGGGGACGCCAACAACAATCGCGGAGTTGGCACCGGCCGATTTTTCCGCGTCGTCGATCCTGCGGCTCGGCTACTATGATGCTAACGGCAACCCGACGACCGTGTTGGACTCGATCGTCGGTATCGAGATCGGTGTTGCCGCCATCGGCATCGTCCCGACCACGCGCGGCGGCGATCCCCTCCGCAGGGACCGGACGCTGTATGTCAAGATGAGGAACGCCGACGAGTGAGAGGACTCATGACTCCTAGCTCTAAGCTGGTATGCCGGAGCGGCTTCGGCCTACCGGCCACGATCATGATGCTCATCGTCTTCGCCGTGCTTGGAGTCGTCGGGATCTCGCTGGCGCGGCAGGAAGCGCGCTCGCAGGTCCGTGCAACGTCGCGCGACATGGCGTTCTACGCCGCCGAGGCGGGCCTCGCTCGGGGCCTGAGGAAGTGGACGGTGCCCGACACGCTGATTCCAGCGGGAACATACTGGCAGTTGGACTCGGGGACGTTGCCGGGCGGAGCGTCTTACAGGACCGGCGTCACCAAGTTGGGTGACGGGAGTTCGATACATTCGCTGTTCGCGGTACGGACCGAGGGGATCGCGCGCGATGGTTCAATCCAGCACGCCGGCCTGCTCGTTCACACGCGACCGCTGGAGAACCCGTTCAAGGCCGCCTTGGAAGTGCTGGACAGCACTTACCTGGCGGGTACGGCGGACATCGTCGGGTTCGACAATATCCCATCGGTTTGGAACGGCCCGTACTGTTCGGCGCTCGATGAAGACATGGCCGGAGTCGTCATGGAAGACACTATCAAGTACGAGCGGGTCGGTGGGGCGAAGGTGAAGGGCAAGCCGCCGTTGGATGAGGATCCGGATACGGTCGGCTTCTTCGACCTGGGCGACATCACCTTCGACGAACTGGCTGCCGATGCGGACGTCGTGCTTCCTGACGGCGAAGTACTGGACGGCAAGAAGCCCGAACCCTCCTACAACGCGGATGGTACCTGCAACTCGGCGGATCCTTACAACTGGGGCGATCCGGAGAATCCGGGGCAGCCGTGCGCCAGTTGGTTCCCGACCATCTATGCCAAGGGCGATCTGCACCTCAAGGCCAAGCAGGTCGGGCAGGGCCTGCTGCTCGTAGAAGGTGACCTTACCGCAGAGGGCGGATTCACCTTCTATGGCCCCGTGATTGTGAAGGGCGAACTGATCGCTCTCGGCGGCTTCACGTTCTACGGTGGCGTCAAGGCGGAGGAGACGGACCTGGGCGCAGGTAATGCCGAGATCTACTACAGCGCCTGCGTGCTCCAGCGAGTACTCAGCAACACGGCCGCGGCCCGGCCTCGGTTGCTGATGGAGCGTCCCTGGTTCCGCAATCGCTAAGAGCCTGCAGCGGGCAGGACCAACGCGGCCAGTAGGCCGTTTCGCGGGCGGGGCCACACGGGCTACCGCCCGCGACGCTTGGTATCTCCAACGACATCTGTTCGAGCCATGGCTGCTTTCTTCCGCGACCTCAATGGGAAGAACTCTCGGCGTCTTCTGGCCGTTCGCCAACTGGCACAGCCATTGCGCCCAATAGGCTTACGCGGGGTGGTCTTCAAAGCTGTAAGGTTAAGCGTTACGCGCCCATAGCAGGATGTACCCCGCGGTTCTTGGGTTCCGGTTTTCGCGACTGTTTGCACATGTCGCGCAGTTCTTTCTCAGCAGCGTCGCTGGGAGCCCTGGGGACGGACGCTGTATGTCGAGAGATGGGGAACGCCGACGAGTGAGAGGACCTATGGCTGATAGGTCTAGACTTCTGTGCCGGAGTGGCTTCAGCCTCCCGGCGACCGTCATGATGATCGTCGTCTTTTCTACGCCGCCGAGGCAGGCCTCGCCCGAGGCCTGAGCAAGTGGAGGGTGCCCAACGCGCTGGTGCCCTCGGGCAGTTATTGGCTTTTGGACGCGGGGACGTTGCCGGGCGGAGCGTCGTACAGGACCGGCGTCATCAAGCTAGGCGACGGAAGTTCGATTCATTCCCTTTACGCGGTCCGGACCGAAGGGATCGCGCGCGATGGTTCCATCCAGCACGCCGGCTTGCTCGTCCACACGCGACCGCTGGAGAACCCCTTCAGGGCTGCGCTCGAGGTGCTGGACAGTACCCAGCTGGCCGGGACGGCGGACGTCGTCGGGTTCGACAACATTCCACCGAGCTGGAATGGACCTTACTGCTCGGCGCTCGACGAAGACATGGCCGGCGTTCTCATGGCCGATACGATGAGGTTTGAGCGGAAGGGCGCCGCGCAAGTGAAGGGTGTGCCCCCGTTGAAGGAAGACAAGGACATGGACTGGTTCTTCGACTTGGGCGACATCACCTTCGACGAGCTGGCCGCGGATGCTGATGTCAAGCTACCTCACGGTCAGACGATGTCTGGGAAGATGCCGGAGCCCTCCTACAACGCGGATGATACCTGCAACTCGGCGGATCCGTACAACTGGGGCGATCCTTCGCACCCGGGACAGCCTTGCGCCAACTGGTTCCCGACCATCTACGCCGAGGGCGATCTAACTCTCAACTCCAATCAGATGGGGCAGGGCCTCCTGCTTGTGGAGGGTGACTTGAGAGCAGGGGGCGGCTTCGTCTTCTACGGCCCCGTGATCGTGAAGGGCGAACTGATCGCCGTCGGCGGCTTCACGTTCTACGGCGGTGTCAAGGCGGAGGAGACGGACTTGGGGGCCGGTAACGCCGAGATCTACTACAGCGCTTGCGTGCTGCAGCGAGTGCTCAGCAATACCGCGGCGGCCCGGCCTCGGTTGCTGATGGAGCGTCCCTGGTTCCGTAATCGCTAGGAACCTACAGCTCGGTTCAAGCTACGTGGCTGGAATGACGTTTCGGCGGGCGGAGCCCTAATGGCTACCGCCCGTGCGCTCACTATCGAGTTCTATGACGCCGACCTGCAGCTATTTCTTATTCTCTGATCCTTCCGCCGCCGAAAGACTACCGCCTCATGGCGCCGTAGGCGTACATGATATCGAGGAAGTCGTCGCTCGTGTACGTTAGCTCCCAGTCTCCCGTTCGCCTGGCGCCAGGGTAGTGGGATCCGTTGTAGACCGCTTCCTCGTTCTTGAGCCTCAGTACCAGCGTGTACGGCGCCGGCCACTTGAGCGGCTCGAAGCGATCCACGTTGCGCAGCGCGTGCTCGACGCCGGCGCGGATCCGCTCTTGTGAGACTTCCGGGTGCAGGTTCAGCGCCGCCGCACCGATGCCCTCTTTGACCGCCACCGTCTCGACTTCGCCCAGCAGCGCCTGCACTTGCTCGGTGAGCGCCTTGTCTCCGGCTGCGAACACGGCGGGCACGTCGTAGCGGCCGGCGATCAGAGCGTTGTAACCAGCCTCGGGTAAGGAGCGGCCGTTGATCGTGAAGTCCGCAACATTGCCGGATGAGGTGTGCTCGAGTAGCGCGTCCGGGGTGCCCGCCTTCGCGTGGTAGCCGATAAAGATGACCGCGTCAAAGCTCTCGTCGATACCTTCCATCATTCCCTTCGGACCGCCGGACCAATCCCGGATCAGGCGAGCGTTCTTGTTGAGCAGGGCCGGCAGGATATTCCGGGCGGAACCATGGGAATCGCGCACGATGATCTCCGTTGCGCCGGCAGCCAGCGCCCCCTCGATGGCCGCGTTCGTCTCCTCGGTCATGATCCGCCGGAAGTAGTCGTAGTCCTTACCTGTCCGACTGACGTCCTCCCAGTTCACGACGCCGGTGATACCCTCCATGTCGACCGAGACGAAGACCTTGAGGCCGTCACAACGTTACCAGAAGCCTCTTCATACCGACCTCCTACGGGTTGGATAAGCCCAAGCTTCAGTTTTCGATGTACTTTTTGGTTCCGATGATCTCGAACGACCCAGAGACGACACCAGTGGTATGCGCGTCGGCGATACCTGTGAAGCCCGGCTGCTTCCCGCCGATGCTGACCTCGAAGGCGCCCGGCTCGATCGCGCGCCGGAAGTCCGCGTCGATGAGTGACAGTTGACGTGGCGTGAGAGTGAAAGTGGCGGTTTGACGTTCGCCGGGCCTCAGGAAGACCCGATCGAACCCTTGCAGCGAGCGAATCGGCACCGGAACGGAGGCCTCCAGGTCAGTCAGGTACAGTTGGACCACCTCCTCCCCCGCCAGCTTACCGGTGTTCTCCACTTCGACCGAGACCACGAGCGGGTCACCTGCGCTCACCGTGTCCGGCAGCCGTAGGTTATCGTAGCGGAAGCTCGAGTAACTGAGCCCGTGACCGAACGGGAAGAGCGGTTCATCC